>JBDKLV010000001.1:0-15543 GCA_039795455.1 Actinomycetota bacterium
ACACCGCCGGCCTTACCGCGGCCTCCGGTCTTTACCTGAGCCTTAACCACAACGGTTCCGCCGATTTTGGCGGCCGCTGCCTTGGCCTCTTCTGGGGTGTCGGCGATCAGGCCCTGCAGCACTGGAACGCCATGCGCTTCGAACAAATCGCGCGCTTGATACTCAAATAAATCCAAAGTGATTTCCGTTCAAGAGTTTGTTAGAACAACTCAAGTTTAGCCCCGCTAGGGCTATTCGCTGACCACAGTAATGGGCGCAACCTTGACCAGCAGGCGCTTTTTGCCGAGCGAACCAAAGTGAATCTCGGCGGTTTGACGTGGTCCCTCGCCGGCCACCGAAACCACCTTGCCGCGCCCGAATTCGGCGTGCTCAACCATGTCGCCAGCCGCCAACTGCAGCCCCTCGTTGTTGCGCACCTGAGTGATCGCGCCATCCCACTTTTTGGCTGGCTTGCGAAACTCGATTTGCTCGCCACTGGCACGGGCCGCAATTTGATCGGCAATGGATGGCCGATAGCCGGCGGCGCGGGCACCAGAATCACGCCAGTCGATCAGGTTGGCCGGAATCTCTTGCAAGAAGCGGCTCGGGGTGGCTGCATCGGATTCACCAAAGGTGGTGCGAGTGAGCGCGAGCGACAGGTGAAGTTTTTTGCGAGCACGGGTGATGCCCACATAGAACAGGCGGCGCTCTTCGTTTAGGCCGCCCGGCTCAAGAAAAGACATGCGGTGCGGAATCAGGCCCTCTTCGATGCCGGCCAAGAACACGGCGTCGAACTCTAGGCCCTTGGCGGTGTGCAGGGTCATCAGCGAGACCGAACCCGACTCGTCGTCGATGTCGTCGGCGGCGGCAACCAGGGCCACCTCGTTCAAAAAGTCAGGCAGGCGGCCGTCTGGGTTTTCGCGCGAAAAGTCTTTTGCCACGGCCACGAGTTCTTCTAGGTTCTCAACGCGGGCCTCATCTTGTGGGTCGCGACTATTGCGCAGGCTCTCTAGATAGCCAGAATCATTCAGGATGCTGGTCAAGATTTCGTGCGGAGCCGCGGTCTCAAGGCGGGCCGACTGCTGGTCGAGCAAGGTGGCAAGGCTTGACATGGCGGTGGCAATCTTTGGGCCAAACCCGATTTTGGTGGCACTGTCGAGCGCCTCGCGCACCGACATGTCGTTGAGCTGAGCGAAGCCAGCCAGTTGGGTTTCGCTCACGTCGCCGATGCCGCGCTTGGGCACATTTAGGATGCGGCGAGTGGCGAGGTCGTCCTTGGGGTTGGCGATGCTGACCAGATAGGCCATTGCATCCTTGATTTCTAGGCGCTCATAGAACTTGGTGCCGCCTATGACTCGATATGGCACCCCAGCGCGAATGAAGATTTCTTCAAGGGCGCGGGTCTGTGAGTTGGTTCGATAGAACACCGCGATGTCGCGGTAGTCGAACTTCTTTTTGTGGAGAGCCTCGATCTCATCGGCGATGAACTGGGCCTCGTCGTGTGCCGAGTAGCCGGTGTAGCCAACGATTGGGTCGCCGTCGCCCTCTGAGGTCCAGAGGTTTTTGTTGGGGCGGTCAAAGTTATGGCTGATAACTGCGTTGGCCGCAGACAAGATGTTCTGGGTCGAACGGTAGTTCTGCTCGAGCAGAATCGTTTTGGCACCCGGAAAGTCTTCTTCGAACTCGGCGATGTTGCGAATGTCGGCGCCACGAAAGGCGTAAATCGACTGGTCGCTGTCGCCCACCACGGTTAGCGTTGCCGGGCTCATTAGCTCGCCGGTGCGCTGGTCGATTTCGGCAAACTCGGCGTCGATCGGGCGTGTGAACTCGCGAATCAGAGCGTATTGAGCGTGGTTGGTGTCTTGATACTCATCAACCAGCAAGTGGCGAAACTTGCGCTGATACTGGGCCGCAATCGACGGATACTCGCGAAACAGATGAACCGTCTCACCGATCAGGTCGTCAAAGTCGAAGGCATTGTTGCGGCGAAGTTCGATTGTGTATCGGCGAAAAATTTCGGCAATCGTGGCAGCTCGTGGGTCATCCTTGCCGGCTGCGCGGGCAAAAGACTCGGCGTCACCCAGCTCGTTCTTCGACTTTGATATTTCGGCTGCCACGCCGGCTGGGGTGAGGTTGTGGATGTCGCCACCGACATCGCGAATCAGTCGCTTGAAAATGGCTCGCGAGTCGCCCGAGTCATAAATGGTGAAGTTTGGGTCGTGACCGAGCTTCTCGGCTTCGCGTCGCAGAATCTGCACGCAGGCGCTGTGAAAGGTCTTGATCCACATGCCCTCGATGTTGCCGCCGAGCAGGTGCTTGACACGCTCGCGCATTTCGGCTGCCGCCTTATTAGTAAAGGTGATGGCAAGAATCTGGCTGGGCCAGGCTTCTTTGTTGGCCAGCAGGTGGGCGATGCGGTGAGTGAGAACGCGGGTTTTGCCAGAGCCAGCGCCGGCAACAATCAACAGGGATGGGCCACGATAGGTTACGGCGGCAAGCTGTTGCGGGTTCAAGCCCTCGAGCAGCGAATCGGCGTTGCCGTAGTTGACCGGCGTCGGTTCGTCGAAAATGCTCAGTTGGTCGCTCATAACTTCACAATGCTAGGCGAGACCATCGACAACTTGGCGAAGCAGATCGGGGTGGTCGGCAAATAGCCCGTCGAGGCCAAGTTCGATGTAGTGGGCGTAATACTCTTCGACCGAGTTTTCGGCCTCTTCGGCGCGCAAGGTGTAGGCGAAAATGCTGAGGTCGGCGGCGTGGGCCTGCCGAACCAGCTCGCGAGTGACGAGTCGCTTGTCGAAACTTACGCCGTCGAAACCGGCCTGCACCGCCGCCACCAGGCACTCGCCCGGTGAACCCCAAAGTGCCACTTCGTTGTGCTCGACGAGATAGACATATTTCGCAACCGGGCCGAGGGCCAACTTGGCACGCTGCAGGGTTTCGTAGTCAAAAGCCTCAACGATTAGCTTGACCGCGCGCGCTTGCCAATCGGCAGCCGCGAGCGCCTTGACAACCATCGCCACCAGGTCGATGCCGGCAGCCAAATATTCATCGCCGTGCTTGATTTCGAGCACCAGAGTTTTGCCTGCGATGAAATCGGCCGCCAACAGCTCATCAAGGCTCGGCACCAAAAACTTCCCATCGAAGGCCGCACTGCCCGACCGCTCACCTGCAAGTCGCTCGCGGGCGTGCAGTAGTTTCACTTCGCTCAGGGTTAGATCGTGGCTAAACCACTCATCCACGCGGGCCTTGTCGGCAAGTGCTGCGACCGAGGCTACATCGGTGGTGCCGGTGAGCTCAGGCTCGTGCCGAATAATCAGATGGCCATCAGCGGTTGGCACCACATCGAACTCAATGGCATCGGCGCCGAGCCGAAAGGCTAGCTCGAAGGCCTCGAGGGTGTTTTCGGGGCGATAGGCGCTGGCGCCACGATGCCCGATGACTAGCGGGGTCACTCCCACTCGATGGTGCCAGGTGGCTTGCTGGTGACGTCGAGCACCACGCGGTTCACCCCATGCACCTCATTGGTGATGCGGTTCGAAATCTTGGCCAGCACGTCGTATGGCAGGCGTGACCAGTCTGCGGTCATGGCATCTTCGCTGGATACTGGGCGAAGCACAATCGGGTGGCCGTAGGTGCGGCCATCACCCTGCACACCAACCGAGCGCACGTCGGCTAGCAGCACCACTGGGCACTGCCAGATTTCGCGGTCGAGACCGGCGGCGGTTAGTTCTTGGCGGGCAATTGCATCTGCCTTGCGCAGCAGGTCGAGGCGTTCTTTGGTGATTTCGCCAACAATGCGAATGCCGAGGCCTGGGCCTGGGAATGGCTGGCGCTGCACGATTTCGGCTGGCAACCCCAACTCGGCACCAATGGCTCGCACCTCATCTTTGAACAGGGTGCGAAGTGGCTCAATCAACTCGAACTCAAGGTCATCGGGGAGGCCGCCGACGTTGTGGTGGCTCTTGATGCCTGCGGTGGCACCGCCGCCAGATTCCACAACATCTGGGTAGAGCGTGCCTTGCACCAAAAACTTGATTGGGCGGTTGTCGGCGGCAGCCTCGGCTATGAGCTGTGCCTGAGCATCTTCGAAGGTGCGAATGAACTCGCGACCAATGATCTTGCGCTTGGTCTCTGGGTCGCTCACGCCGGCAAGGGCATCGAGGAACTTCTGCTCTGCATCGACAACCACCAAACGGATGCCGGTGGCGGCAACGTAGTCGCGCTCAACCTGCTCGGCCTCGCCCTCGCGAAGCAGTCCGTGGTTCACGAACACACAAACCAGCTGGTCGCCAACCGCCTTGTGTACCAGGGCCGCAGCCACTGCA
The DNA here is from genome assembly GCA_039795455.1 of Actinomycetota bacterium. Taxonomy (GTDB): domain Bacteria; phylum Actinomycetota; class Actinomycetes; order Actinomycetales; family Microbacteriaceae; genus Rhodoluna. The sequence goes on from JBDKLV010000001.1 coordinate 4,308, forward strand.
GAGTCGACTCCACCGGAGAGACCACAGATCACGCGGTCGTTGCCAACCTGCGCGCGAATCTTTTCAACCTGCTCGGCAATCACGTTGCCAGAGTTCCAGGTGGCCGGGATGCCTGCAGCGTTGTGCAAGAAGTTGGTCAAAACATTCTGACCAAACTCAGAGTGCTTAACCTCTGGGTGCCACTGCACTCCGTAAATCTTCTTCTCTCTATTTGCGAAGGCAGCAACCGGAGTGGTTTCAGTCGAAGCCAAAACTTCGAAACCTGCTGGGGCTTGCATTACTTGATCGCCGTGCGACATCCAGCAAATCTGATCTGCTGGCTGACCGTCGAGAATTTCACCGCCGGCGCGCACACTGAGTTCGGTTGCTCCGTACTCGCGCTTGCCGGTTGCGTCTACCCGACCACCGAGAGCGTTCGCCAAGGTTTGAAAGCCGTAGCAAATGCCGAGCACAGGAATACCGAGTTCGAGAATTTCTGCGTCGAGCTGTGGTGAGCCAGGTTCGTAAACCGACGAAGGGCCGCCAGACAAAATGATTGCGAGCGGGTTCTTGGCACGTACATCCGCTGCCGAAATATTGTGGTGCACGATCTCGCTGTAAACATTCGCCTCGCGAACGCGGCGGGCGATCAACTGTGCGTACTGCGCACCAAAGTCAACGACGAGTACCGGACGATTCATTAGTTGCCCTTCTGACCGACAGCCGGAATTTTCCAGGTGCTGGCGACTCGGTGGTAGTGACGCTCGGTAAAGAACGACAGCAGCGGAATGACTCCGCCGAGAGCGATGATGAAGAATCGAGTTAGGCCCCAGCGCAGGTTGGTCCAGAGCTGAAAGTTGCCGTAAAGGTAGGCCACATAGAGCCAGCCGTGCACGATCAGAATGATGCGAGTGGCGCTAAATCCGCTGGTCGGCAGACCAAGGTCTTCGGCGCCGCGAGTCTCAAATGCGAGCAGTCCGTGCGGCCCAAACGCCCACAGTTCTTGGCCGAGAACCCCTCTGAAGAACCAGAGGATCATGACCAAAATCAGCATCGAACCGGTGATGTAGCTGGTCACGCGAAAGAAGCGAAGCATCGAGGCGAGTTTGGTGGTTTCTGGCATGGGTCTAGTTTAACTCTCGGCTAAAAGGGCATCTTTGACGGTTCGGTACCACAAGAAGAATGCGAAACCGGCGAACACAGTCCACTCGATTGCATAGAAGGCGCTCAACCAGTTGATTCCAGATGCAGGCTGAATTGCTCCGGTGATTTGGTTCAACCCGGTGCTGCCAATGACCGGCTGGCACGCACGACAGAGTTTGAGAAATTGCGGATACGCGGCAATCGGTTGATCCGGCGAATACAGATTGATCAGCTGAGGAATCGACACCGAGTGCAAAAGATATCGCGTATGGGCGTCGAGTTTTTGTGGTTCTTCGCTCGGAAGCCAGACGCCAGTGGTCGGGCGCAACATTTGCACCATCATCGAGTTTTGAATGTCGAAGCGAGCTGCCTCGGCTTGCAACAAGGAGTCCGCCTGGCCGAGTGCGACGGTCACTGTCTTGCCGTCGTCTGCAACGGCACGCATCAATACCCAGTACGAACTCTTGCCGTCTTGAAGTCGCCCATCAACGATGTACACCTGACGCTGATCGAAAGCGAGGTTGAGCGTGACTTTACTTTCGAGTTGCGCGGCGGTTGGTTCATCCTTGGTGATTGCTCGATCGAGCTGCCACTGCCCCAGCCAAGCGAACGCGGCCGCCATGACCATGGCAAAGACGAGTCCGCCGATGTATTTCGGGCGGCGAGCCACGCTCAAAAAAGTTTTACGCGGCGCTGTCACTTTGAGTGGCTTCGAGTTTGACTACTGAGCGTCGTAAGGAGCGACGACGACCTCGGCGCGCTGGAACTCTTTGAGGTCTGAGTAGCCGGTGGTTGCCATGGCACGGCGAAGTGCGCCCATCACGTTGGTGTGACCGGCTGCCGAACTCGACGGGCCGAGCAAGATCTCTTGCAGGCTGCCGCAGGTGCCGACCTGAACGCGGTTTCCGCGTGGAAGCTCCTCGTGAGCTGCCTCCTGGCCCCAGTGCCAGCCGCGGCCAGGGGCCTCGTCGGCACGAGCCAGGATGGTTCCGAGCATGACCGCGTCGGCGCCGAGCGCCAACGCCTTGGCAATGTCGCCCGAGGTTCCGAGCCCGCCATCTGCGATGACGTGCACGTAACGGCCGCCAGACTCATCCATGTAGTCGCGACGAGCACCAGCAACGTCGGCAACCGCAGTGGCCATCGGCGCGTGAATGCCGACCACCTTGCGCGAGGTCGAGGCAGCACCGCCACCAAAACCGACGAGCACACCGGCGGCACCGGTACGCATTAGGTGAAGTGCCGCGGTGTAAGTAGAAGCACCGCCGACTATCACAGGCACGTCGAGTTCGTAGATGAACTGCTTTAGGTTGAGCGCTCCGCTGTTTCGCGAAACGTGCTCGGCCGAAACGTTGGTGCCGCGAATCACAAAGATGTCGACACCCGCCTTGATGACGGTCTGGTAAAACTCCTGAGTGCTCTGCGGTGAAAGTGCACCGGCAACGGTTACGCCCGCGGCGCGAATTTCTGCGAGGCGATCGCGAATCAACTCGGCCTTGATCGGTGCTGCGTAAATTTCTTGCATGCGCGAGATTGCGCGCTCGGCAGGCAGAGATGCAATTTCGTTTAACTGCTGAATTGGGTCTTCGTAGCGAGTCCAGAGTCCTTCGAGATCGAGAACACCGAGGCCACCGAGCTTTCCGATTGCGATTGCGGTGTCAGGCGAAACCGCGCTGTCCATCGGAGCAGAAATTACTGGCAGACCAAATTCGTATGCGTCGAGTTTCCAGTTGGTCGAAACTTCTTGCGGGTCGCGAGTGCGTCGCGAAGGCACAAGCGCAACATCGTCAAAAGCCCAAGCACGACGACCGCGCTTGCCGCGACCAATCTCGATTTCGCTCATTCGATTTCTTTCTGGTAATTCGATCAAACTCCGCGAGCGCGGAACCCGATTAGCGGTTGTTGTAGTTAGGGGCCTCGACGGTCATCTGAATGTCGTGTGGGTGCGACTCCTTGAGACCGGCCGCGGTGATGCGAACGAACTTGCCGCGCTCCTGCAGGGCAGGAATGGTCTCGGCTCCGACGTAGCCCATCGATGCGCGCAGGCCGCCAACCAGCTGGTGGGTAACCGCTGCGATGGTGCCGCGGTAAGGCACGCGGCCTTCGATGCCTTCAGGCACAAGCTTGTCTTCGCGAAGCACATCGTCTTGGAAGTAGCGGTCCTTCGAGTAGCTCTGGGCCTGGCCGCGCGACTGCATGGCGCCTAGCGAGCCCATGCCGCGGTAGGTCTTGAACTGCTTGCCGCCAACAAAAGTGATGTCGCCAGGAGCCTCATCGGTTCCGGCGAGCAGCGAGCCGAGCATCACAGCATTGGCGCCGGCAACCAGAGCCTTGGCAATGTCGCCCGAATACTGCAGACCTCCGTCGGCGATAACTGGAACACCGGCTGGCTTGCAGGCAAGCGACGCCTCGTAAACCGCGGTGATCTGTGGCACACCAACACCGGCAACAACGCGAGTGGTGCAAATCGAACCGGGGCCAACGCCAACCTTCACGCCATCTGCTCCGGCAGCAACGAGAGCCGCGGCGCCTTCGCGAGTTGCGACGTTTCCGCCGATTACGTCAACGTGTTTTGCAAACGGCTCTGCCTTTAGGCGCGAAACCATTTCGAGAACGGCGCGGTTGTGACCGTGCGCGGTGTCAACAACAAGGATGTCCACGCCGGCGTCAATCAAAGCCATCGAGCGTTCCCATGCATCTGTACCGACACCCACGGCTGCCGCAACAAGCAAGCGGCCGCTCGAGTCCTTCGATGCGTTCGGATACTTTTCGCTCTTGTCGAAGTCTTTGACCGTGATCAAGCCCTTGAGCTTGCCGTTACCGTCGACGATTGGCAGCTTCTCGATGCGGTGCTGCGCGAAAATCGCGATTGCCTCTTCGGGCTTTACTCCCTCGCGCGCAGTGATTAGCGGCATCGGGGTCATTACATCTTTAACCAACGTGGTGGTGCGCTGAACATCGAGCACAAAGCGCATATCGCGGTTGGTCACGATGCCAACCAGGCGTTCATCCTCGTCGATGACTGGCAGACCCGAGACGCGGAACTGACCACACAGGTCGTCGACCTCTTGAATGGTGGCAAACGGGGTCGTGGTCACCGGGTGGGTGATCATGCCGGCCTCTGAGCGCTTGACCAGGTCTACCTCGGCGGCCTGGCGCTCGAGCGAAAGGTTGCGGTGCAGCACGCCGATACCACCCTGACGAGCCATGGCAATGGCCAGGCGGGCTTCGGTGACAGTGTCCATTGCGCTAGACAGCAGCGGAATGTTGATCTTGACCCGCTTGGTCAGCTGGGTGGCAGTATTCACAGCCGAAGGCATGATGTCTGACTCGCCAGGCAGCAGTAGAACGTCGTCGTAGGTGAGGCCTAAGAAGCCAAACGGGTTATTTTCAGTCAATTTTTCCCTCGCGGATGCTGGCGATGCCCCCAAGTCTAACGCTCTTGTAAATCGACATATATAGGCATCTTTCGTTCGGTATTCTCAACGAATAACTAACGCACGAGCGTTACCCCAACGACGGAGGACGAATGAGCCAAGCCAAGACTTTGCGCTCACTCGGCAAACTGTTCGCCACCCTGGGTCTGTTGCTGGCCGTCCTTTTTGGTTCAGCACCTGCCATGGCGGCCGACGCTAGCCCGAGCCCAAGCCCGAGCGTTTCGTATGGCAAGGATGCCTTGCTGATTCGCGGAACCATCAAGAACGACAAGACCCCCGTAGAAGGTGTCAAGCTGCACGTCACTGGTAACGGTTTCGATCAGACCGTGGCAACGGCAGCCGACGGTACCTTCACGGTCGAAGTACCTAAGAAGGGTCAGTACGACGTTGAGGTTCTAGTCGACTCGCTGCCGAAGGGCGTTGGTCTTCGCAACCCAGACGTTACCCACCGCACCGCCGATCTGACCATCGTGAACATCGCTGCGGTGTTGTTCCCGCTCGGTAAAGACACTCGCGTGGTGCAACCGTTCGGCGAGCAGCTAATGATTCGTCTATTCGCCGGTCTGAACCTAGGCCTGCTACTTGCGGTCGCGGCTATCGGCATCTCGCTTATTTTCGGCACCACCGGACTCAACAACTTTGCTCACGGTGAAATGCTCACCATCGGCGCGTTGTTCACCTACGTGTTCTTCGCGCAGATGGGCTTGCCGATCATCCTTGTTGCTTTGATCGTGATGGCTCTTGGTGCCTTCACCGGATACGCGCAAGACGCATTTCTCTGGAAGCCGTTGCGCAAACGTCGCAGCGGTCTAAACCAGATGATGATCGTTTCGATCGGTTTCTCGATTGTGATTCGCTACGTCTTGCTGATTTTCTTTGGTGGCGAAACCAAGGTGGTCAACGGAACATTCGAGAACGTGACCCTTGGCCCAATCGTGACCACTGTCTCATCGCTCACCTCGATGGCTGTCTGTGTGGTCACTCTGATCGGTGTCGCGCTGTTCCTAACCCGCACCCGAATTGGTAAGGCAACCCGCGCAGTGAGCGACAACTCACCGCTCGCCGCATCGACCGGTATCGATGTCGAGCGCATCATTCGTATCGTCTGGATCGTGGCTGGAGCACTTACCGCACTTGCCGGTTTGCTCTACGGCATGCAGTTCCAGGCCAGCTGGTTGACCGGCTTCCAGATTCTGTTGCTCTTGTTTGCAGCAGTAACTTTGGGTGGTTTGGGTACAGCTCTTGGCGCCACCGTAGGTGCTTTGATCATTGGTTTCGTAGTTGAGCTTTCGGCGCTTGTGTTGCCGCTAGACCTCAAGTACGCGGCCTCGCTGGTCATCTTGGTATTGGTCTTGCTGGTTCGCCCACAGGGTGTTCTCGGCAAAAAGCAGAGAATCGGATAGGGGTCGATCATGGATTGGGCTTCAATTTTCGTACTGGCCGGCAAAGAGCTGATCAGTCCGATCACTGCCGTTTACGTACTTTGTGCAATCGGTCTATCGGTGCACTTTGGTTACACCGGCTTGCTTAACTTTGGCCAGGCAGCATTCGCTGCAATCGGTGGCTACGGTTTGGCAATCGGCATCCTCACCTTCCACATGCCAATTTGGGCAGCGGTGATTTTCGGTTTGTTCTGCTCGGCAGTTTTCGCTGCGGTGTTGGGTATTCCGACTCTTCGTTTGCGCGCCGATTATTTGGCAATCGTGACAATCGCGGCATCTGAAATTTTCAGATACCTGATGACCACAATCGGTTTCGCGAAAGTTACCGGCGGCTCGAATGGTCTAAGTCAGTTCGGCGACGAGTTCTGGGCAGCCAATCCGTTCCCAGACCTCGACTACGGTTTCGGACCATTCACTTACCGCAACGACGAGGTCTACGTGATGGTGATTGCCTGGGTGCTGGTCGCAATCTGTGCCGGCATCGTCGCTTTGCTGATGCGTTCGCCTTGGGGTCGCGTTCTTCGCGGTATTCGCGAAGACGAGGATGCGGTTCGCTCACTCGGCAAGAACGTATTCGTCTACAAGTTGCAGGCCCTCATCATCGGTGGTTTGTTCGCGAGCATCGGTGGCATGATCTTCGTGCTCAACCTGTCGAACGTTCAGCCACAGTCCTGGGGCACCACCTTCACCTTCATGATCTGGACCGTGTTGCTACTCGGTGGCGCGGCGACCGTACTTGGCCCAATCGTGGGAACCCTGATCTTCTTCGTGCTGATCAGCCTCACCCAAGGGCTTCTGTCAGGTTTGGTACAGGCAGGCGTTCTCACCTTCCTGTCTGACCCTCAGGTCGGCCAGATTCGTTTCATCCTTATCGGTCTATCGCTGATGCTCTTGGTCATCTTTAGACCTCAGGGCATCTTCGGTAACAAGAAGGAGCTGCAGTTCAATGTCTAATCAAATTGCAATTGGCGAAGCCGCTCCTGGCTGCAAGAAGGTGGACCCGATCCTGGTCGCCGACCACGTCAAGCGCCAGTTCGGTGGTTTGGTCGCGGTCGACGTCGAGCACGTCGAGATTCCGCGCGGCAAGATCACTGCTCTAATCGGCCCTAACGGCGCAGGCAAGACCACGTTCTTCAACCTGCTAACCGGCTTCGACAAGCCGAACACCGGCACCTGGACCTTCGAAGGCAAGAACCTCGCCGGAATGTCTTCGTACAAGGTCGCTCGACTGGGCATGATTCGTACCTTCCAGCTGACCAAAGCGCTAAGCCTGCTTACCGTCATCGAGAACATGCGTCTAGGCGCTCAGAAGCAGCTCGGCGAGAGCATCTTTGCCTCGCTGATCAAGCCGCTCTGGGTTCGCCGAGAGCACGAGATTACCGAACAGGCCGATGACCTGCTCAAGCGCTTCAAGCTCGACGCCAAGCGCGAGGACTACGCAGCATCGCTCTCGGGCGGTCAGCGCAAGCTTCTCGAAATGGCTCGCGCGCTAATGAGCAAGCCGACCATGATCATGCTCGATGAGCCAATGGCTGGCGTGAACCCTGCGCTTACCCAGAGCTTGCTCGAGCACATCAAGGAGCTCAAGAATGACGGCACCACCGTTCTGTTCGTTGAGCACGACATGCACATGGTTCGTCACATCAGTGACTGGGTCATCGTCATGGCCGAAGGCAAGGTTGTGGCTGAAGGCCCACCGGGCGAGGTCATGAAGAACCAGGCCGTGATCGACGCCTACCTTGGCGCTCACCACGACACCGACCTTGGCACCATGAAGAAGAAGGGCGAGTAATGAGTACTCCAGTCGTATTCGCAGACAACCTCGTTGCCGGTTACCTGCCAGGCGTAAACATTCTCAATGGATGTTCGCTGGTGGCTAACCAGGGTGAGCTGATCGGAATCATCGGCCCTAACGGTGCTGGCAAGTCGACCCTGCTGAAGGCAATCTTCGGTCAGGTGAACATTCGCAGCGGCAGCATTTCGCTGAACGGCGAAGACATAACCGGTCTGAAAGCGAACAAGTTGGTAAGCAAGGGCGTTGCTTTTGTGCCTCAGACCAACAACGTCTTTCCATCGCTGACGATCGAAGAGAACCTCGAGATGGGTGTCTTTCAGACTCCTAAGCGCTTCAAGGAGCGCTTCGAGTTCGTCACCGGCATCTTTCCTGATCTAGCCAAGCGTCGTCACCAGCGTGCCGGTCAACTTTCGGGCGGTGAGCGTCAGATGGTTGCTATGGGTCGCGCACTAATGATCGACCCGTCGGTGCTGCTACTCGACGAACCTTCGGCTGGCCTGTCTCCTGTGCGTCAAGATGAAACCTTCTTGCACGTGAAAGATGTAAACGCCGCTGGCGTGACCGTCATCATGGTTGAGCAGAACGCACGTCGCTGCCTTCAGATCTGCGACCGTGCATACGTTCTCGATCAGGGCAAGGATGCCCACACCGGAACCGGTCGCGAACTACTCGCCGACCCGAAGATGGTTGAGCTCTACCTCGGCAACCTCGCCGAGCTATAAACCCGTCTGCACGAACATCCGTGCATAACAAAACCCCCGGCCTTTCGACCGGGGGTTTTGCTTTGACTCGAATTACTTGACCGAGTTACCAGCAACTACGTTGAGGAGGGTGTTAGTGCCGTCCTTGCCGTACTGGTAGATACCGATCGAAGCACCGGTTGGGTCACCGTTGTTGTCGAAGTCGATTGGGCCTGAGTAACCATCGAAGTCGATGTCCTTGCCAGCCTTAGCAGCCTCTAGAGCTGCCTTGATGACTGCAACTGCATCGCCCGAAGCTACGTCGAACTTCTCGCCGCCAGTCGAAACTGCCTGGAGGTTCTTCGAGATAGCGTCGCCCGAGTCGTTACCAGCAGCTTCGGCAGCAAGTGCACAAAGTACAACTGCGTCGTAGCTCTCAGCTAGGTAAGCGAATTCGGTTAGGTCAGCGCCGTGGTTCTTCTTGTAGAGCTCAGCTGCGCGAGTCTTTAGCGAGTCGCTCAGTGCGCCACCAGGCAAAGTTCCCTTTGCACCGGTGATGTAGCTTGCCCATGCCTGGTCAGAGAAGTTAGCTAGGTTGCCGTCTACGAAGTAGATCTTCGAACCGTCAAACTTCTTCTTCTGAAGAGCAGGAACAACCTTCTTGATCTCGTCGTACGAAACAACAAGAACCGAGTCAGCGCCAGAAGCAACGACCTGGTCAGCGATGGTGTCGAAGTTGGTCTCTGCCTCAGGGAATGGGTAGGTTCCAACTACGGTTGCACCAGCAGCTTCGATGGTCGACTTGGCCTTAGCCTCTAGACCCTCACCGTATGGTGACTGCTGGTAAATGATTGCGACGTTCTGGTTACCATCCTGAACGATGGTGTTACCTACGATTGCGCCCTGTAGCAAGTCAGATGGAGCGGTACGGAAGTAGAAACCGCCGTCCTTCCAGGTGCTTAGGTCAGGTGCAGTGTTCGACATCGAGATCTGTACAGTCTTTGACTTGGTGACCTGGTCGATGATTAGACGAGTTACGCCCGATGCAGCAGCACCGACGACTACGTCAACGCCTTCGCCTAGAACCTTGGTAGCCGAAGCAGGTGCAACCTCAGGGTGGTCACCGTCGCTCGAGTCTTCTACAGTCCAGGTAACTGGCTTGCCTAGTACTCCACCAGCTGCGTTGATGTCCTGAACAGCAAGTTCAGCACCAGCAATTTCTGGAGGTGAGAGGAATGCTAGTGAACCGGTAAGTGGCAAAATTCCACCAAATTTGACGACTCCGTCGCCCTTGGCGTAATCGCTGCCCTTCGATGCACAGCCTGAAAGTGCGAGAGCGGCTGCTGCAACTAGTGCAACTGCGGCCACGACCTTCTTGTTTGAGAATGCGCTCATTGAATAGCTCCTTGTATTGAGACGGCCAAGCATGAAGCGCAAGGCCATTCGTCAAAATTAGCGAAAATCTGTTGCCTAAATGTTGCCGCTTGGTAACAATTGGCAAACTATTTGGCGCGTTTAGTGGCTTTTAGGCCCTCAACGACCAGCGCGACAAGCCCGATCCAAACCAGGGCGAAGCCAGCCCACCGGGCGGCTGGCATGGGCTCGTGAAACACCAAGAGGCCAAGGCTCATCTGGATGATCGGGGTCAGGTACTGCATAAATCCAATGAATCGCAGCGGCAGGTACTGGGCGGCGGCACCAAACAGAATCAGCGGGATGGCCGTCAGCACGCCATAGACCGACAAGCCGGCGGCACCCAACCAGCCATGTTCGCCGAACTGCACACCGAGTGGCGAGTTGGCGACGAACCAGAGTTGCACCAGTGCGATCGGGAGCACGAAGCCCGACTCGATAGCGAATGAGTGCACCGCGGTCACCTTGCCGCCGAGTTTGTTTTTAGCCAACCCGTAGATGCCGAACGACAGAGCGAGAGTCAAGGCAATCCAAGGTAGGCGTCCGTAGTCGATGGTCAACACAATTACTGCGAGCACGCCGAAGGCCACAGCGAACCACTGGTACTTCGAGAGCTTCTCGCCCAAGAAGAACACCGCGAGCAAGATTGTCACCAGAGGATTGATGAAGTAGCCGAGAGCCGCCTCGACGACGTGGTGCTCGGCAACCGCGACGACATAAACCAGCCAGTTGATAAAGATGAACGATGCCGAAGTGATGATCCAGAGAATGTTGGCGCGGTTAGAGAAAACTGCGCGCACCTGCACCCAAGTTTTGGTGACCGAGATGATCGTGGCCGCGGTGAGAAACCCGAAGACGATTCGCCAAACCACAATCTCGTACGGAGATGCGAAACCGAGCATCGAAATGATCAGCGGAAATGAACCCCAGAGCAGGTAGGCACTCAGGCCAAGTGAAAAACCCCGAGCAAGATTGTGCTCGGGGTTTTTTGACACTTTAGTTGTACTTTGAATTAGCGCTCGACGACTGCGAGTACGTCGCGTGCCGAGAGCACTAGGTACTCCTGGCCGTTGTACTTGAGCTCGGTGCCGCCGTACTTCGAGAAGATGACCTTGTCGCCAACCTGTACGTCGACAGGAATGCGGGTGCCGTTCTCGGCTACGCGACCTGGGCCGACTGCAACAACTTCGGCCTCCTGTGGGCGCTCCTTAGCGGTGTCTGGAATGACCAGACCCGAAGCGGTTACCTGCTCTGCCTCGACCGGACGAACGACGATGCGATCCTCAAGCGGCTTAATCGAAACCGACATTTATACCTCTTCTGATTTCTAGGGTTAGTAGGCCATTC
>JBDKLV010000002.1:0-4979 GCA_039795455.1 Actinomycetota bacterium
CAGTGGGCGATTGGCAATTGGATGGTCGGCCGCATCAAGGCATACGCAGGCGACTTTGTTGGAGCCCGTCACTCCCACAAGATCGTGACCGAAGAGACCGCCAAAATCGAGGATGCCCCAGACTGGCTTTTGGCCTCGAACGCCGAACTCGGCGCCCGTTGCTTCTCGAACGAACCTGGCTCTGAGATTTACCTTGAACGCTATCTGCTCGCCGAGGAGCTGATCGCTCTGATTAGCGAGCACGAGGAGCAGGTGCTCATCGCCGGCCAGTTCGCTGATCTGCCTCGACCTGAGTAGTTGTAACAAAGGGTCACGCGCTTGGCCTCGGCTGGCGTGCATCCTTGTTGGTTCTTAAAATTGATGCATGACTCAACGCATTTACGGAAATATCACCGAAGCCTTTGGCAACACCCCGCTAGTTCAACTGAACCGCATCACCGATGGGGCAGAGGGTCGCGTGTTGGCCAAACTCGAGTTCTACAACCCTTCTTCTAGCGTGAAAGACCGCCTCGGCATTGCCATGGTCGACGCCGCCGAAGAGTCGGGCGAGTTGCAGCCTGGTGGAGTGATCGTTGAGGCTACCTCGGGTAACACCGGTATTGCGTTGGCCATGGTTGGTGCTGCCCGCGGCTACAAAGTCATCTTGACCATGCCTGAGTCAATGTCGAAAGAGCGTCGCGCACTTCTGCGTGCCTACGGCGCAGAGCTGGTTTTGACCCCTGGCCCAGAGGGCATGAAAGGTGCGGTTGCCAAGGCTGAAGAGATCGGCGCAAAGCCGGGTCACGTGCTGGTTCGCCAGTTCGAGAACCAGGCCGGTCCTAAGATTCACCGCGAGACGACTGCAGCCGAAATTTGGCGCGACACCGCCGGTCAGGTCGACGTATTCGTTGCCGGCATCGGCACCGGTGGAACCATCACAGGTGTTGGCCAGGCACTCAAAGAGCTAAACCCAAACGTCAAGATCATCGCCGTTGAGCCTGCTGCTTCACCGATTTTGAATGGCGGTGCCCCTGGCCCTCACGTGATTCAGGGCATCGGTGCGAACTTTGTTCCACCAGTTCTCGACACCAAGATTTACGACGAAGTCCTTGACGTAACCAACGAGGATGCACTCAAGTACGCACGTCGTCTTGCCACCGATGAGGGCATCCTTGGTGGAATTTCTTCGGGTGCCGCTGCTTGGGCTGCAGCTCAGGTTGCTGCGCGACCAGAGTATGTGGGCAAGACAATCGTTGTTATCCTTGCTTCGTTCGGTGAGCGTTACCTCTCGAGCGTTTTGTACCAAGATTTGCTGGAGCAGTAGGCCTCAGCGTTAGGCCAATCATGTCAATCTGCAAACGAGTTCTTGAAGATCTCGACGCCGCAATCAAGCGCGACCCGGCAACTTCGAGTCGACTCGAGATGTTTCTTACTTCGGCCGGCTTGCACGCAATCTGGTGCCACCGCGTTTCGAGTTTCGTTTACGGCAAACTCAAGCTGCGCATCCTTGGTCGCGTTTTTGCGCAGTGGGGTCGTTTCTGGACAGGTGTCGAAATTCACCCTGCGGCGACCATCGGTCGTCGCGTGTTCATCGATCACGGCATGGGTGTTGTGGTTGGTGCAACTGCCATCATCGGCGACGATGTGCTCATGTATCACGGCGTCACTCTGGGCGGCAAGACACTCGATCCAGCCGTCAAGCGTCACCCGACCATCGGCAACAATGTTGTGCTCGGCGCACACTCGATCATTCTTGGCGACATTACAGTCGGCGAAGGGGCCAAGATCGGGGCCGGCGCGATTGTGACCAAGAACGTCAAGCCGGGTGCCACGGTCGTCGGCATTCAGTAGCTGTTAGCAACTTCGGCACCCCACACGGATGCTCGGCAGACTGTCTGCCGTGACTCAACTCTTGACTTGGCTTGGCCCCATCTACCTGCTCGTTGTGGCCTGGCCGCTGGCCCGAACCGACATTCGGGTGCACCGACTGCCCAATCGCCTTACCCTTCCGCTGTTGCCCATAGCCCTGCTCTCACAGGGCACAGCGGCCGCTTTGGGCGGCGATTGGGGTCGGTTCGGGTCTGCTCTGGGCTGCGCAGTTCTGGCCTTTGCTATCGGCCTGGCGGTCAATCGAACCGGGGCCTTGGGCATGGGCGACGTGAAGTTGGCCACGGGAATAACTTGGGTGCTGGCCTGGTTCAATCCAGTGCAGCCTCTGATTTGGCTAGCCATAAGTTTTGGTCTCGCCACTGCAGTTGTGTTGTTTCTTTTTGCCAAGAAAAAAACGAATATGGGCCGGAGCATTGCTCTCGGCCCATATTTGTTAGCAGGTTTTGTTATAGCCCTGGCGCTGTCATTCTGAACACATCGAGCGCTTTGTCGAGCTGTTCCTTGGTCAACTTTTCGCCGTCGACATAGCCGAGCTCGATGGTGGCCTCGCGAACGGTGAGACCCTTTGCAACCGAGTGCTTGGCGATCTTTGCCGCAGCTTCGTAACCGATGAATTTGTTTAGCGGGGTCACGATCGAAGGGCTCGATTCGGCAAGTGCGCGAGCGCGCTCGACGTTAACCTCAAGACCATCGACGGTCTTGTCTGCGAGCAAGCGCATCGAGTTAGCTAGCAAGCGAATCGACTCGAGTAGTGCGTTACCCATCACTGGAATCGCAACGTTGAGTTCGAAGTTTCCGGTGGAGCCAGCCCAAGCGACGGTCGCATCGTTTCCGATCACTCGAGCGCAAACCATCATCACCGCTTCAGGAATAACCGGGTTGACCTTGCCAGGCATGATCGATGAGCCAGGCTGAAGGTCTGGAATGTGCAACTCTGCGATACCTGCGTTCGGTCCAGAGCCCATCCAACGAAGGTCATTGTTGATCTTGGTTAGCGAAACGGCAAGAACGCGAAGCGCACCCATTGCCTCGACCAAACCGTCGCGAGCACCCTGTGCCTCAAAGTGGTTGCGAGCCTCGGTGATCGGTAGCCCGGTCTCGGCAGCCAACAAACGGATGACCTCTTGAGGGAATCCGGTAGGAGTGTTGATACCAGTGCCGACCGCAGTGCCACCAAGTGGAACCTCTGCGACGCGAGGAATAGTCGAGTTGACGCGCTCAATTGCGTAGCGAATCTGGGCTGCGTATCCGCCGAATTCCTGACCGAGGGTGACCGGGGTGGCATCCATGAGGTGGGTGCGACCAGCCTTGACCACGGTCTTCCAGAGCTCGGCCTTGACTTCTAGAGCCCTGGCCAGGTGGTCAAGCGAAGGCAGCAGGTCGTGAATCAGGGCCGAGGTGACGGCGACGTGAACCGAGGTCGGAAACACGTCGTTCGACGACTGCGAGGCGTTTACGTGGTCGTTCGGGTGAACTGGGCTACCTAGGTGGCTGCTGGCGAGGTTGGCTAGAACCTCGTTCATGTTCATGTTCGACGAGGTGCCCGAACCGGTCTGAAAAATGTCGACTGGAAATTCGCCATCGTGCTTGCCTGCGATGACTGCATCAGCGCTAGCGGCGATAGCCTCGGCAACCTTGCCGTCTAGAACTCCGAGCTTGGCGTTGGCCTGAGCCGCAGACTTCTTGATCTGAGCGAGAGCGGCGATGTGCGCGCGCTCAAGAGTCGTTCCCGAGATTGGAAAGTTCTCGACCGCGCGCTGAGTCTGTGCGCTGTAGAGAGCATTGGCCGGTACTTTGACCTCGCCCATGGTGTCGTGTTCGATGCGGTATTCCACAATTGCCTTTCGTTGCGTCGGTTAGGCGAGTTCGCCAACCAAAAAAATCGGGTGAATTTCACCCTCGACAAGTTTGTAATTTGAACCGACGATGCCGAGACGGCCATTCGAGACCGCGTCGGCGATGATCTCGCTGCGGGTGATCATCTCGTTGATGGTTTCTTCGACATGCAGCACGGTGATGTCGTCAATGTCGCGAAGGCCACGCTTGTTCGCCTCGCGAACTGTCGGTTCAATGCGATTGACGATGTTCTTGATGAACTGTCCGTTGGCGGTGAGTTTGCCCTCGGTCGAATCGATGGTCGCGCGAATTGCACCGCACTCGTCGTGACCCAAAACAAGGATGAGCGGAACCCCGAGCACCTCAACGCTGTACTCGAGCGAACCGAGGATGGTCTCGGCAATGACCTGACCCGCGTTACGAACTACAAAAAGGTCGCCGAGGCCGACATCGAAGATGATTTCAGCACTTAGGCGGCTGTCTGCACAACCGAAGAGTGCTGCGAATGGCTTTTGAGCTGCAGCAAGTGCCTCGCGGTGATCGATGTCTTGGCGAGGGTGGGCGAGTGCCCCCGAAACGAAACGGCGGTTGCCCTCACGCATCGCATCCCAGGCGGCCTGGGGCGTGGTAGGGCGAGTGCTCGTCATGGGGATTGCCTCTCTTACGGGTTAATTGAACCCGAAACCGAGCAGGTTTGCGAACTGGGCAAACTCGGCCTTAGTGCCGGTTCCGCCAAGGATGACGTAGTTCATGGCGGTGCCAGAACCCGCCTGCTGGTTACCCATGGCGACCTGGGCGTAGACGTAAAGGGTTTGGCCGCGGGTCTTTTCGGTATTGCCCGAGAAGGTCTGCAAGCCCAGCTCGCGGCCGATTGGGTGGCCATCGCCGTTTGCTGCGTATCCGGTGGTCTGCTGAAGCAACCAGGTGTCATTTGCGCCAAAGCCCTCGTCGAGGCCAATGTATTGCTGCTTTGGCCCCACGAAACCGATGTGCCAGGTCTTTACTCCGTCGGCAGGTTGATCGTTGAAGCGAGCGGCGTTCACCCACCAACCCTTTGGCATTGACTGCGGTGCAGGAACATCGAGACCGGATGCCTGCTTTACGTCGGTAACCACCGACGCGTAGTCGACAGGCTTGATCTTGTTCGAGTCGTCTCGCGGAGTGACCATGACCATGACCGCAACGACAGCGAGAGTTGCGCCAAGCGCGAGAATCAGGTTGATGAGGGTTTGACGCGCGCGACGCTTTGCCGCGGCATCTTGCTCAGGAGCTGC
>JBDKLV010000003.1:0-13516 GCA_039795455.1 Actinomycetota bacterium
ACAGCGCCTTAGCGCGGTCGCGAGCCAAGTCTTCGGCAACGTCGACGGCTTCGCAACCACCGTAGTAACGCTTGCCCGGGTAACCCTCGGCGTACTTGTTAGTCAGCACCGAACCCTGTGCTTCGAGCACACCGCGAGAAACGAAGTTCTCGCTCGCGATCATCTCGAGAAAGCCGCGCTGACGGTCGAGCTCTGCCTGCAAAACTGCGGCAATTTCTGGGTCAGTCTCGCTAAGCGGCGAATTGAAGGTCGAAGGCAATTTTGAGGAGGTCATGGGCTCAATTTTACCCGTCGCCGTGTCGCTGGTTAGGCCATCCGTGTTGTTGGTTAGTCTGAACGCTCCACTCACACAAGGATGCACCACTTGCAAAATCTCGCGGTTTACATCGGTATCGGAATGGTCGTAATTGGCCTGGGTTTGGCTGTCTACATCGTTGTGAAGATCGTCGAAGAGAGCCGTCGCCACGGCGATGAGCCATTCGACCGCTAATAAACTTGTCGGCATGACAGCCACCGCCTCGCACTGGGTTTTGACCCTGGTTTGTAACGACCGCCCAGGTATCGTGCACGCCATTTCGGGGGCCATTTTGGCCGGTGGCGGCAACATCACCGAATCGCACCAGTACTCGTCGAACGACACCGGCCGCTTCTTTATGCGCCTTCAGGTCGAGGCCAACCTTGGCCGTCAGCAGTTCGAGACTCTCTTGGCCCCAATCGCGGCCGACCTAAATGCCGACTGGGTGCTCGACACCGTCGGTCGCCCAATGAAGACCCTGGTCTTGGTTTCGAAGGCCGGCCACACCCTCAACGATCTTTTGTACCGCAAGCACGCCGGTCAGCTGCCAATCGAGATTCCAGCTGTTTTCGGCAACCATGCCGACCTAGCGCCGATGGCCGAATTCTTCTCGGTGCCATTCGAGACTCACGCCATTACCTCAGATGCCGAGAAGCGTGCCTTCGAGCAAATGCTACGCACGTACATCAAGGCAACTGGTATCGAAGTGATCGTGCTCGCCCGCTTCATGCAGATTCTGTCGCCCGAGTTCTGCGACGAATTCGCCGGCCGCATCATCAACATTCACCACTCGTTCTTGCCCGGCTTTAAGGGTGCGAACCCTTACGCCCAGGCACACGCTCGCGGCGTCAAGCTAATCGGTGCGACGGCTCACTTTGTCACCAGCGATCTCGACGAGGGCCCGATCATCGAGCAGAACGTGGTTCGCGTTGAGCACGACGACTCGAAGGCCAAGCTGGTGTCAATCGGCCAAGACGTCGAGTCGCAGACTCTAACCACAGCCGTGCGCTGGTTTGCAGAGCACCGCGTGCTACTCGACGGTGACCGCACTGTAATTTTCAGCTAGGCACCCTTTAGCCAATCGCGAGACGTCGCACGCGCAGTCTGCGCAGCGCTACCACCCCCGCAGTTGCAGCTATCGCTATCGACATTGCAATCAAACCGTTCGCAACCGGCGACCAATCGAACGCTCTACCCACTTCACTCAACCTGACCGGATGCACGACAATCTGTTTCACTCCACCCGAAGGTGGCCCGACCGAGGTTTCGGGTACCGCTATCAGCTGTTGCTGGTTTGAGTGAGTCTCGCCGGGGGTAATGCGTGGCTCGAGTGTTGGCACGGCAGTCGGCTCGGGTTCGAGCGCTGGGGTTGGAGTCGGTGTCGATGTCGGTGTCGGAGTGGCCTCTGGCGTTGGCTCAATAGGTACAACGACAACGATGACCGGAGTCGGCTCGGCATGGGTACTGGGCGAGCTGGCCGGCACGGGAACTAGTGCCGGGGTCGAGTCTGGCGTTGGGGTCGGAGTCGGAGTCGGGGTCACACTCGGCGAGGCATTGGACACCAATGGCGCGAGCGAGACCTGAGCGCTCGTGACCAACTGACTCGGTCCCGAATTGCCGTAAAGGTCGTTCAGCGAGTAAGGCCAAAGATTCACCACGAGCGGAGCCTGGCCACAGGCTACGACAGTAAGCGCCACATCGGTGCTAGAAAAACTTGTCGAGCCAATACGACAAAACGGATCGCTAAAACTCACCGACAGCGGGTTGAAAAATGAAAGGCCGTTGGGTGCCTGCACGTGAATCTCGAATGAGTCGAGACCGATGACCGGCGTACTCAAAAAGTAGTTCGACGGCTGCCGACTAATCGAGATATGCAATGATGCAGTTGCGCTCGATGGCCCCCACTGACCCGACAGATCGAACACCGCGTTTGGCTTGATGCTGATGCCCAAGATTCCGTCTGTGCATCCTGAAATTGTGAATTGAATCACATCGCCCATCGGCATAAACGGATCGACGATGCAATTCATCGCCGTACCGCTCAGCACAATGTCATCTTCGGCGAGGTCGTAAACGGTTGCGTCCCAAATGGTGGTGATCGATTGCACATCGCGATTGCTCATGATCGGAGTATCGGCGGTAAGCGCAACCAACTGTGGCCCATCGGCGGCGGCAATCGCACTCGGCGCAATTACTGCAGTGAGCAACCCAACAAGGATGCTCGCCACCGAGATTTTCTTGAGCGTGCGGTTCGTGCGTTTGACGTGTTTGTTCTTCATGCCAAAAGCAAATAACTCCGGCAGATTCCCTGCCGGAGTTATTCACAAGCTCGGTTGATGCCGAGTTCTAAACAGTTTTAGCCAAGACGAGCGCGAAGGTTCTCAGCCAAGGTAGCCATGAACTCATCGGTGGTCTGGTACCCCTGGTCGCCGCCAACCAAAGCAGCCAAGTCCTTGGTCATCTTGCCCGACTCAACGGTCTTGACGATTACGTCTTCGAGAATCTCAGCGAAGTGAGCAACCTCAGGGGTTTGGTCGATGATGGCGCGAGCCGAAAGGGCACGAGTCCATGCATAGATCGAAGCGATCGGGTTGGTCGAGGTCTTCTTGCCGGCCTGCCAGTCACGGTAGTGACGGGTCACGGTGCCGTGCGCCGCCTCGGCCAGGGTGGTCTTGCCATCAGGAGTGGTTAGCACCGAGGTCATGAGACCAAGCGAACCAAAGCCCTGAGCTACGGTGTCTGACTGAACATCGCCGTCGTAGTTCTTGCAAGCCCAGACGTAGCCACCCTCCCACTTGAGAGCAGCCGCGACCATGTCGTCGATGAGGCGGTGCTCGTAGGTAAGACCGGCAGCCTTGAAACGGTCAGCGTACTCTGCGTCGAAAACCTCCTGGAATGCATCCTTGAACGCACCATCGTAAGCCTTCAAGATGGTGTTCTTGGTCGACAGGTAGACCGGGTAGTTGCGGGCTAGGCCGTAGTTGAACGATGCGCGTGCAAAGTCGCGAATCGAGTCCATGTAGTTGTACATACCCATTGCGACACCGCCGTGCTCTGGGTACTCGGCAACGGTGTGAGTCACTGCCTCGCCGCCGTCGGCAGGAGTCCACGTGATGGTAACGGTTCCCTTGCCAGGAACCTTGAAGTCGGTTGCCTTGTACTGGTCGCCGTGTGCGTGACGGCCGATGATGATCGGCTTGGTCCAGCCTGGAACCAAACGTGGAACATTCGAGATGATGATCGGCTCGCGGAACACGACGCCGTCAAGAATGTTACGAATGGTGCCGTTCGGGCTCTTCCACATCTTCTTTAGCGAGAACTCCTTTACGCGAGCCTCGTCGGGAGTGATGGTCGCACACTTGACGCCAACGCCGTGTTTGCGAATTGCGTTCGCTGCATCGATGGTTACCTGGTCGTCGGTCGCGTCGCGGTGCTCAATGCTTAGGTCGTAGTACTCGAGGTCTACATCGAGAAACGGAAGGATTAGCGAGTCCTTGATGTTCTGCCAGATGATGCGGGTCATCTCGTCGCCGTCGAGCTCAACTACCTTGCCGACTACCTTGATTTTTGACATGCGTTATTACTCCGTAATTGTGGATTTCGCGGCCCGTAGGCCTGCTCAACGACAAGCCTATTAGGTTTGAGCCATGAGCCTCCGCCTGCCAAAGCTGGCCGCAATCATTGCCAGCCTCACTGCCACTGCCTTCATTTTGACCGGATGTTCGGGGGCAAACTACCCCGCAGCCAAGCCGATCACGACCGCCGACGTTGGCGTGCAGATGAACATGTGGCCGTACGAGTCGCTCGGGGCCGAGTGCGCAACATTGGGCCAAGACGGATACGACTGGGTGCTGGTTTCGCCACCCGAGGAAGACATCATGGGTAGCGAGTGGTGGGCTCACTACCAGCCGGTCAGCTACAAGATCGACTCGAGCCTGGGTAACCGTGCGCAGTTCAAGTCGATGATTGCATCGTGCAAGAAGGCCGGCGTTCAGGTGATTGTCGACGTGGTAATCAACCACATGACCGGTCAACGCTCGGGCGGCCAGGGCTTTGCCGGCACCAAGTTCGACAAGTACGAGTATCCGGGTCTATACAAACCAGAGGACTTTCACGTCTGCCCGACCGGCGTCGACCAGATTCAGGACTACTCGAACGTCGAAGAGATTCAGCAGTGTGAGCTGCTCGGCATGAGTGACTTGAACACCGGCAAGGCAAACGTTCGAGACACCATCGTCAAGTACCTTCGCGATTTGCGCACTCTTGGTGCTGCCGGTTTTCGCGTTGATGCCGCAAAGCACATTGCGGCCAGCGAGCTAAAGCACATTGTCGATCAACTACCGAGCGACACCACCTTCATCGACGAGGTAATCGGCGACCTGCCACCGCAGAGCGACTACTACGCGTTCTCGCACGTGTTCTCGTTTGACTGGGTGAACCAGATGCACAACATCTTTGGCTCGCCTGGCTTGCTCGGTGGTTCTGCAGATCAGGCTTACTTCGATTTGCTCAGCCCGAGTGACAAAACCGTCACTATGGTTTCGAATCACGACACCGAGCGCAACGGCGGAGCTATAACGTATCGCTGGGGCCACAACTACCAACTCGCCTCGATCTTCACGTTGGCCGTTCCTTATGGCAAGCCGATGATGTATTCGTCGTACGCATTCAGCGACACGGATGCGGGACCGCTTGTCGGCCCCGATGGCTACGAGTTACCCGCGACCTGCGTTGCTAACCCAGGGCCCGACCATGCCGAATACACCGACGGCGACTGGGTTTGCCAGCACCGCTGGGCCGGCATCGTTGGCGCGATTGCCTTTCACAAGGCGGTCGGCAAGGCGCCGTTCACCAACATTTGGCAGGAAGGCGATGGCTACGGCTTTGGCCGCGGCAAGCTCGGCTACGTGGTGTTCAACCCGAGCATGGCCGACCTGACCGCGACCATTCAGACCTCGATGCCTGCCGGAAACTACGTCGATCGAATCAGCGGCACGGCCGTAACAGTCGAGGCCGACGGCAAGATGACTGTAAAGATTCCAACGTGGGGTGCACTAGCAATCGACGTGAAGTCGAAGGGCTAGTCGGCGCTAAACGCTAAACGAGCGAGTCGCGCCAGGCCTTGTGCATCTTGGCGAACTTACCGGTGCCAGCAATCAAAGTCGCCGGCGCACCGTCTTCGATGATTCGACCGTGCTCCATTACAAGCACGCGATCGGCAATCGAAACGGTCGAGAGTCGGTGCGCAATGATGATCGCGGTTCGACCTTTGAGCAGAGTCTGCAATCCGTGTTGAACCATGCGCTCGCTAGGAATATCGAGCGACGCGGTTGCTTCATCCAAGATCAAAACCGATGGGTCAGCAATGAACGCACGCGCAAACGAAATCAGCTGGCGCTGACCCGCCGATACTCGACCACCGCGCTTGTTGACATCGGTGTTGTAACCATCAGGGAGCGACTGGATAAAGTCGTGCACGCCCACGGCCTTAGCCGCGGCAACTATTTCTTGCTCGGTCGCCTCGGGTTTGCCGAGCGCAATGTTCTCGCCCACGGTTCCGGCGAACAGGTACGCCTCTTGGGTGACCATAACCACCGCGCGACGCAGATCGTGGTTTGAAATGTCGCGCAGGTCGATGCCATCGAGGCTGACCTTGCCAACACTCGGGTCGTAGAAACGCGAAACCAGTTTGGCCAGGGTCGACTTGCCGGCACCGGTGGTGCCTACGAGGGCTATGGTCTGACCCGCAGGAATGTCGAGGTTAAAGTCAGGCAAAATCGTCTTGCCGTTCGAGTAGTGGAACTCCACGTTCTCGAAGGCCAACCCGCCCTTTGGCTTGGTCAGCTTTGCTGGGTGCTCTGGCTCAGGCACCGAAGGGTCTTCTTCGAGCACGCCAGAAACCTTCTCCATGGCCGAGTTGGCCGACTGGTAGGCGTTGTAGAACTGGGCGATGTTCTCCATCGGATCAAAGAAGCGCTTGGCGTAAAGGATTGCGCCGGTCAGCATGCCGATTCTGAAGTCTCCCTCGATGGCACGGATGCCGCCAAACAACAAAACGGCAGCCGTGGTGATGTTGCCAATCATGGTCAGACCCGGGTCGTAGATACCGAAGATCGAGATGACCTTAGCGTTGATGCCGCGGTAGTCCTCGACCAGGGTGTCGTACTCATCCTGGTTGCGCTTCTCTTTGCGGAATGCCTTGACCGCGCGAATACCGGTCATGGTCTCGACAAAGTGAACGATGAGCTTGGCCGATGCGACACGGCTCTTGCGGTACCAGAACTTGGTCTGCTTCTGGAACCAGTAGGTCAAGAACCCAAGCGGAATGAACGCGACCAAAAGAATGAAGAACGACTGCAAATCGAGACTGGCAAGAGCAATCGCTGTAAAGATCATGTACAGAATTCCGGCGACCATTTCATTGCCACCGACATCCAAGAGTTCTTTGATGGCATCGATGTCGTTGGTCTGACGTGAAATGACTCGACCCGAGGTGTACTTTTCGTGGAACTCGAGCGACAGGCGCTGAGTGTGACGGAACAAGCGATCGCGCAACTCGTAGAGCACACCCTGGTTGGTGCGCTGTGCGTAAACCAAGAAGAACGCGGTGAGCGACGCCGATGCGACTGCTGCAACCAAGTACGCGCCAGCGGTCAGCCAAGCCGGCATCATGTCGCCTTTGAGCGCGGCCGGCACCGCGGTGTCGATTGCGTAAGCGATTATGCCAGGGCCAACCACGCGAAGCGCCTGGCTGACCAGAACCATTGCGAAGCTTGCGGCGAGACGCGCGCGAATGCCACGGATGAGCGAAAACAACAAGCGCAACGAACGGCGACGAACTTCGCGAGACTGCTGCTTGCTCAGTTCAACGTTGTCTTCGTTTGAAACTCCATGCATGCTCATTACTTTTTCGCCCCCTTCGCGGTCTTGGTCGCTTTGGTCTCGGCTTCGAGGCTCGAGATCACGTGGCGGTAGTGCTTGTTGCTCTTGAGCAGCTCGCTGTGAGTACCGACGGCGGTAATGCGGCCGTCTTCGAGCAGAGCGACTCGGTCGGCGAGCATCACGGTCGATGGGCGGTGAGCAACGATCAGTGCGGTGGTGCTCTTGAGCACTGTGCGCAGGGCCTCTTCGACCATGGCCTCGGTGTCAACGTCGAGTGCTGACAGCGGGTCGTCGAGCATGAGCACGGCAGGCTTAGCCGCAACGGCGCGGGCTAGCGCCAAGCGCTGACGCTGGCCACCAGAAAGGCTCAAGCCCTCTTCGCCAATCTTGGTGTCGACGCCATCTGGCAGGTCGTAAACGAACTGGGCCTGAGCAATCTCTAGCGCCTGGGTCAGGTCTTTCTTAGTGCCCTTTGGGCGACCCAGCAGCACGTTGTCTTTGACCGACGAGCTGAACAGTGTCGCGTCTTCGAACGCCATGGCAATCTGCTGGCGCAGGTCTTCGCGAGTCAAATCACGAATGTCGACTCCGTCGAGCTCGATCGCTCCCTGAGTCACCTCGTAAAGACGAGTGGTCAGTGCGGTGAGTGTGGTCTTGCCACAACCGGTAATTCCGATCAGCGCGACTGACTCACCCGGTTCGATCTCGAGGTCTACGCCCTTGAGTAGGTCTGGCTGCGAAGCAGGTGCATCCGGGTATCTGAAATGCACGTTCTTGAAAACCAAGCGACCCTTTGGTGACTTGATCTTCTTTGGCGCCGCAGGGTCGGTAATTTCAACATCGGTGTCGAGCACCTCGAAGAAACGCTCGACCGCGGTCTTGGCGTCGAGAGTCATCGACATAAAGAAGCCGAGCGATTCGGTTGGCCAGGTCAGCACGCGCGCAGTTGCGAAGAACGCAACCAAACCACCGATGGTCAACATGTTTTGCGAAACCAAGAAGATGCCGACAAGCATCGAAATGCCGACGGCCGACTCTGGAACCATGATCAGGTAGAGCCAAAGGTTCGCAATCATGCGAGCCTTCTTGAGCTCGGTCTGACGAAGGTTATTCGCGTCGCGCGCGAACTTGTCGGCAAAGAAGTTGCCGCGACCGAATGCCTTCAAAACACGGATGCCGTGCACCGACTCTTCGACCGAGGTGGCCAAGTCGCCGGCCTGGTCTTGCGACTGACGGGCGATGCGGTGGTATTCGCTCTCAAACTTGAAGCCCTTGATCCAGATTGGAATCGAGGTGGCAATAAATATGACTCCGAGAATCCAGTGGTACGAAAGCAAGATCAGCAAGCCCACGATGATGGTGATCACGTTCGAGATCATCAAAACCAAACCGAACGAAAGCCAGCGACGAATCAGGCTCAGGTCGCCGGTGGCACGGCTGAGCAGCTGACCGCTAGGCCACTTGTCGTGGAATGCGACCGGTAGGTCTTGAAGTTTGGCGTAGAGGGTTCGGCGAAGTCCGGCCTCGACGTGGGTTCCTGGGGTGAGCACCAGCCAGCGGCGAAGCAGCACGAAAATGGCCTCACCCATACCGAGCACGAGCACGGCGATTACGGCCGGAACCAAGACGCTCATCGATGGGTTGCTCTTTAGGTTGTTGACCAGACCGCTCAAAAAGGCAGGGACGGTGAGGGCTAGCATCTGGGTTGAAAGTGCGGCGAAAACGCCTAGAACGACGCGAGGCAGAGCGCTCTTCGCGTAGGGGAAAATCCGCAGCAAAGTAGCAACGGTTCCGCGGGATTTCACTTAATTACCTAACTACCGACAGCGCCATTTATTCCATCGGCCCATCCGGGCCAGCGCAGTCCAGCCTTTCAGCCTATAACGACCTAGTGGAAGAAGTGGCGCTCACCGGTGAAGTACATGGTGATGCCAGCTGACTCGGCAGCCTCGATCACTTCAGGGTCACGCTTCGAACCACCAGGCTGAACCACGGCCTTCACGCCGCCGTCAATGAGCACCTGAAGGCCATCCTTGAATGGAAAGAATGCGTCGCTGGCTGCAACCGAACCGCGCGAACGCGACTCTGCACGCGAGACCGCGAGCTTGCACGAGTCAACGCGATTGACCTGGCCCATGCCAACACCAACCGATGCCCCGCCGCTGGCGAGCAAGATGCCGTTCGACTTGACCGCGCGGCAGGCACGCCAAGCAAACTCAAGATCGCGCATGGTCTCTGGGTCGGCCTGCTTGCCGGCAACCAACGACCAACCACTGGTGTTGAATCCGCTGAACTCGTCAGGCTGCTGCACGAGCAATCCGCCCGAAATCTGCTTCACCTCGAGAGCCTCGCGCGAGTATCCAGTCGGCAATTCAAGGATGCGCAAATCAGACTTCTTGAGCAGAATCTGCAGCGCCTCAATCTCGAAGCCAGGAGCAACAATCACTTCGGTGAAAATGCCAGCAACCTGCTTTGCCATTTCGACGGTGACGATGCGGTTGGCAGCAATCACTCCACCGAAAGCCGAAAGCGAATCGCACATGTGCGCCTTGGCGTGTGCATCGGCAATCGGGTCGGCTGCGTTTGCATCACCAATCGCGATGCCGCAAGGGTTAGCGTGCTTGATGATCGCAACCGCTGGCTCGGTAAAGTCGAACGCCGCGCGAAGTGCAGCATCTGCGTCGACGTAGTTGTTGTAAGACATTTCTTTGCCGCCGAGAAGACGAGCCTGGGCGATGCCGGCGACTGCGTCTTCGCCGGTGGTGCGGTACAGAGCAGCCGCCTGGTGTGAGTTCTCGCCGTAGCGAAGCACGCTGGCGAGCTCGCCAGAAACACCGAACTTGGCAGCAAAGCCTGGGTTCTTGCTAGCGGTGTCGCCGCTCTGGTCTGCGGCTCTGCGCCACTCGCCCTCTAGTTCGCTGGCCATCCAGCCGGCAACCGCGGAGTCGTATTTTGCCGTGTGGCTAAAGGCCGCCAGGGCCAGAGCCTTGCGCTGAGCCAGCGTGGTTCCGCCGGTCTCTAGAGCCGAGATGATCTCGCTGTAGCGCCCAGGCTCGACCACGATGGCAACGTTTGCGTGGTTCTTTGCGCTGGCTCGAACCATCGCAGGGCCACCAATGTCAATCTGGTCGACAACTGCATCGCCCTTGGCTCCAGACTGAACGGTCTGCACAAACGGATACAGATTCACAACTACAAGCTGAAACGGCTCGATGCCGAGCTCGTTCAACTGCTGCTCGTGCGCGATCAAACGCATGTCGGCGAGCAATCCGCCGTGCACCTTCGGGTGCAAAGTCTTTACGCGACCATCGAGCGACTCAGGAAAACCAGTCACCTGCGAGACCTCGGTCACTGCAATGCCTGCATCGGCAATCGTCTTTGCAGTCGAACCGGTCGAAACGATTTCGACGCCGTGCGCAGCAAGCGCTTTTGCCAAATCGATCAGCCCGGTCTTGTCAGAGACCGAAAGCAACGCGCGTTTGATTTCGACGCGATCGAAGTGGCGGTAGTCGGCCGGTGAGTGCGGGTTAATTGCTGCCATGTGCATCCTTGTTTGCAGGGCGCTGAGCAACCTCGGTCAGCGAAATCTCTTTGCGTGAAATCTTCTTTACAACGTCGACGAGCAGCGCGCGCTCGATCACCTTGATGCGTTCGTGCAGCTCGCCTTCGCTTTCGTCACTGCGAATCTCGAGCGAGCTCTGCGTAATTATTGGCCCGGTGTCGACACCCTCGTCAACAACATGGATGGTCACGCCGGTGTGACTCGCACCCTCGGCCATCGCGTCGCGAACTGCGTGCCCGCCCGGGAAGGCAGGCAACAACGAAGGATGTGTGTTGATCAGGTTTGGGGTTAGCGCCCGCACAAACTCGGCAGGAAGAATGCGCATGAAGCCGGCCAGCACGGTCAGGTCTGGCTTGAAGAAGTTGATGTTCTCGAGCAGCATATGAGCCCAGGCCTCGCGGCTGGCAAAGCTCTGCGGTGAAACCACGAAGGTCGGCACGCCATAGAGGTCTGCATGAGCAAGCCCCTCGCACGGGTTATCGGCGCCAACGGCCAAAATTCGAATCTGGTTTAGCGGGTTGTCGGCTGCTTCTAGCAGGGCTCGCAGGTTTGACCCTGAGCCTGAGATGAGCACGACAACCGATAACACCGGTCTAGTTTAAAGCCCAGCGGGCCGGCCGATTAGTCGCGATCTGGCTTAGCCGAGTAGAACGAGGTCAGCACCGAAACTGCGGCAACCTCGACCAGAGCGACCACGAACAGCATGAATGGATTCACGCCCGCCACCTGAAAACGACCAGGGCCGAAACCACCGGATGCGAGCCAGCCGAAGAGTGCTAACTCGAGTGCAGTGACAACCGCGATCGAGATGCCGAGGCTGAGCGCACTAGCTAGCGGGGTTGCAAATTCGTAGCGAACATCGCGCGCGTGATCGCGAACCCAGACGGTGGCCAAGAATGTCAGCACCAGAGGAACCACCAGTGCGACCATGCCAAACGAAAGAGTGCCCTGAGGCAAGATCGACAGCAACGGCACCATTGGCAGCGGGCCGGCTGCCGAACCGAGCGGCGAAATGAGCGAACCCGAGCCGATTGCAAAACCAGTTCCGGTCAACCACGATGCACCAAAGACAGCAAAGTTCGGCATCAGTGTCACCTGCCCGATGGTCAACGCCATTCCACCAAAGACTCCAACGTGAATGGTTTCGTAGAACGTGATCACGTTGATCCAGTTGAACAAAACGAGCACTCCGATAAGCAACGATGAAACCGCTACGAGTGCGATTGCAATTGCGCTACCGGCACGAAGCGCAGGCGACCAAACCACGCGAATTACCCACGGCAACTTTTCGAATCGAGCGGCGAACCACTCGCGAATCAAAGTGCGCTCGTAAGCCTGCGTCGACTTGGCAACTCCGTAAACGGCCTTCGGTTCGGCGAGCACGGATCCGAGGATCATGAAGAACGAAAAGAAAACGGTCGGCAGAATCAGCCCGAGAATCGGCTGCGGTCTAGCACCGGCAAAGTCGACCGAGCGAAGCAGCCCGAAACTAACCAGCCAGTAGGCACCGGCAGCACCAGCCCAAAGCGGCCAGAGCTGCGGGGCCGAGCTGATGCGGCGACCCAAGCGCCAGGCCAACCAGGCCAACAAGATCGAGTAGCCAAGCGGCATCATCGAAATGTTGAAGGCGCCGAAACTCAAGCCGGCAAAGGTTCCCGCGGCTACTTCAATCGGCACACCTTGGGCGAGCATCCATGCATCTACCGCCGTGCGGTAAGCCACCATGATGTTCGTCATTGCGTTGTTCTCGATTGCCCAGAGCAACAGCAAAGGCACCACAAGCACACCGAGGCCAATGGCCAAAGTGGTGAGCGCCTGTAGTGCCCCTACTGCAAGTGTTAGTCGACGGTTCACGTGCGACTAAAGGCTCTTGATTACCTCACGCATAAGCGCTGCGGTCTCGCTTGGAGTCTTGCCGACCTTCACACCACAAGCTTCGAAAGCTTCTTTCTTGGCCTGAGCGGTTCCGGCAGAACCTGAAACGATCGCACCGGCGTGACCCATGGTCTTGCCCTCAGGTGCGGTGAAACCTGCAACATATGCGACGACCGGCTTGGTGACGTTTGCCTTGATGTAAGCAGCAGCCTTCTCTTCAGAGTCGCCACCGATCTCACCGATCAAAACGATCGCCTTAGTCTCTGGGTCTGCTTCGAAAGCAGCAAGCGCGTCGATGTGAGTGGTACCGATGACTGGGTCGCCACCGATTCCGATTGCGGTCGAGATACCAATGTCGCGTAGTTCGTACATCATTTGGTAGGTCAGGGTTCCTGACTTTGAAACCAAACCGATAGGACCAAAGCCAGAGATGTCGCTCGGGGTGATTCCCGCGTTCGACTTTCCTGGGCTGATGATGCCTGGGCAGTTAGGGCCGATCAAACGAGTCTTCTGACCCTTTGCAACGTTGTATGCCCAAGCCGAAGCCGAGTCGTGAACCGGAATGCCCTCGGTGATTGCAACCGCTAGAGGAATCTCTGCGTCGATTGCCTCAACGATTGCTGCCTTTGCAAAGGCAGGTGGCACGAAGATAACCGAAACGTTTGCGCCGGTTGCAGCCATTGCCTCTGCCACGGTGCCGAACACCGGAAGAGCCTTGCCCTCAACCTCGACGGTTTCGCCAGCCTTGCGTGGGTTCACGCCACCAACGATGTTCGAACCGCCCTTGAGCATGCGAGTGGTGTGCTTCATGCCCTCGGCACCGGTCATGCCCTGAACGATGATCTTTGAGTTTTCGTTTAGAAAGATTGCCATTTCGTGTTTCTCCTAGCGCCTAGCGGTTA
>JBDKLV010000004.1:0-16761 GCA_039795455.1 Actinomycetota bacterium
GGCAACCGACGCGTGTTGCCCCATGGTGTAATGGCAGCACCGGGCCCTTTGGAGGCTCTTGTCTAGGTTCGAGTCCTGGTGGGGCAGCGCAGGCAGAGAGGGCAGCATGAGCGAAAAGCACCTGGCGGTTGTCGTCTTGGCAGCCGGCGCCGGAACCCGCATGAAGAGCTCGACCCCAAAGGTTATGCACGAACTCGCCGGCCTTCCGCTCCTCGGCCACGTTCTAGTAACCGCTCGAGAGCTTTCACCAAAATTTGTGATTCCTGTGATTCGTCACGAGAAGGAATCGATTGCCGATTACATCAACACTTTCTTTCCGGGATGCACGATCGCCGAGCAAGACGAAACTCCGGGTACTGGGCGAGCGGTCGAGTGTGGTTTGGCGGCTTTGCCAGCTGACTTCAACGGCGCTGTTGTGGTTACGAGCGGCGATGTTCCGCTGCTGAATGTCGGCACTATCGAAGCGCTGCTCGAAGAGCACCTCGACAACAAGTCGGCTGCAACAATCTTGACCGCTGTTATGGAAGACCCGACCGGTTACGGGCGCGTGGTGCGTCACACAGACGGATCGTTCGACTCGATTGTTGAGCACCGCGATGCCAACGACGACCAGCTCGACATTCTCGAAGTGAACGCAGGCATCTACGTTTTCGACGCTGCCGAATTGCGCGCAGCACTTGCCAAGGTTGGCACGCACAATGCCCAGGGTGAAAAGTATCTGACCGACGTCGCCAAGATTTTGGTCGACGAAGGCAAGCACGTTCAGGCTCTCGCTGTTGCAGACAACTGGGAGGTTGCCGGCATCAACGATCGACAGCAGCTCAGCGAGGTTGCCGCCGAGTTGAATGCGCGAATCTGTCAGGGTTGGCAGTTGGCCGGCGTGAGCATCCTTGACCCGGCAAGCACTTGGATCGACGTCACCGTCGAAATCGGCGAGGATGCCACGATTCTGCCTGGCACCTATCTGCACGGTCTAACCTCGGTGGGCGCTGGCGCGACTGTGGGTCCAGAGGTTATGGCTTTTGACACCCAGATTGGTGACGGTGCTCATGTGGTGAAGGCGCACATCACTGGCTCGCGCATTGGCGAGGGCGCCTCGGTCGGCCCGTTTGCCTATCTGCGCCCTGGCACCGACCTTGGCAAAGACGGCAAGATCGGCACTTTCGTCGAGACCAAGAACGCCCAAATTGGCGAGGGAACCAAGGTTCCGCATCTGACCTACGTTGGCGATGCCGTGATTGGCGTGCACTCGAACATCGGTGCCGGCACCATCTTCGCCAACTACGACGGCGTTCACAAACACCAGAGCACCATCGGGTCGCACGTAAAGACCGGAGCGCATAACGTGTTCGTCGCACCAATTAGCATTGGTGACGGAGCCTATACCGCTGCCGGCTCAGTGATTCGACGCAACGTTGAACCTGGTGCATTGGGCATAAGTGTTGCCCCGCAAAAGAACTTGGCTGACTGGGTTTTGCAAAAACGCCCTGGCAGCAAAGCCGCAGAAGCAGCCCAAAAGGCGAACGAGTAGAAGGCAGATCGGTGACCTCGAGCATCCTGGCCAGCAATCAGAAGCGACTGGTAATTGTTAGCGGTCGCGCGCACCACGGACTCGCCGAAGAGGTGGCCGAGCTACTCAACACACACGTTTTGCCTACCACCGCTTACGACTTTGCCAACGGTGAAACTTTCGTTCGTTACGAAGAGAGTGTTCGCGGTGTCGACGCTTTCGTGATTCAGTCTCACGCAGCTGGCATCAACAACTGGGTGATGGAGCAGTTGCTCATGTGCGACGCTCTCAAGCGCGCATCGGCAAAGCGCATCACCGTTGTTGCACCGTTCTTTCCTTACGCACGTCAAGACAAAAAGCACAAAGGCCGCGAACCGATTTCGGCTCGCCTAATGACCGACTTGTTCAAAGCTGCTGGTGCTGACCGTTTGATGAGCGTCGATCTTCACACTCCACAGATTCAAGGATTCTTCGACGGTCCTGTTGACCACTTGTGGGCGCTGCCGCTTCTTGCCGACTACATCGGCGGCAAGTACGCGACCGAAGAACTGACAGTCGTATCGCCTGACTCGGGTCGCGTTCGCGTCGCCGACATCTGGGCCGAGCGTCTAGGTACCCCACTTGCGATCATTCACAAGCGCCGCGATCCAGATAAGCCAAACCAGGTGGAAGCCCACGAGCTCGTCGGTGAAGTAGCTGGGCGCACGTGCATCCTTGTTGACGACATGATCGACACCGGCGGCACCATCGTGGCTGCGGCCAAGGCGCTCAAGGCCAACGGCGCAAAGCGAGTAATCGTTGCCGCTACTCACGCCGTGTTCTCGAACCCTGCGGTTGAGCGTTTGTCGAGCGGTGCGGTTGATGAGGTTGTTGTGACCAACACCTTGCCGATCACTCCTGACAAGGAGTTCGCTCAGCTAACCGTGCTTTCGATTGCCCCGCTAATTGCCGAGGCAATCAAGGCCGTGTTCGACGACGATTCGGTCGCCAAGCTGTTCCCAGGCCACGCCTAAAACAGTCGACCGCGTTAGTTGGTTGGGGCATAGAAGCCCAGGCGTGCCTCTTCAGTAGCCTTGCCGGCTGCGTCGTATCCGTAAACGATTAGTTCGAAGCCTGCTCCAGCCCAAATCACTCCATCAGAAGTGAACTGCGTGGTCGCGCCATCTACGCCAGTTGCGGTGTAGCTAGTCAAGTGGCGAACCAGTACCTGCCAGAGAGTGATGTTCGCGCCGGCGGGAGCATCCCAGGCGAAGCTGACCTTGGTTGGGGTCAGATCGGTGATGTGCAAATTGGTTGGTGCCGAATACTTGCTTGGTGGTGCCGGTTGCGAACCGGCCGAGGTTACCCAACCGACTGTTTCTTGCGAGCGTGAGCCGTCAGCGAAGACCGCTTGAATGGTGACCTTGTAGTTGTATCCGGCGAACACCGAGTTGTCTTGCCAGATTGCCGAGGTGTCGGTGAGCATCGTATAGCCACCACACTGACCAGAATCACCACGGATGTGGCAGAGCGAATACCACGTTGCTCCGGCGACCGGCGCCCACGATGCGCTGATCGTGTTTTCGGTTGCGCTGAGTACAAGCGAAGACGGGCCGAGCGGCTTTACCGGTTCAACCGGCCGTGAACCTGTTGTGTGAACTTCGACGCAGGCTTTGTTCGACATGACGCTGTTCGAATCGAAGTAGTAAACACATGCGGTGTATTGCCAGTCGGCAGTCAGCTCGGTGAAAGTGACAGTCGGAGTTGAGCCAGCAACACCTTTGAGAGTGTACGAATCGTCGTAGCGAATGTAGACCTGGTACACATCGACGCCAGCGATAGGGGTGAACGAAATAACAGCGCTGTTATCGGTGATCAAGCTCGCACTAACACCACTCACCGCAACGGGAGCAAAGACCACAGGCTGCTCGGCCTGAACTGGGTCACCGAAATCAACCTCGTTCGATCCACCAGCGTTCGGGTCTGTGACGATCGGGAAACCTGAGGGCAAGGTGCCGGCGGCTGTTGGCGCTGGCACCGGAGTCGCGCTAGGGGTAGCGGCCGGCACAGAAACAAGCGGACGAGACAGTGAAGCGGTCGAGGTGCGAGTCCAGACCAACTTGCCGGCTGCGTTCTTGCGGCAAACCAGCGAGGTCTTGCCGGTCTTAGCGGTGCTCTTAGCCTTGGTGCACTTGGCACCGGCAGCGACCTTGCCCGCGCTGGTCTGCACCGAAGAACCCGAGGGTGCCGCCGAGGCAGCGGGTGCAGAAACGGTCAAAGCGGCAACCGCGAGCAACCCCGTGGCTACGAAAGCGGTTAGTTTTTTGAGCATCCCCATGCCTCTATTTGTACTCCACCTTGCCGACATTGCCTAGCAACAAATAGACTTGGCGAGAACAACGGCGAGGGCCAACCGAGAAATCGGGCGGCCGTGATCGACGGGGCAAAAGTCCAGAAATGGCACGTGTCCTCGCGTAAAACGCTTGAGTTGACCGAAAAGAAAGTAATCAAATGAACGACGCAATCAAAGTTAAGGCCGAACTTCGTACCAAGTTCGGTAAGGGCGCATCGCGCCAGGCTCGTGCAGCCGGCCGCACTCCAGCAGTGATCTACGGTCACGGCACCGACCCAATTCACGTAACCCTTCCTGCGCACGAGATCGCGCTTGTGCTTCGTCACAAGAACGCACTTCTCGACCTAGACATCAACGGCAAGAGCCAGGTTGTTTTGGTTAAGTCTGCAACCAAGGATGCCGTTACTCAGGTCATCGAGCACATCGACCTAGTGACCGTTGTCGCTGGTGAGCGCGTGCACGTTGAGGTTCCTGTTCACATCACTGGTGAAGCAATGGGCGGACACACCATCGACCTCATTCACAAGACTGTGAAGATCGAAGCTCCTGCTACCTCGATTCCTGAGTTTGTAGAGATCGCATTCAACAAGGAAGGCGACGGCTTCCACGTAACTGCAGCCGACGTAAAGCTTCCTGCTGGTGCAAAGCTTGACCTTCCTGCTGGCGAAATCGTTGCTTCGGTTATCGTCAACCCGAAGGAGCACGCGGCTGAACTAGCTGCTGACGCTGCCGCTCCAAAGGCCTAGTCCTTTTCAATGGCAAACAATGTTTGGCTTGTAGTCGGACTCGGTAACCCCGGGTCCGACTACGCCGGCAATCGTCACAACGTAGGCCAGATGGTTCTCGACATCTTGGCCGACAGAATTTCTGCGACCTTCAAGTCACACAAGAGCAACGCGCTCGTGGCTGAGGGTCGCATTTCTATTGGCGGCCCAAAGGTTATTTTGGCCAAGCCGCTTAGCTACATGAACACCAGCGGCGGCCCGGTTTCGTCGCTGATGAAGTTTTACGACATCCCTGTTGATCACGTGCTTGTCGTGCACGACGAGCTCGACATTGACGCCGGGGCAGTGCGCGTGAAGGTCGGCGGTGGCCACGCGGGTCACAACGGTCTGCGCGACATCATCGCCGCTGCGGGATCACCTGAGTTTGCGCGCATCCGTGTTGGGGTCGGGCACCCACCAGGCCGCCAAGACGCCGCCGACTTTGTGCTCAAAGACTTTTCGTCGACCGAGCGCAAGGATGTTCTGCCCCTGTTGCTTGAGCAATCGGCTGACGCCATCGAGGCTGTTGTCACCGCCGGCACCGCCGAAGCGCAGCAGAAGTTCAACGTTCGCTAGCCCTGTCTTTGCGCGGCAAGCCCACGTAAACTACCCCCATGAGCACGACAAACTCTGAGGCCCTCGCACGCCTTGTCGCGCTCACCGCAGACGGATACCCATTCGCGGCCCTGCAAAAACGAACCACGGATGCACGCGTCGACGTAGTTGCACCGGTCGGAGCACACGCCAGTGTGCTCGCCATCATGAGCCAGTACCGCCGCGACAAGAAACTCGCGCCTGTGCAGCTCGTGATCGTTGCGACCGGGCGAGAGGCCGAAGAAACCGCGGCAGCCCTGCGTAACCTCGACCCCGATTGCGAAATCCTAGAGTTTCAGTCGTGGGAGACACTCCCGCACGAGCGGCTAAGTCCTAACGCCGAGACCGTCGGAAAGCGCCTCAAGGTGCTGCACCGACTGCGCGAATTCAGCCAGGCGGGCGATCTACTCGGGCATAACGTTTACGTGATTTCGAGCATCCGTGCTGCGCTGCAGCCCGTGATCGCCGGGCTTGCCGAACACCCGCCTCTCGTGCTCGAACGCGGCCAAAACTACCTGCTGCCAGAACTCTCGCTCAAGCTGGTCGAGCACGCCTATCACCGTGTCGACATGGTCACTCGTCGAGGCGAGTTCGCCGTGCGCGGCGGCATTCTCGACATCTTTGCCACGACGGCCGAGCACGCCGTTCGTCTCGAATTCTTTGGCGACGAACTCGAAGAGATTCGCCTGTTCTCGGTGACCGACCAGCGAAGCATCGAGGCCGTCAATTCACAAACCGGCGAGATCACATCGATGCTCGATTCGATCGAGATCTATGCGGCGCGCGAAATCATCATTACGCCGAGCGTCGCGAATCGTGCGCGACAGATGCAGCACGAGTTTCCGAATTTGACCACCATGCTCGAAAAGATTTCGCAGGGTATTCCGGTCGACGGAATGGAATCTCTCGCGCCGGTGCTTGTCGACCGGCTAACCAGCATCAACGAGTACCTGCCTGCCGGCACGCAAGTCACCATGCTCAGCCCAGAAAAGTGTGCAGCTCGAGCGCAGAATCTGATCGACACCAACGAAGAGTTTTTGCACGCCGCCTGGGATGCCGCGATCGAAGGAGCCAGCGCGCCAATCGACCTGACCGCGGGCGGATTCAAAACTCTCGACGAATTCAATACCGCAATCAACGACAAGCAACTTTTCACCATCAGTCAATTCGGTGCCGACGACGAGACACTGATCAACCTCGAGCTTCTTGAGATTCCGAACTTCCTCGGCCTCGACACCAGCCCCGTCGAATGGCTGCAAGACCAGGTCAAGAACGGGCAACAGGTGTTCGTGGTCGCCGAAGGTCACGGCACGGCAGAGCGCATTGGTGAGCAGTTGGCGAGTGCGAACATCCGCGCTGAGGTCGCCCAGCTCGCACTACGCAAGGGGTACGCAGCACCGCGCAGCAACCTGATTGTGCTCACCGAGAGCGACTTTTACGGGCGCAATTCCAGCTACGTGACCCCGCAGGCCCGCAAGCTAGCAGCGAAACGCGGGGCAGCGGTCGACCCTCTGACCCTGAAGGCCGGCGACTACGTCGTGCACGAGGTTCACGGCATCGGCCGCTTCAAAGAGCTGGTCACCCGCCAGACCGGCATGGCCGGCAACACCCGCGAATACCTGCTGATCGAATACGCGCCGCGCAAGAAAGACCAGCCGGGCGACAACCTATTTGTGCCGACCGATCAGCTCGACTACCTAACTCGCTATGTCGGCGGCGAGGCGCCGGTGCTCAGCCGCATGGGCGGTGCCGACTGGGCTCGCACCAAGGCAAACGCTCGTCGCGCGGTTCGCAAGATTGCCATCGATCTGGTCAAGCTCTACTCGGCGCGAGTCAAGTCGAAGGGCCACGCATTCGGCGCAGACACCCCGTGGCAGCGCGAACTCGAAGAGGCGTTCGCCTATGTCGAGACGCCCGATCAGCTGACCACCATCGACGAGGTTAAGCGCGACATGGAATCGCAGGTTCCGATGGATCGCCTGCTTGCCGGCGACGTTGGTTACGGCAAGACCGAGGTGGCCATCCGTGCCGCTTTCAAGGCAATTCAAGATGGCACGCAGGTTGCCATGCTCGTGCCGACCACGCTTCTGGTTCGTCAGCACTACGAGACCGTCACCTCGCGATTCGCGGGTTTTCCGGTGAACGTGCGTGCGCTCAGTCGTTTTCAAACCGATAAAGAAGCCAAGGATGTACTCGCCGGCCTAGCCACCGGTGCCGTTGACATGGTCATCGGCACGCACAGGTTGCTCGGCAAGGCCGTCAAGTTTCGCAATCTGGGGCTTGTGATTGTAGATGAAGAACAGCGTTTTGGTGTTGAGCACAAAGAGCAGCTCAAAGAGCTAAAGCAGAACGTCGATGTGTTGTCGATGTCGGCGACCCCGATTCCGCGCACGCTAGAAATGGCGATTACTGGCATCCGTGAAATGTCGACACTAGCTACACCACCAGAGGAGCGTCACCCAATCTTGACCTATGTCGGTGGCTACAGCGAAAAGCAGGTTGCTGCCGCGATTCGTCGCGAACTTATTCGCGAGGGTCAGGTCTTCTTTGTTCACAATCGCGTGCAGTCGATCGACAAGGCGGCCAGCGACTTGCAGAAGCTCGTGCCCGAGGCCCGCATCGCCGTTGCCCACGGCCAGATGAACGAGCATCAGCTCGAGCAGGTTGTCGTCGACTTTTGGCAAAAGAAGTTCGATGTGTTGGTTTCGACCACAATCATCGAAACCGGTATCGACATTCCGAATGCCAACACTCTGATTGTCGACCGCGCCGAGAACTTTGGTTTGAGCCAGCTTCACCAGATACGTGGGCGAGTGGGTCGTTCGCGCGAACGTGCCTATGCCTACTTCTTCTATGACCCGAGTAAGACCCTGAGCGAAACCGCCCACGATCGCCTTGCCACTATCGCCACCAACAACGAGCTCGGCTCTGGCATGCAGGTCGCGCTCAAAGACCTTGAGATTCGCGGAGCCGGCAACCTGCTAGGCGGCGAGCAATCTGGCCACATTGCCGGCGTCGGCTTTGACCTTTACCTGCGCATGATTGGCGAAGCCGTTGCCGAGTTCAAAGGGCAAAAGATCGAGGCGCCTGCAGAGCTAAAACTCGAGCTGCCCGTCGACGCGCACATTCCGGCAACCTATGTCGACAGCGAGCGCCTGCGCCTCGAGGCATATCACAAGCTCTCGTCGGCTTCTGGTGAGAGCGGCACTCGAGAACAACTCGACGAGATTCTCGCTGAACTTGTCGATCGATACGGAACTGCACCGCAACCGGTGCTCAACCTGATTGAGATCACCGCGCTTCGCCAACAAGCGAATCGACTCGGCGTCAAAGAATTCACGATGCTCGGCTCGCAAGTAAAACTCATGCCGATCGAGCTCACCGCCGAACGTCAGGTCGCGCTGTCACACGAAATCGCTGGCCTTCGTTACATGCAGGGTTCAAGAACCCTCACCCTGCCAACTCCGCGCAGCGCAACCGGCGAACCGGTTCGCGACCGCGAGGCCATCGACGCGGCCTGGGTGCTACTCGCACGTCTGTTCAGTCAATCAGCCGCGTAGTGCGCGCTGATACCAAGCACTTCAAACAAACTATGCAGCTGACTCAACCTTGGGTCGCCTGCACCTCGTTCGAGACGCTTGATGTCTTTGCCGCGCATCCTTGTTAGGCCAGCTAATTTCTTTCGACTGAACCCTTGATCGCAGCGTCGTTCGAACACTAGGTCACCGATGCGATTGCGTTCGCCTTCGAGGCTGATCGCCAAGGCAAGCAAACGGTAGTGCTCCCAATCGGCTTTGGTCCATGCCTGTGCCGTGTTTGATTCGTCGAACATGTTGGCAGGGTAGTCATGGTTCGTATAGCCCGCCCAAATTGTCCACAACCCACAAACACCTCTGCCAAACTTGAGCCATGTCAGCCGAGCAAGACAATGCGAACACCCCCACCAACCACGATGTGCCAATCAAGCCCCACCCAAAGCTTGAATACCTAATTGCAGTCGCCCACAAACTCCGCAGCCCAGGCGGCTGCCCTTGGGATGGCGAGCAGACCCACAACTCACTCACCAAGTACCTGCTCGAAGAAACCTATGAGCTAATCGATGCCATCGAGCGCGGCGATCGCGACGAGATCCTCGAAGAACTTGGCGACGTTCTCTACTCGGTCATCTTTCACGCCGACCTTGCCGCCACCGGCTCTCTCGGCGAACCGTTCGACCTCGAAGATGTCGCCGAGGCTTCTGCCGCAAAGATGATCGGCCGCCACCCTCACGTTTTCGGTAATCCCGAAGAGCTCGAGCGCTACGCAGCCAAGAACGGCGACGAGGTCATGGTGAACTGGGATGCACTCAAGCAGTCAGAGAAACCACACCGCAAATCGATCACCGACGGTGTTCCTATGGCCATGCCAGCCCTGGCCCTCGCAGACAAACTTGTGGGCAAGCTCGAAAAGACCGGTATCGATCTGACCCCGAACGACGGGCTGATTCCCCTCAAGGATGAAGCTGAGCTAGGGCAGAAGCTGCTCGATTTGGTCGTGTCTGCGCGTGCTGCGGGTCTTGAGCCGGAGCGTGCCCTGCGGCAGACTCTCGGGAGTATTGTGTGACTCTAACGGAGTTCGAGGACTGCTAGTTTATGGACGGATGGGGGGCATCGTGCAATTTGAGGAACTCATGCAACTGAGCGTTGGCGCTCAGGTCGCCGCATTGTTTAATAGCGATATAAGGGATTCAAAGTTCGTCGTTATATCGAATTACAAGATCTCTCCAAGTTATTTAAACGATAGATCGCTTCTTAACTACAGCCGTACTACTGAGATGCTCAGCCGAGAATTTGGTGTTCCTTTCCGTCATTTAAGTGGTTCGATTATTCAGGCAGCCTTTCAAATACCAAGGGGTGAAAACCTTGAATCTCTTCGAGCTCAATTATTCGATGTGTTGGTTAAGAGACTCGATAGAGAAGGCAAATCGCCTGCTATTGATGCCGAGATTGCCTTTGGCATTTGGGGGCTCCGAGGTTCATGGGATGGCTCGAGTCTCTATGCTGTCGACATCAAGAAAGATGAAATTGGTCAAATTCATCGTTGGCAAGAGTTAGTGAAGCGCTATTCAAACATTCCTTATCGTGACCCAAATCTCCGCCCACCGACTTCTGACAAAGAACATCAAGTGAGAGTCGATGTTGACTGGCTGATTGCCCGCGTTGGCCCCACTATCCACAGAGTCAATGACTATAAATACCGGATATTAATGATGCGATGACCATCCGGCGAGGCTCCGAGGCTAAAAAGGTCGTCGCCATAAACTAGATTCTGAAAGTACCAATCCCCTGGAAAGTAAAAACTTTGACTAAGCACGGTATTACCAGATCAAACGCTGACAAGGGTGCCGTTCCCCGTTATCGAATTCTTGATTTGTTCTCAGGGGCAGGCGGGTTTTCACTTGGCCTAGACAGCCTTGACGAGTTTGAAACCGTTGTTGCGAATGATTTTATGCAGGATGCACTCCTGACCTTGAAAGCCAACATGCCGCAGGTAGAAACAATCTTCGGTGACATAACTGCGAGCACGACCAAGAAGGCAATCGTTGATGCATCAAAACGAGCGTCCGTAAATATGGTTATCGGTGGGCCGCCTTGCCAAGGCTTTAGCAACAAGGGTAAAAAACTTGGTTTGAAAGATCCCAGAAACTTCCTTTTTCGAGAGTATCTGGCGTTGGTGGCGGAGCTTCAACCTGAGATTTTCGTTATTGAGAATGTCAAGGCGATGAGCACGTCAACAAATGGATGGTTCATGGCGGAAATTCTCAGCGAAATTGACAAGCTCGGCTATAGCGCTACTCACGGAATTTTGACGGCGTCGGACTTTGGGGTTCCACAGATTAGACAGCGCACATTCATTATTGCTTCAAAGGCGGGCCTAATTAAGTTACCTGACCCCAACAAGATTAAGACTCCCAAGGTCACGGTGCGTGAGGCAATTTCTGATTTAGCGTTTCTCGAGTCGGGCGAAGGCGCTGACGAGCAGTCATACCTCCTGCCAGCCGAGTCCAAATATCAAAAGAAACTTCGAACAGGCTCCAAAAAGCTTTTCAACCACAAGGCCACGAATCATGCTGAAATTGCTGTCAGGAAATTGTCACTGATTCCTGCGGAACAGGGCAAAGAGGCCTTACCGCCCGAACTCCTTGGCAAGCAGAAATTCAAGACGACATGGGGGCGTTTGAGATGGGAAGATCAAAGCCCAACTATTGATACTCGTTTTGACACCCCATCAAATGGAACGAACAGCCACCCGACACTAAACCGTTCAATCACTCCGCGTGAAGCAGCCAGGCTTCAAAGCTTTCCTGACACCTATCGTTTCGTGGGCAGTAAGACCAACATCGGGAAACAGATTGGAAATGCCGTCCCGCCACTGCTTGCGCGTGCTGTGGGTATGGCGATTTTGGCCGGGCCAACAACCGACGAATGCCGCTTGATACTAGGGGATTCGGTAGCTCACATGAAGGGGTTGATACGTCAAGGAGTCCTTGTCGATCACATCATTACTGACCCGCCATACAACATCTCAAAATCCAACAATCTCGCAACTCTAAAAACAGCGAAACGACAAGGCGTGGATTTTGGAGAATGGGACAAAGAGTTTGACTTAGTTGGCTGGATAAGCCTTGCAGCGAAGCTCATCAGACCGGGCGGTTCGTTCATAGTCTTCAATTCATACAGAAACTTGACGCCAATCATCGACGCTCTGGAGGCAGAAGGCTTCGCCGTGAAGGATGTGATTCGTTGGGTTAAATCCAACCCGATGCCCAGAAATATGAACCGCAGGTATGTCCAAGACACGGAATATGCAATTTGGGCTGTCACACCGGGCAAGCCTTGGGTATTTAATCGCCCATCAAATGCGGGATATCTAAGAGCAGAGTTCAATACGCCTACGGTCGCAGGGCTGGAGCGGACAAATCACCCCACTCAGAAGAGTCTGAAATTAATGCGAGAAATCATCAGGATCCACAGCAACGCTCAAGACCTAATATTTGACCCTTTCATGGGTAGCGGAACGACCGGTGTCGCAGCTCTTGCAGAGAAACGTGCGTTCTTGGGTATCGAACTCGAATCAAAGTACTTCCAAATTGCTGAATCGAGATTAGGGGTCAATCAAGATGGACGTTCAAGAGTTACTAACTAGACCATTACCGACGCTGCTTGTAGCTTTCTTCAACGTCGTCTCAAGCAAGAAAGATAATTCATTTCTCATTACGTCGAAATGGACAAACCAGCTAAAAGTTAGTGGGCCTTTAGGGCATGCCGAGGCTGCGAAGGCTCTCACAGCCAAGTATTCAATCAATTTTGTTGCACTCTCAAAGACCGAAATCGGCTCGAGAGTTTCAAATAATGATGGCATTTCACTGGACTCATTGAGGTCAAGGCTCTACTTGGCAATAGCGACCCAGCTCGCTGACCTGCCTGACGACTATCCACTAGATGCCGAGATGGCGCTTGCATTGTTCCTATTGCGTGGAAGCCCTGATACCAAGAGGTTTTATTACGCAGTTGATGTAAAGTCGCCGAGTGCTGGGTATCTGGTCAAAATAGAAAAAATATTGATGTCTTCGGAGCAGCTCTGGGGCAGGCTCAATTTTAATTTTCGAGATTTACAACCACAATACGTCGCTGGCGTGGCTCTTAGGAACTCACAAATTCGCGTGAACTTGAAGTGGTTTTATGAAAATGTCATGTTGTCAAATCAGTCACTTAATGCATACAAATTTAAAGTTCTTCTAGTCAACTACAAGAATTTGGGCGATCAACGTTTGTCGCAGCAATTCGAGAATCGACTCAGGTTTTATAGGGAACGAGTGCTTGGGCGCACTTTGGATAGCAAAGAAGTTTCCAAACTCCGAGATGCACTTGAATTTCAGGTTGCAGAGAGTGAGATGAGTGCTGACGATATTCCGGCTCTAGCCCAGAGAAATCGAACCATTATTGCGTTTGCAAATGAGAGTTTCCCTGATTTGTGCGCAGGTTGCCATGACCGTTATGAGATTGACGTTCGTTCGTTCTTAATGCCGCGAAATGACCGCTATTACTTTGAGATAAACCACGTTGTTGCCTACTCGAGCGATAGCAAAACAGTTGATGTACTGGACAATTTAGTGAAACTATGTCCGACATGCCATCGCGCTCTTACGCCGGGTCGCGCCGGTGCAGAGCTACAGAAGAAGATAATCAGAAACATGCTCGATTCCAGAACTGAAGTCAAGGCGTTTGTAAGTGCCAGGGCTGCAGGTAGAGACATGGATGAGATCGAGTACGTCTTTGAGAATCTCAAGTAATTAGGCCGTCAGGCTGATTAGCTCGATTTGGCCGCCAGCAGTCGCATCCCCGCGCATCCTTGATGAGAGAGTTTGGATCTTGAGCATGGCCTCGGCGAAATCGGCGAGGTCGCTGACCGAGCGGAACTTGAGGGAATCCCAGACGGGTTGAGCCTGGTCATCGCCAACACGATTTAGGCCAACCTCCACAGCGTGCTTTACGGCGTCGTCGACTGAACCTTTGACTGCAGGCTCGTTTATCTTGTCGCCTAGGTGTTCGAGAACGGCTTGTGAGACTCGCTCGTTGGTTTGAGGGTGGTAGCCCGTGAAGAAAGTCTGCATGGCGTCGTCTTGAGCGATCAGGTAGGCATCGACCTTCGGGTGCTTGTTCTTGGCGTCGATGGGCTTGCGGTCGGCTGTTGTTCCAACGAGCTTGCCGGCGTAGATGCCCTGGGTGTTCAGGCGAATCGTTCGCGCGTAAGGCTCTGTCGTACCGAAGCCAACAAAGACCAGGCTCGAGATTGAGTCGGTCCACTCATCCTTGAGCAGGGCATCGTGGGTGAGCTCGAGCATCGCTTTTTTGTGGCCTGCGGTGAGTGGGGTGTACTCGAAGAGCCCGTCGAAGAATTCGGCGTGACCCTTCATGAACTTTTTGTTCGCGGTCACGACAGCGGCTCGGGTCAGACCCTTGTAGTTGTCGAGGCCGGCGTAGTACTTGCGCAGCTCGGCGATTTTTGCTGTGACGCGCTTGTTGCGCTCTCGCTTGCGAGCAGCAGGCTCAAGGTCTGGCAAGTCGGCTACCTGGCGTTCGATGATCTGAACCTCGGTCTGAAACTGCGTGAACAGCCGACCGACGATCGGGTTGATTGCGTAGCCACTCGACTCTGGCGGAATCACTCGTTTCTCTGTGGCACTCCACCGCAAGTAGTGATCGACATATGCACGTACCGTTGGCAGTGGCCTGGTGAGTGAGTTAACCCAGGCCTGCGCCTGCATTAGGTGAGGAACGCCGTTCAGAGTGACGGTGCCGCTGTGCATCAGCACGAGCTTGTGCGGCGCAGGAAGCTGAATCATCTTGCTCTCGAACCCAAC
The DNA here is from genome assembly GCA_039795455.1 of Actinomycetota bacterium. GTDB lineage: Bacteria > Actinomycetota > Actinomycetes > Actinomycetales > Microbacteriaceae > Rhodoluna. The sequence goes on from JBDKLV010000004.1 coordinate 14,604, forward strand.
CGGGCGTGCGCCACCGTGCGCGCGACGGGAAACAGCAGTGTCGCTCGCCACTGCCACACCGTTCAGGTTCATCACAATAATTTGAGTAGTCATGGGCCCTCTTTCGAATAGAGAGTCAGGGTATGTGCAGGCGCCGACATTCCCTTCAGGGATGCACGAACATCCGTGTCGGCAACAATGTCGGTAGCCCCACCTACCTTGATAGTTCGACTTTGAGGAGAGCTATGAACGAGTGGATCCAGGGCCGCATCCAGTGGTTTCAGGGGTATCTGGGTTTCGACGACGAGAGCCTTGAGCGCGCTAAAGACCGAGCTGGCTACTCGGCGCGAGACTGGTGGGCCAATGCCCGGCGCAAGCGCTGGCTGGCCGTGGCCTTTATTTATGAGTGCATGACTTTCTTTGGGCTGTGGCTGGTTCGGGTCATTTTCAACCTGCCGCCCATGCCGCTCTGGTCTCGCTGGGTCTTCGAATTCCTGCTGTTCGGAGCCTTGTGGCTGGTGCTGCACTATGTCTCGGTCAAGATGGCGCCCATTCAGATCAAGGAGTCGCGCCGCCTGGCCTTCTGGTCTGGTGCGTTTTTCTGGTCCATGGTTTTCGTGCCGGCGATCGCCCTTTTCAACTTCGCAGTCAACTCGTTGACTCATGCGTTGGGGTGGTAGCTCATGACTTTGCGCAACAAGCTGTACGTTTCGGCGGCGATGGGTTCGCTGATTATGGTCGTACTCGAAGTTCTCGGGTTTGGGCATCAGTACTACGTCTTGTCGTGGTGTCAGAAGGCTGATGAGCAAAACTGCTGGATGTTCGTTAACCCACTTAAGTTCCGGCTGACTCTAGGAGTGCTCGCGGGGTATGTGACTTGGCAGCTCTTGCAGATTTATGCGACGGTCAAGAATTACTTGCGAGCACATCGCCCACATCGCGACTAAAAGTTTGGGAACTGATAATCCTCTTTGAGAAATGGAAATTCGGTCGGGTTTAGTCCACATATATTGGGGGCTAAATATTTTTCTCGAACTTCCGTAATAATTTCGGGAATTTAGCGATAGCCCTTCTTGTTAGACACTTTCCCGGCAAAAGGAGCACATGGAGTTCTTCCAGAAAATCGCGATCATCAACTCACTCATCGGCGAAGATGCACCTCTTCGCAGCAAACTGCGGGCGTACATCCACATGGATGCTCGGCTCGCCAATCTCGACGCCGCCGTCGATCTGGCGCTGCAGGCCATCAGGTTCGACGCCTACGGGTTCGGCTGGAACACCGTAATCGTCGAACAGGTTGCAGGTCCTGGCAGCCCAACCATTGAGCACACAGTCGGTCAGGTCATCGACCGCTTCGACCTGCTCTGCTTCTTGCAGGACACGCCGGACAACGGTCGCCTCGAGTCGGCCGACTGGCATGCATTGGTGGGTAACTAATGAGCGATCGACGAATTTCGGCCAAGCGCCGCGAGCTTGAGTCCGTGCACAAGCAGTTTGCCGAGTGCCAGACCAATGCCGGCAAACCCTTTCTGGCTCAGGCCGTCGCCAAGGTCTTTAGAGAGTTAGCCGCGCTAGAACGAATGTCGGCGGGTGGTCATAGCCTCTTCAATCTCAACGAAAAAGAAAGGCTCCAAAATGGCTCAAAACCGTGAATTCCGTCGTCCTCGTCACCCTAAATTCAGCGAGTTGGCTCACTGCAGCCTGGACAAACGCAAGGTTCGCTACCGCGACAAGAAGCTTGCGATCAACTACCTGCACCACATCCAAAACAAGGCCGCTGCCGATATCGCACGCATTGGGCACACCTCGCGTCACGAGAATCGCGCCTACCAGTGCAACGCATGCAAGGGCTGGCACCTGACCTCGCAGCAGGAGCACACTCTGGCTGCCTAATAGCTCAAGCGAAAACCCCGGTCATCCATCACGGATGCCGGGGTTTTCTTTGCCGCCTAAAACAGCTTGTCGTCGGCCTTCGGCGGTTCAAGCTTCAGCGCCTCGTACAGTGCGCGAGCCTTCGCCTGCATCTTCGCGCCCTTCTCGGCATCGATGTGCTTGGCGGTGATCTCGGCTGCCAACCAACGTGCTTCGGCGCTGACTTCTTTGTAGCGATTGTTCACGTGCTTGTATGCCTTTTTCAGCCAACGCAGCGCGCGAGGGTAGTCGCCCATTGCTGCGTGGA
>JBDKLV010000005.1:0-2525 GCA_039795455.1 Actinomycetota bacterium
GCACACTCATGATTGAACCGACCGAGAGCGAGCCACTGCAAGAACTCGACCGATTCGTCGAGGCAATGATTGCTATTCGCGAAGAGTCGCGTTCGGTGGCAGCAGGAACCTGGCCAGCAGACGACAACCCGTTGGTCAATGCGCCACACACCGCGCGCATGATCGCTGGCGAGTGGAACCACGTCTACGACCGCGAACTTGCAGTGTTCCCAATGAAGGGCCAGCACCGAAACAAGTACTGGCCATTGGTTCGACGCATCGACTCGGTTTACGGAGACAGAAATCTGTTCTGCTCTTGCCCACCAACCGAGGCATTCGCATAAACCGAAATAGCATTACCTTGCGCACACCCGCGCAGAAGCAGTAACCAGACAGAGCCACGAGCTCACAGAAGGCAGCAACAATGTCGCAATGGCGCGATGAATTGAGTGCTCTTGAAAATTCTCAAGAGTTGATCGATGCAAGCATCAAGCAGGTTGAAATCTGGGTGCAAGCAGCCGCAAAGTCTGGTTCATCAAAATCTGCCGAACTTCTCGCTTCTGTTTTGCGCGACCCCGATGGCTTGAACTTTGCCGTCGGATTTGTCGATGGCGTGGTTCGCCCTGAAAGTCTGCGCATCGCGGCTCGCAACCTTGCCGCACTTCGCAAAATCACTCCAAGACTTTTGCCGGCATGGATGCGCGCGCTGATTCCACTTGGTTCACTAGTCGCGCCTATCGCACCGTGGCCGGTCGTGCCAATCGCGCGTGGAGTGCTTCGTAATATGGTCAGCCATTTGATCATCGATGCGACCGATGCCAACCTCGAAACTGCGCTTGGCAAAATCAAGGCCAAGGGTTTCGCGTTGAACGTGAATCTTCTTGGCGAAGCCGTGCTCGGGCAGCACGAGGCAGACAAGCGTCTCGAAGGTTCGAAGCGACTTCTCGCCCACTCGGCCATCGACTACGTATCGATGAAGGTCTCGGCCGGCATTGCCCCGCACAACCCGTGGGCCTTCGAGCAGGCGGTCGAGCACATCGTCGAGCGACTAACTCCCCTTTACCTGCAGGCCGCAAGCCATAGCCCAGCCAAGTTCATCAACCTCGATATGGAGGAATACAAGGACCTTGGCCTGACCATCGAGGTATTCAAGCGCATCCTTGGCAAGCCCGAATTGATGAACCTTCGCGCCGGCATTGTCTTGCAGGCCTACCTGCCAGATGCCGCCTCAAGGATGCACGAACTGCAGGTTTGGGCACGTGAACGCCGTGCCCGTGGCGGTGCCCCAATCAAGGTGCGCATTGTCAAAGGTGCGAACTTGCCGATGGAACAGGTCGACGCCGAGCTGCACGACTGGCCTCTCGCGGTGGTCGAGTCGAAGCAGGCGGCCGATGCCAACTACAAGCGAGTCGTGAATTTCGCACTGACTGCGGAACACCTGGCCAATGTAGAGATCGGTATCGCAGGCCACAACCTGTTCGACATCGCATTCGCTCACCTGCTGATGACGCAGCGAGCAATCGTCGCTGGCGTGAATTTCGAAATGCTGCTCGGTATGGCCGAGGCGCAGGCCCAGGTGGTTTCGCGCGATGTTGGTCAGATTCTGCTCTACACCCCGGTCGTCGCTCCGACCGAGTTTGATGTAGCGATCGCCTACCTGATTCGGCGACTCGAGGAATCGGCAAACCCTGAGAACTTTATGTCTGCCGTTTTTGAACTCAGCGAACACCGCGAGTTCTTTGATCGCGAAGCGGCGCGATTCGCCGCATCGGTGCGCGACATGGATAAACAATTTGCCGACACCAACCGCGTGCAGAACCGAACAACCGCTGCCGCCACATCGTCTCGTTCGCATTTTGAAAACGCAGCCGACTCCGACCCTGCAATCACCGCAAACAAAAAGTGGGCGGCATCGCTCTACGACCAAAACGTTTTGTCGAACATCGGTGTTGAAGGCGCGGCCGCCATATGGGTTCGCGATGCGCAGACACTCGAGAGCAGAATCAGCTCCGCCAAGTCGGCAGCAAAGGGTTGGCAGTCGCTGCCCACAGAGCAGCGAGCTGAGCTGTTGTTGCAGATTGCCGATGCACTCGAGGCCAACCGCGGTCGTTTGATTCAGGTGATGATGGCTGAGGCTGGCAAGACCGTTGACCAAGCCGACCCTGAAGTTAGCGAAGCCGTCGACTTTGCTCGCTACTACGCCGAGCGCGCAGTCGAGCTAGCCAACCTCGATGGAGCAAAGCACGTGCCGAACGACCTCGTGCTGGTCACTCCGCCTTGGAACTTTCCGATTGCTATTCCTGCCGGCTCAACCCTGGCTGCCCTAGCCGCAGGGTCGGCCGTTGTCCTCAAGCCAGCCCCGCAGGTCAGTCGCTGTGGCTACCTGCTAGCCGAAATCATCAACTCGGCGCTGCCGGCCGGCGTTCTTACAGCAATGCAGGTAGCCGAAGACGACCTCGGTCGCTCGCTGATCGCTCACCCCGCAGTCGACCAACTCGTGCTCACCGGAGCGTTCGAAACGGCCAAGCTATTCCGCGAATTCAACC
>JBDKLV010000006.1:0-3441 GCA_039795455.1 Actinomycetota bacterium
TCTACAAGCAGATGGCAATGATGTCTGGCCTTGGTCGCATCTTCGAAATCGGCCCAGTGTTCCGTGCCGACCCATCGTTCACCTCGCGTCACGCAACCGAGTTCGTTTCGGTCGACATCGAGGTTTCATGGATTGATTCGCACGAAGACATCATGGCAATCCAAGAGCAGCTAATGACTCGCATGATTCAGGCGGTCAAGGATGCACACGGCGAAGATATCAAGCGTCTGTTCGATGTCGATATCGTTGTACCGACTATTCCGTTCCCACGCATTCCGCTTGCCGAGGCAGTCGAGATCATCAAGGAACGCGGCCACATAGTTGAACGCGGCGGCGACCTAGACCCTGAGGGCGAGCGTCAGATTGCGGCTCACGTGGTCGAGAAGTTTGGTCACGAGTTCGTCTTTGTTACCGACTACCCGGCTACCGTGCGCCCGTTCTACCACATGCGTCACTCAGAGAACCCTGCGCTAACCAAGTCGTACGACCTGATCTGGCGCGGTACTGAGATCACCACCGGTGCTCAGCGTGAGCACCGTCTGGATGTTCTCATCGAGCAGGTCAAGCAGAAGGGTCTCGAGCCAGAGGGTCTGCAGACCTACCTCGACTTCTTCAAGTACGGCGCACCTTCGCATGGCGGTTTCGGTATGGGCCTGATCCGCGTGCTGATGCTTCTTTTGCACCAGCCGAACATTCGCGAGGTCGGCTTCTTGTTCCGCGGCCCAAACCGCCTGGAGCCATAACAGTCGTTAATGCAGAAACCCCTCGGATGTTCGTCCGAGGGGTTTCTTTTTAGATTCCTGATTAGCCGCGAGAGGTTCTGCTGGCTTTGTACTGCTCAACGTTTTCGCGCGAAGTGTCTGACCAAGGCTCACCTTTGATGCCCCACGACAGGTACTTCTGCAAAATGAAGAGGCCCATCACGAAAGTGAACAAGAAGGTCCAGTTGGTGCTGGCTAGGTCGAATGAGTACTGGAAGCCACTGCCCAAGCCGGCCTTCAGGGTCATGCCGTTCCAAACCAGCAGTGCGATTCCCGCACCAAGGATGAAGCCGACTCTTTTGTAGGCACGTCTATAAGCGCGGTTGCGACGTTCGTGCTGGTACTCGTCAATCTCGCTGTCATCGTCAAATGCGAATCGCACCGATAACTTCTGAAGCAGAATGACACCGGCCATTGCACCAAGGTAGGTCCAGATAGAAACGTTGCCGAAGAACATCTGTAGTGCAGGGATGCCGTAGAGCACACCGATTGTGATCAGCGCAAGAAGGATTCGAGCCGGAGTATTGCGCAGACCATTGAATATCTGATCATTTCGAACCCATCCGCGAACGCCTCGTTCGATTGACTTTCCGTACGCATCAATTCTTTCTTCAAAGCTTTTGGTTTCCATTAGTTCTCCTCCTCGAGTACAAAAACCTGTTCAACTTTTTTGCCAAGGGCGGCAGCGATTTTTAGGGCTAGCACCAAGCTGGGGCTGTACTCGCCTCGCTCGATGTACCCGATGGTTTGGTAGTGCACGTCAACGCGATCTGCGAGTTCTTGGCGGGTTAGCCCCGCCTTGGCGCGCAGCGCCTCGATTTTGTTTACAACGGTGCCTTCATCGGCTTTAGGTTTGCGTCCCATGAGTCATAGCATAATTACTACATAGCAATAATGCAACATCAGCTTCGTCGGCGAGTCTTAGGGACAAGTTGAAAGCGAAACTCAAATCCATTCGCGTCGATGACCTTCAACAAGGTGCCAAGCTTGGCATCGTTGTTGCCATTGATAATGGAGTACAGGTTGCTAACCCGCATCCCGGCCCGTTCCGCCACCAGCAACTTTTCATTTCCACAAAGGTGGATCAGTTCTTGGAGGATGCCGCCCGCAAGAGTTCGAAACCAGTCGGAGGGGTAGCCCCCGAACTGTCGATAGTGGCGAAAGTACTCGTACTGTGACTTAACGTACTTGCGGCCTGCGTCCAGAGGTGTCAGGATCCATATTTCAATTCTGAAGTTTCAGAATTTTAAAACAACAGCTCCAGCCGACCCTGTTCAAAAAGGTGGTTCGGAATCCTCTGTGGAAACCGACTGAATCCCTAGGTGGCGAGCTACTTGAAAGTCTTCAGGGTCTTGTGGGTTTTGGCAGCCCACTCGTACTTGCCGGCTAGCCGGCCCAGGGTGAACACCAAAATCGGAAACCAGAATCTCTTGATAATCCACTTGAGCATGGTCATTTTGCGGCCTCCAATAGCGCGGTGCGAAGTCGTTGCTGGTCGATGCGCCAATAGTTGTGAACCTGTCCGTTGATCAGCAAAACAGGGATTTCTTCGCTGTAACGAGCAGTCAATTCCTCGGATTCGAGCATGTTTAGCTGATTCATCGTGACTACAGCGCCACCTAAGGAAGCGGGCTCGGCCGCGAGCTGCTCGAGAACCTGAGCAATCGCCACCTCGGCATCGTCACAGAGGTGACAGCCGGGCTTGCCGATCAAAGTCAGCTCGATGGTGGTCATAAAGCCAGACTAACCGCTGAATAAACTTGTTCCCGTGCCAAGCCCAGAAAAGATCGAAGCAGCGTTCTTCGACGTAGACAACACGATTCTTCGTGGCTCATCGACTTTTCTCTTTGGCAAGGCTGCATTCCAACGCAAATTCTTCAGTCGAAAAGACTTTTGGAATTTTGCCTGGCACCAAGCGCGCTTCATCGCTCGCGGTGAGACTGCAAAGACCATGAACGAAATCAAAGACCGCGCACTAGGCCTCATCGCCGGTCACCGCGTCGAAGAACTCTCTTCGCTAACCGAATTGGTTTACGACGACTTCATCAGCCCAAAACTTTGGCCAGAAACTGTTCGACTCGCACAACAACACATCAAGGATGGCCGCGAGGTGTGGTTGATCACCGCGGCTCCAGTTGAGATTGCCGAAGTCATTGCGCACAAACTAGGTCTCACTGGCGGACTCGGCACAGTGGTCGAACGCAAAGACGGAATCCTCACCGGCAAGTTAGTCGGCAAGCCACTGCACGGAAAAGCCAAGTACAAGGCGATGAAGGTTCTCGCCAAAGAGCGCAACATCAGCCTTCGCCGAAGCTACGGCTACAGCGACAGCTACAACGACCTTCCGCTGCTAACCCACGTCGGCCACCCGGTCGCCGTGAACCCAGACAAAGTTCTGAAGACCCACGCCAAGGCGGCGGGTTGGAAGATCCTCGACTTCAAGAAGCGCGAGCTGCGCGCGAATCGCTAAGACCCCTTAAATGCGAAACCCGCCGAAATTCGGCGGGAGACACAAAGTTTCTACTTCTTATTGCGACGCTGGTGGCGAGTCTTACGAAGCAACTTGCGGTGCTTCTTCTTGCTCATACGCTTGCGGCGCTTCTTAATTACTGAACCCATAGGGACCTCACAGTTTGTGGATGCTTAGTGGCCTTAGGGCTTAAGCAAAACGATTTCCCTA
>JBDKLV010000007.1:0-9661 GCA_039795455.1 Actinomycetota bacterium
CGTCAAGCACGACAAAGCGCAGGCTACCGGCGCGTGATTTTTTGTCGCGTTGCATTGCTGCCAATAGTTTGTCGAATTCGCTTGCTCGATACGCGGTTGGCAAACCGAGCAGCTTCAGCACCCTTCGATGACGATCTACGACGGCATCGCTGAGCCGACCCGCTAGGCGCGCAAGCTCGGCAACAAATACCATGCCAATAGAAATTGCTGCGCCGTGTCGCCACTGGTAACGCTCATTGAGTTCGATTGCGTGGCCAAGAGTGTGCCCGTAGTTTAGAACCTCGCGCAACCCAGCTTCCTTGAAGTCTTCGGCAACGACCCTAGCTTTGATCGCGATACTTCGCTCGACAAGTTCGCGAAACTGCGCGGTCGATGTATCGGTGGCTGCTGCGACATCGGTCTCAATGATTTTCAAAATCTCTTCATCAGCGATAAAACCGTACTTAACTACTTCACCGAAGCCAGCCAGAATTTCGTTCTTAGGCAGTGTAGTCAGAGTGTCTAAATCGACCAGTACTGCGCTTGGAGCGTGAAAAACACCGACTAGGTTCTTGCCCTCTGCAGTATTGATGCCAGTCTTGCCACCGATTGCAGCATCGACCATTCCAAGCAAAGTAGTAGGAATCGAAATGAATTTGACGCCACGCAACCAAGTGGCAGCCACAAAGCCGGCCAGGTCTGTAGTCGAGCCACCACCGAAGCCAATTACCGCGTCACTTCTGGTGAAGTCGGCTTGACCCAGAATCTGCCAGCAGAAAGCGGCAACTTCAACTCGCTTGGCATCTTCGCTGTCAGGCACTCCGGCTAAAAGTGTTTCGTAGCCCTGCCCTACGAGGGTGTCTCGTAGAACCTCTGCAGAAACTGCCAGCCCCACCGGGTGCACAATCAAAACCTTCTTGACCGACGTGCCTAGGGTGCCAGCCACGTCGCCGAGCAACCCGCGCCCAACGACGATGTCGTAGCCCTGATCGCCAGTTACTTTGATTGTTGTGTTAGTCATTGGTCTCTAATCCTGCCACGATGTCGGCAACCGACTGCTTGATTGGTTGACCAGAGCAGTCCACCTCGAAGTCGCAGATCTGTTCGTAAATCGGCTTGCGTTCCTCGTAAATGCGGTGCCAATCATCCATGCCACCAGTCAGCAGAGGTCGACTGCCCTGGCTGAGGCGTTTAGCCATGTGGGTTCCGTCGGTCGAAAGGTATACAACTACGGTGTTGCCCAGCCGCGAACGGGTTAGCTCGCTGAGCACTGCCCCGCCACCGGTAGCGACAACCGCGGGACTCGAAAGCTGTTCGAATACGATTTGCTCTTCGATTGAGCGAAACTCCGCTTCAGAATGCTCTGCGAAGAATTTGGAGATGTCGCCGTGAGTTTTTACGAAGACAGCATCGGTGTCGACGAAGGGCAAACCAAGCGCGTTAGCTAATTTGCGACCGATTGTGGTTTTGCCGACGCCCATTGGCCCGACTAGAACGATTGGCTTAGAAATTTGCATGACTAGTCGACTAACGATTAGTCAGCAATGCGCGAGCGAAGGTTCTCTGGGATCGAAGCAAGGTAGCTCTGCAAATTGCGTTTTGTCTCCGAAATGTTGTCGCCGCCAAACTTCTCGAGCACCGAGTTTGCAAGTACAAGCGCGATCATCGCTTCGGCCACCACTCCCGCCGCGGGGACGGCACAGACATCGCTGCGCTGGTGGTGCGCGACGGCAGCTTCGCCGGTTGCGACATCGAGGGTCTTTAGAGCCTTCGGAACTGTGCTGATTGGTTTCATCGCCGCGCGAACACGGATGACCTCACCGTTCGACATGCCACCTTCGATACCGCCAGCACGATCGGTGTCGCGAGTAACACCCTCGTTTGAGATCGAGATCTCGTCGTGAGCGGCTGAACCGCGACGTCGAGCGGTCTCGAAGCCATCGCCGATTTCAACGCCTTTGATTGCCTGAATGCCCATTACTGCGGCCGAGAGTTGCGCATCGAGTCTGCGGTCCCAGTGAACGAAACTTCCTAGTCCAGGAGGGCAACCGTAAATAAGGGTCTCAACAACGCCACCGAGAGTGTCGCCATCCTTGTGTGCTTCGTCGACTTCGGCAACCATTCTGGCTGAAACCGTCGGGTCGAAGCATCGCAGCGGATCATCGTCGATGCGAGCAAGGTCGCCAGGCTTTGGCAGTGCGGCGTCGCGAGTTTGTTCAACAGAGCCGATGGCGACGGTGTGGGTAATAAGTCGAATGCCGAGCTCGCTCAAGAAATTGCTGGCCACCTGGCCGAGAGCTACGCGAGCAGCGGTTTCACGTGCACTAGCGCGTTCGAGAACCGGACGACTTTCGAGAAAGCCGTACTTCTGCATGCCTGTGAAGTCTGCGTGACCTGGTCTTGGGCGGGTCAGAGCTTCTGCCCTAGCACCAGTAAGTGCATGATCTACCGGATCGGCAGACATGACCTCTTGCCATTTCGGCCATTCGGTGTTGGCAATCGTTATGGCGACCGGACCACCCATGGTTAGACCGTGGCGCACACCACCCGAGATCGAAACCTCGTCCTGTTCAAATTTCATTCGCGCACCGCGGCCGTATCCGAGACGACGGCGAGCTAAGGCATCTTGGACTTCTGCGGTAGTGATTTCAACCCCTGCAGGCAGGCCTTCTAGCACGGCAACCAATTCCGGGCCGTGCGATTCCCCAGCAGTAATCCAACGCAGCATTTGACTATTCTGCCACGAATGCCTTTTCAGACCTAGAGAAGTCCGATTGAATCTTTCATTGCGTGCAACACCGCAGCCTCGTTGAACAACTCTGTTTCGACAGATCCCGACGTGAAGAGTCGAATCTGGGCAATTGCCTGCCACAGCAACATATCGATGCCGTTGATTACAGTCAACGAATTGTTTCGCCATAGTTCGGCCGCTTTCGAAGGCCAAGGCTCATATGCCACGTCGAATAGCACTCCATGGGGTTTCCGAAGCCAAGCTCGTTTCAACTTGATCGCGTACTCATCTAGAGCATGTGCGGGCAAGGTTGAAATGACCAAGTCGTTCCTTCCCATGGCACCGACAATGTCTGTGGTGGGATTCACCTCGAGTTTGAGGGCATGCAGTGCAAAGTTTGCTAGGTGGCGACCAGGTTCGGCTCGCCTGCTCGCCAGCGTGATCTTGGTTGCAGGAAATGTCTGAGCCACCGCCGCAAGTGCCGACTTTGCGGTCGCACCTGCCCCAATTACTGCAATGCGCTTGATGGTTTTAGGGTCTAGGTCGTTAAACGCCATGCGAAGGCCAAAGATGTCGGTGTTGTGTGCTTGCCAACCATCGTTGGTTCGAACCAAGGTGTTGCAACTGCCTAGAGCTCGTTCAAAATCGTCGCGAGCGTATTTTGCGGCCTCTTCCTTGAGCGGTGCAGTAACGCTAAGACCGACCCAGCTGTCATCGAGACTGTTTACCAACGTGTCGAGATTGCCGGCAGCAAGTTCAATGGCTGAGTAGTCGAAATCCAGTTTTAGCACTCGGTACGCAGCGCTGTGAATCAGCGGCGACTTCGAGTGAGCAATTGGTGAACCAAGTACGGCTAGGTGTTTAGTCATAGCCGGGGTTCGCTTTCATCCATGCCTGCCATTGACGCACAGCGACTTCGTGCTCGGCGTAGGTGTTGCTGAAAACCGTCTCGCCCGTTTTCAAGTTGACAGCACAGAAGTAGAGCCAGCCACCAGGGGCTGGATGAAGTGCGGCGTCGATTGCAATCGAACCTGGAGCTCCAATCGGCCCGATCGGTAGCCCTGGGTTTAAGTAGGTGTTATACCCGTTGGCATTGGCGCGATCGCTGGCGCTAGTCGAAACTGTCGAACCATTTACGCCGTAACTGACCGTGGCATCTGACTGCAGGTGCATGCCAGCAGCAATTCGATTAAGAAACACACGCGAGATCTTGTAGAAGTCGGCCGTGATGCGACCTTCTTTTTGCACCAGGGCCGCAAGTGTCAGAACTCGGTGCCACTCATTCTGCGCGACTCCGAACTTAGTTAGTTCCTGCTTTGTGCGCTTCACCATAGTGGACAGAACAGACGTGGCATCTACTCCTGGATCGAATTCGTAAGTGGCCGGAAACAGCCAACCTTCGGCACTGACCTCGCCAGCGGGCACACCTATTGCCGCGAGATTCCTCGCTGCAGATTCGAAGTCGCTCTGCGCAATGCCAGTGGCCTTAGAAAGGGCGGTCAAGGTAACCGAAATGCGCCATCCCTCTTTAATGGTGACGCGGTTGCTGATTCGATTGCTAGGGCTAGCTAATGCATCTAGAGCGGCGGCAGAACTCATTTGCAGGTGTAGGGAGTAGGTTCCTGGGTAGAAAGTCTCATTGCGAGAGATGAGCAGCTTGTAGACCGAGCGATAGGTCTTGACCACGCCTAGGTCGACCAGTTGTTTGGCAACGCTTGCCCCATCGTCGCCACTTTTGATCACTAAGGTCACAGATCCGTGTCCAGAACCCGAGTAGTCGGCGCCGCTGACGACATCCCAGGCGTTCCTGATCAAGCCGCGGTTGAGATAGCCGAGGGTCAGCACCGCAATCAAGACAACTGCAACTAGCAGCATTCTGCGTTTACGCATCGAACTCTCCTAGCTGCCGACCTGCGATAGTGCCTGTATTGCGCTCGAATTCGAGTGCAGACTCGAGTATCACTGCTGCCGCTGCCGAATCGATGTAAGCGCGCTGGGTTTTGGCTGATTTGCCAGCCGACCTGAGTGCACTACTTGCCTGGGTTGTGGTTAGTCGTTCGTCAACGAGAGTGATTGCGACCTGGGTACGCAGTGCAATCAGGTTTGCGAATACAACCGCATCTCTAGTCGACTGCGTCGATTCGTTACGAAGGTTGGTTGGCAGACCGACATAGATGTGCTGCACATCTTCATCAGTGACAAGCCGCAGAATAGCATCGATGGCGATTTCGTCGCTCTTACGTTCAATGTGTGGCTGCGGGCTCGCGAGGATGTTGTGAAAGTCGCTCAGGGCAACGCCAATGCGAACTTTGCCAACGTCGAGGGCAAGTCTTCGCCCGGTTGTCACTAGGCGCTCAGTTCTCGCTTGATAGCCGAGATGGCATCGTCGATCTTTGTCGCGTCTGAACCGCCGCCTTGAGCAACGTCGTCTTTGCCACCGCCACCGCCTCCGAGCACACTCGATGCGGTCTTTACCAAAGCGCCAGCTTTGATGCCTGCAGCCTGAGCCTGCTTGGTCAGCGCAACCACAACCATTGGCTTGTTGCCGATTACCGCCAAGCAAACCGCCAGAGCGTTGTCATTCTGCATACGATCACGGATGCTCGTTGCCAAGGTTCGCAGGTCGTCGACAGATTCGAGTTCGCCAAAGTTGTGAGCCACGACTCTCGAGTGTCCGATGTTTTCGGACTTCTCGAGAAGTGCCGGAATCTGGGCTGCAAGCGCTTCGGTCTGCAATTGAGCAAGGCGACGTTGAGCGGCCTTGAGTTCTTCGAGTGACGCGCTGAGACGCTCTTCAATGTTCTCGCGGTTAGTCTTGGTCAAGTCAGTCAGGCGCGATAGCAGGGCACGCTCGTTGGCCAGCGCCTTGAATGCGTCATAGCCAACCAATGCTTCGAGTCGTCGAGATCCGCTACCCACCGACGATTCACCAACTAGTGAAACCAAACCGATTTGCGATGAACGCGCGACGTGAGTACCACCACAGAGTTCGCGCGACCAAGGGCCACCGATCTGAATGACTCGAACGCTCTCGTCATAAGTTTCGCCGAAGAGAGCAACCGCTCCCCACTCGCGTGCTTCGGGCAACGACATATGTTGAGCAGAGACGGCAAGATCGCGACGAATTGCGAGATTGGTAACTTCTTCGATTTCAGACTTGGTCGCATCGCTCAGCGCCGAAGTCCAGGCAAAGTCGAGACGCAGGTAGCCAGGCTTGTTGTATGAACCCGACTGCAATGCAGTTGGGCCGAGCACCTGGCGAAGAGCAGCGTGTACGACGTGGGTTCCCGAGTGGGCTTGAGCGGCTCCAATACGCCAGTCTTCATCGACCTTGGTCAGTGCCTTTGACCCGACTGCAAGTTCTCCGCTGCGTACCAAAACCTTGTGCGAGACCAAACCCTTGACTGGCTTTTGTACGTCGAGAACTTCGAGCTCGAAGCCATCGCCAACGATGGTTCCGGCGTCTGAATCCTGGCCGCCTGATTCTGCGTAGAACGAAGTCTCATCGAGAATGACTTCTGCTACAGAACCGCTGGTTAAACGTTGAACTGAAGAGCCGTCTGCGATCAGACCCAGAATCTTGCCCTCTGTCTCAAGTTCTTCGTATCCGGTGAACTTGGTAACACCGAGCTGACGGAACTCCGAGTAGACCGACAGGTCTGTACCACCAAGCTTCTTTTCGCGAGCGTCTGCCTTGGCACGCTGCTTCTGTTCGGTCATAAGTGCTACGAAAGCGTCACGATCGACGGCGAGACCGTTCTCTTCTGCAATCTCAAGAGTTAGGTCAATTGGGAAACCATAGGTGTCATGAAGTAGAAACGCCGAGGAACCATCGAGAGTTGCAGCTCCTGATTTCTTGGTATCGGCGATTGCCTCTTCGAGAACCGCGGTGCCCGAAACGAGAGTGCGCAAGAAGGCATCTTCTTCTGCATTCACGGTGCGAACAATTCTCTCGAACTCGGTTTCGAGTTCTGGGTATGCGGCCTTCATCGCGTCTTTTGAGGCGGTGAAAAGTTCGGCAAAGACTGGGCGCTCCACTCCAAGCAATCGCATGGCACGGATGACGCGACGCAACAAACGGCGAAGCACATAGCCGCGACCATCGTTGGCCGGCGTTACACCGTCGCCAATGAGCATCAATGCGCTACGCACGTGATCGGCGATTACACGCAGACGCACATCGTTAGTTTCGTTCGCGCCGTATGTGACACCAGCAAGTTTGGCGGCGAGGTCGAGCACAGGGCGAACCTGATCGATCTCGTAGAGGTTTTCTACACCTTGAAGCAAGAAGGCAACGCGTTCGAGCCCCATACCTGTGTCGATGTTCTTCTTCGGCAATTCACCAAGAATCTCGAAGTCGTCTTTGCCTAGGCCCTTGCCGCGTTCGTACTGCATGAACACGAGGTTCCAAATTTCGATGTAGCGGTCTTCATCGGCCTCAGGCCCGCCTTCGATGCCGTAGGCAGGGCCACGGTCATAGTAAATCTCTGAACACGGGCCAGCCGGACCAGGCTGACCGGTCGACCAGTAGTTGTCTTTCATTCCGCGACGCTGAATGCGTTCCATCGGAATGTCTGCGACTTCGCGCCAAATCGAAATCGACTCGTCGTCATCCTTGTAGACGGTGACCCAAAGTAGCTCTGGGTCGATTTCTAGTCCACCGCTGTCGCGACTCGAAGTTAGGAACTCCCAGGCGTAGCTGATCGCTTCACGCTTGAAGTAATCGCCGAACGAAAAATTTCCATTCATCTGGAAGAAAGTGCCGTGACGAGTGGTCTTTCCGACCTCGTCGATGTCTAGGGTGCGAATGCACTTCTGCACGCTGGTTGCACGCGGGAATGGAGCAGGTACCAAACCACTCATGTAAGGAATAAAAGGGACCATTCCGGCAACGGTGAAAAGTAGAGACGGGTCTTCGCTAATTAGCGAAGCGCTAGGTACTACTGCGTGACCCTTCTTTTCAAAGAAATCGAGCCAACGCCGTCTGATCTCGGCGGTCTGCATTTACTTTGCTGCCGGCTTTTTCGCGGCCGGCTTGCGCACTGCCGGCTTCTTTGCGGCTGGCTTTTTAGCTGCTGGCTTGCGAGTGGTCTTCTTTGGAGCCGACAATTCGGTCTCGCGCTCCTTGAAACCCTCGCTTACAGCCGAGCCAAAATCACGAGCACGCTTTGCAGCGTCGTCGACAAGGGCCTGAGCCTTAGGGTCTTCGGCAATTCGCTTAGCCATTGCAAGACCAGCAGCGATACCGGTAGCGAACCAAAAAATCTTCTTCATAGCGACCTACTTCTTCTTGCCGAGAATCGAGTTGCGAATGCCTTGAGTTAGCCCGGCGATCTTGGCCAGCGGTGCACCCACAGAGGCGCTGAACACGGCTACAACCGAGCGGATGTTTGTGGTTACTTCAACCAAGTTTTCTGAAATTACGTCTACCTTTGCCAACTGCTTGTTGGTCTCGGTGACAGTAGTTGTTACTTCGGTGAGTAGCGGAGCAACCGCATCGTTCAGATCGCGCACAGAGTCGCGAGTCTCATCGATAAGGCCGCCGAGTTTAATCAACGGGACACCAATGAACAGCACCAAAAGCACGAATGCTCCTGCTGCAATGATGCTTGCGATTTCTCCGCCACTCATCCGAAGTCCTAAGTGTTAGCGAGCTGCGTAGTACTCAACCACGAGCTGAACTTCACAGGTAACAGGAACCTCTTCGCGCTTAGGGCGACGAACGAGAGTTGCATGCAACTTGTCAAGCTGAACATCGAGGTAGCCAGGAACCGGAGGAAGAACATCAACGTGTCCACCCATTGCGGCAACCTGGAACGGCTCGGTCAATTCGCTCTTCTCGTGTACGTGGATCATCTGTCCAGGCTTTACACGGAACGAAGGGCGGTCGACGCGCTGACCGTCAACAAGGATGTGGCGGTGCACAACCATCTGACGAGCCTGAGCGATGGTGCGAGCGAAGCCTGCACGAAGTACTAGTGCGTCGAGACGCATCTCTAGTAGCTCGACCAGGTTCTCACCAGTCAAACCTTCTGCGCGCTTTGCCTCAGCGAAGGTCTTGCGAAGCTGTGCCTCACGAATACCGTACTGAGCGCGTAGACGCTGCTTCTCGCGAAGACGAACGGCGAAGTCGCTGTCGGCCTTCTTCTTGGTGCGACCGTGCTGACCAGGAGCAAACGGACGCTTTTCTAGATACTTGGCTGCCTTAGGAGTAAGAGCGAGCCCGAGCGAGCGAGACAAACGAGTCTTGCTGCGAGTACGTGTGGTCTTTGACACGTGTTCCTTTCAAGGGTGTAATCACCCATAGCGTTTTCTATTCACAAAAGCGGATCGAGAGGTCGAACCTTTTGCCACGGATTCGCCTGGCTATTAGGCAAACCGCACCGCATCTCAACGTTCAGCCGATTGTTGAGAAAAGTCGGCAACCTTGCGAGTTTATCAGCGCAACTGCCCTATTCCAAAGGGTTTAAGGCTATTTGCCTTTGCCAAATGCACGGATGATGCTGCGAAGCAGGCTGTGTCTCTTCGCGATTTCACCCTCTGCTCCAAGGTTTTTTGGAACGTAGTAGGTTGCCGAGGCCACTTTCGGGTCAAGGTATTGCTGCTCAACCACAGCTCGCGGGTCATCGTGCGGGTAGCGATAACCAACTCCGGCCCCCGTGGTTTCTGCGGCTTTGGCGTAATTCGAAGATTTGAGCGGCGTTGGCACTGTACCCAGGCGTCCGGCGCGAACATCCGCAATGGCCGAGTTGATGGCGTTGTAGGCACTGTTCGATTTTGGGGCGAGGGCCAGGTAAATCGTGGCCTCGGCCAGCGGTATGCGGCCTTCAGGCATGCCGATCTTGGCAACGGCCTCTGCTGCCGAGACGGCCAGCGTCAAAGCCGCAGGGTCGGCAAGGCCAATGTCTTCGGCTGCCAAAATTACGAGGCGCCTAGCGATGAAACGCGGAT
>JBDKLV010000008.1:0-4188 GCA_039795455.1 Actinomycetota bacterium
CTTACAGCAATGCAGGTAGCCGAAGACGACCTCGGTCGCTCGCTGATCGCTCACCCCGCAGTCGACCAACTCGTGCTCACCGGAGCGTTCGAAACGGCCAAGCTATTCCGCGAATTCAACCCGGGCCTTCGCCTGATTGGCGAGACCAGCGGCAAGAACGCCATCATTGTCACCGAGTACGCCGACCTCGATCTAGCCGCCAAGGATGTCGTCGCGAGTGCATTTGGTCACGCCGGCCAAAAGTGTTCGGCCGCATCTCTCGTGATTCTGGTTGGCTCGGTTGCTCGCTCAAAGCGCTTCGAGAACCAACTTCTCGATGCAACTCGCTCGCTAGTTGTCGATTACGCGACTAACCCGCTGGCGCAAATGGGGCCGATCATCGAGGCGCCAGGTGCAAAACTTCGTCACGGACTGACCGAACTCGACAGTAACGAAAAGTGGCTCATCGAACCGCGCCAACTAGATGACAGCGGCAGACTGTGGAGCCCGGGTATCCGTGCTGGTGTTCAACCAGGGTCAACCAGTCACCTGACCGAATACTTTGGCCCCGTGCTTTCGATCATGCACGCTCGCACTCTCGATGAGGCGATCGATTTGCAGAACGCAACCGACTACGGACTCACCGCCGGCCTGCACTCGCTCGAGGCGAGCGAGATCGACAACTGGCTAGACCGCGTCGAGGCAGGCAACCTGTACATCAACCGCGGAATTACCGGTGCAATCGTTCAGCGCCAACCGTTCGGCGGCTGGAAGAAATCTGCAGTTGGAGCAACCACCAAGGCCGGTGGACCTAATTACCTTTTCAGCTTCGGTCACTTCGAAACTGCCGAAACCAAACACACGGATGCGCAACCAACCGCTCGCGTCACCGCACTGCTCGACGCACTCACCGCTTTAGTCGACGGCGAAACCCATGCCGCACTGACTCGTGCCGTGCGTTCCGATGCACACGCAATCGAAACCGTGTTCTCGAAGGTCACCGACGTGACCGGGCTCTCGGTCGAGCGAAACCTGTTCCGCTATGCACCCGCCGACTGCCTGGTTCGCATCGATGAGCAACTGAACGGCTTTGAGCGCTACCGCCAACTCTTGGCGGCTGCCGCGACCGGCGCGATAGTCAGCATCGAGAAACTTCGCGATGGCGAGCAGCTGCTGGCGAACATCCTTGGTCAAACTCTGCAGGTTCAGACCGAGGCTGAAGCGATGGATTACGTGCAGAGGCGCGGAGCCAGCCGCATCTGGGCGCCGACTATCGATCCGGCCAAGGTGCCCGTTGAGCTCGCCCACTATCGCAACCCCGCGATCGAGTCTGGGCGCATTGCGCTGCTGTGTTTCTATCGCGAGCAGGCCGTGGCGATTACCAACCACCGTTTCGGCAACCCGCTCAAGTACCAACTGTCGATCTAGAGGCCACCGAGACCTGACAGGTCAAAGCGTTTTCGGTAGCCTAGAAGAATGTCTAAAGTCCTCGCATCGCTTCCGGTCGGCCAAAAGGTCGGCATCGCCTTCTCTGGCGGCCTCGACACCTCAGTGGCAGTGGCCTGGATGCGAGAAAAAGGCGCCATTCCTTTCGCCTACACTGCCAACCTTGGCCAGTACGACGAAGACGACATCGACTCGATTCCGCAGCGCGCGACCGAGTACGGAGCAGAGGCGGGTCGCCTGGTCGACTGCCGCCAGTCACTTGTCGAAGAAGCCCTAGCCGCGATCGCCTGTGGCGCGTTCCACATTCGCACCGGTGGAAAAACCTACTTCAACACCACCCCGCTCGGCCGCGTTGTTACCGGTACCCTGCTGGTTCGCGCCATGCAGAAAGACGGCGTCGAGATCTGGGGCGACGGATCGACCTACAAGGGCAACGACATCGAGCGCTTCTACCGTTACGGGTTGCTTGCCAACCCGAACCTTCGCGTCTACAAGCCGTGGCTTGACGCTGACTTCGTGAACGAGCTTGGTGGCCGTCACGAAATGTCTGAGTGGCTGACCGCTCGCAACCTGCCTTACCGCGCATCGAAAGAGAAGGCCTACTCGACCGACGCGAACATGCTTGGCGCTACCCACGAGGCCAAGAGCCTCGAGCACCTAGACACCTCATACGAGATCGTTGAGCCAATCATGGGCGTCAAGTTCTGGGACCCGACGGTTGCCATCGAAACCGAAGACGTAACCGTCACCTTCGTGCAGGGCCGCCCGGTTGCCATCAATGGCGAGAACTTCAAGGATGCCGTTGCCCTCATGTACAAGGCGAACGAAATCGGTGGCCGTCACGGACTCGGCATGAGCGATCAGATTGAGAACCGCATCATCGAAGCTAAGAGTCGCGGAATTTACGAAGCACCTGGAATGGCACTGCTTTCGATTGCCTACGAGCGTTTGATTAGCGCGATCCACAACGAAGACACCCTGGCTAACTACCAGATCGAGGGTCGTCGCATGGGTCGCCTGCTTTACGAAGGTCGTTGGCTCGACCCACAAACCCTGATGCTTCGCGAGTCGCTTACCAAATGGGTTGCTAGCGCAGTCAACGGTTCTGTCACCTTGCGCCTGCGTCGTGGAGACGACTACACGATTCTCGACACTCGCGGCGAGGGCTTCTCGTACCACCCAGAGAAGCTATCTATGGAGCGCACCGAGGATGCAGCATTCGGCCCGGCTGACCGCATTGGCCAGCTAACCATGCGCAACCTCGACATTATGGATACCCGCCAGAAGCTCGACCTGTACCGCAAGCAGGGGCAGATCGATGGCGGCCAGTTCGAGCTCGCCTAAACAAACGATTCGGGGGAATCAATGTCTTTGCTGAGTAGCCTGAAGCGACTGTTTCGCAGGACCATCGTGGTTTCTGACCACGAACTTGAGGCAATACGTCGCGAGAATGCCGAAAACGGCAGGTACGTCGAAGTGATAGACCCAATCGACCCGATCTATGACGCCAAGAAACTAAGCAACATGGGTACTAGCAACTCCATGGCCGGAGCACAGTACGCACCAGAAATTGCCAAAGTGCAAGAAGCTGCCCAGGCCTCAGAAGTAATCAACGCAGAAGAGGCACGCCGCCGCGACAGTTAGTCTGGTCGCATGACTGACTTTCGCTCCAAGATTGGCGACATCGGATTTGGTTCGATGTACGCGCAATTTCGCGGTATTGCCCTCGAATCGCAAGACGCCTACGACAAGGTAATTGCCGCACTTCACTTGGCCATGGACAAGGGCGTGCGATTCTTCGACACGGCAGACATCTACGCCAGCGCTTGGAACAGGTTCGGCGAGAACGAACTTATGATCGCCGATGCGCTGCGCACATGGAACGGCACCGCCGAGCAAAAGTCCAAAATCGTGATCGGCACGAAGGCCGGCATCACTCGCGGCCCGAACGAAACCTGGGGTCGTAACTCGACGGTCGATTACCTATTGCGCGCGGCAGAGGCCAGTGCGGGTCGCCTCGGAGTGAGCATCCTTGATTTGTGGCAACACCACCGCCTCGATCCAAAGCTCGGTTTCGAAGAGCAGGTGCAAAACCTTGACGCGCTGCGTCAACGCGGAATCGTTCGCCACATTGGTGTGAGCAACTACTCAGCCAAGCAGCTTCGTCGCGCAATCGAGATTCTCGGATCGCCCGCCGAAGGTGGCATTGTCTCGGTACAGAATCAGTTCAACCCCGTCTATCGGCACGACCTAGACGTGCTCGAGGTTTGCGACGAGTTCGGCATCGTGTACTTGCCTTGGTCGCCTTCGAAGGGCGTGACCGACTTGGCAGAAGTCTTTGGCCCAGCTGCCCAAGCACACGGATGCTCAACTCACGCAGTGGCGATGGCCTGGTTGCGCTCACACAGCCCAAACATCGTGCCAATCCCAGGAGTTACTCGCAATGAAACCGTGCTCGACAACCTGCATGCGCTTACTGTTGAGCTCAATAGCGATGAGATTGCGCAAATAAACGCGGCACTGCCCGCGTCAAAGCCGGTTGATGCCGAGCTACTGAGCGATCAGCCGGCTCACTAAGTACCCCTGCTACCAACCTAGGTTTGCCTAACTTTTCCAGCATCCCGAAAATCGTTTGGATACAAATGACAGGCGTATAGTGAGCCTTGAAGCCAATGGAATGGAGTTCAAAATGAAGGTAAATGGCAAGGTCGTACTCGTAACTGGTGCCGGTAATGGCATGGGCCGAGAGATCACACTCGAGCT
>JBDKLV010000009.1:0-58296 GCA_039795455.1 Actinomycetota bacterium
TCGTTCGGGCTTTCACCAGCAGCTCGACACGTGCTCAACTCAGTGTTCTTGCACGAGTGTGTCGAGGCAGGCCTGTCTTCGGCAATCGTGCACGCCGCACGCATCATGCCGCTCAATCAGATCCCAAAGGAGCAGCTAGATGCCGCCCTCGATTTGATCTACGACCGCCGTGAATACGATGGCGAAGGCAATGTCACCTTCGACCCGCTGGCCAAGTACCTCGATGTCTTCTCTGGTGTCGACTCGACCAGCGCCAAGCAAAATCGCGCAGCTGAACTAGCGGCGCTACCGATCGATGAGCGCCTGCAGCGACGAATCATCGATGGTGAGAAGAAGGGCATCGAGGCCGACCTTGCCGAAGCCCTTGGGACCCTGACAGCGCTACAGATCATCAATGACCTGCTGCTAAAGGGAATGCAAACGGTGGGTGAGCTATTCGGCAGCGGGGAGATGCAACTTCCGTTCGTATTGCAGTCGGCCGAAACAATGAAGACGGCTGTTGCTTATCTAGAACCGTTCATCGAAAAATCAGACGCCGTTGGCAAGGGAAAGATTCTGTTGGCAACCGTTCGCGGTGATGTTCACGACATTGGCAAGAACTTGGTCGACATCATTCTGAGTAATAACGGGTATGAAACCGTAAACATTGGTATCAAACAATCAATTAACGATATCTTGAAGGCTGCCGAAGAGCACGACGTCGACGTGATCGGCATGAGCGGTCTTCTCGTCAAGTCAACTCAGGTCATGCGCGAAAACCTCGAAGAGATGAACCTGCGTGGTGTGGCAAACCGCTGGCCGGTCATCCTTGGTGGAGCCGCGCTCACGCGTGCGTTTGTCGAACAAGATCTTGCCGAAATTTTCGATGGAGAAGTTCGCTACGCGCGCGATGCATTCGAAGGCCTTCGACTCATGGATGCACTGGTGCGACTAAAGCGCGGCGAACAGGTCGAACTGCCTGAACGCAAAAAGCGATTGACCAGCCCGCACAGCCTTTTGGTGCACACCGAGCCAGATTTAGTGCCTGATCGCAGCGATGTGGCGGCAGACAACGAATTGCCGACACCGCCATTCTGGGGTTCGCGCATCGTCAAGGGTGTGGCGCTTCGCGACTTTGCCGGCTTCCTAGATGAGCGCGCGCTATTCCTGGGGCAGTGGGGGCTAAAACCGGGTCGAGGCGAGGGCGGCGCAAGTTACGAGGAGCTAGTTGAGACCGAAGGCCGACCACGCCTGCGCTACTGGCTTGAACGAATCGCTACCGAGAACATTCTTGAGCCTGCCGTGGTCTACGGATACTTTCCAGCGGTTAGCGAAGGTAACCAGACCATCGTGTTGAACCACGAAGATCGCGATGGCGCCCCAGCCGGAAGTGAAAGACTGCGTTTCGACTTTCCACGTCAGCAACGCGATAGACACCTCTGTCTCTCCGACTTCGTGCGAAATCGCGAAACCGGCGATGTCGATGTGCTTCCATTCCAGCTGGTCACTATGGGTCAGCGCCTGACCGAATTCGCCAACGAGTTGTATGCCAAGGGCGAGTTCCGCGAATACATCGAGATTCACGGGCTTGGCGTGCAATTGACCGAGGCTCTGGCCGAGTTCTGGCACGCGCGCATCCGTGAAGAATTGGGCTTCGCGGGCGAGGAACCAAGCAACATCGACGGGCTGTTCAAACTCGAATACCGCGGTGCCCGGTTTAGCTTCGGCTACCCAGCCTGCCCAAACATGGATGACCGCCACAAGATTGTCGAGCTACTTGAGCCAGAGCGCATCGGCGTGACCCTTAGCGAGGAACTGCAGATGCACCCGGAACAAACTACCGACGCACTGGTCATGCACCACCCAGAGGCGAAATACTTCTCTGTATGAGCAAGTTGAACCAGGCAAAGCTTTCGCTCGATGCACGTGGCAGGGGCGAGCGCCGCGAGCTCGTTGCGGTCGGCACAAAAACCGCCTACTGGTTCTACAAGGCGCGCAGCAAAAAGTCACTCGGTTCAGTGATTCTGATCCACGGCTATCGCGGCAATCATCACGGCCTCGAAGCCATCGCGGGTGCGATTCACGACCTCGATGTCTACATTCCCGATCTGCCGGGCTTTGGGCAGAGCGCGCCTTTCGAAAAAGAGCACACCATCGTGCACTACGCACAATGGGTTGGCGATTTCATTTCTCAGCTAAAACTTACGAAGAGACCGCACCTCCTTGGGCATTCATTCGGCAGCATCGTAGTTTCCTGCTACGCGTCAGGCGATCCGCAAATCCAGTCATTGATTCTCGAGAATCCGGTGTCGGCACCTGCACTTAAGGGCCCTCGCGCCTTCACCACGATGATTGCCAAATTCTTTTTCGTGATAGCCGGTCTATTGCCTGAAGCAGCGGGGCAATGGGTACTCAAGTCTTGGCCGATGGTTCGAGGTATGAGCATCATCATGACCAAGTCACGTGTCAAAGAACTGCGTCAATGGATACACAAACAGCACGACGACAACTTCAACGACTATGCGAACCGCCGAGTCGCACTCGAGGGATACGCGGCATCGATCTCAAATTGTGTGAGTGATTACGCCAACGCCTTTAGAGTCCCGGTGCTCGCTCTTACAGCTACTCTCGACGACATCACTAGCATCAAACAGCAACAGGCAATGTTCGCGTTAATTGAATCACCGGCGCAGCTCAAAGTCTTCGAAAACGTCGGCCACCTGACGCATTATGAAATTCCAGAGAAAATTGCCGGCGCCATCGAACAGTGGGTTCGCGAGCGTGACTAACCGCCTGATCAACGGGCAAAAACTATTTTTCGATGCCCGCTATATTCGCGTCGATCACCACGACGGCATCAGCCGCTACTCGGCCGGAATCGCATCCGCGCTGTTCGAAACGCACCAGATTGTCGCAATCGTCAACGACCTGCGACAACTAGAACACCTGCCGACCGGCATTGAATATGTAAAACTCAACGATCCAACCGACGGCATCGCCGAGCTCAGGATCGCCCGAAAACTCAACCGTTTGGGCGCGAAATTGGTCTATTCACCGATGCAAACCATGGGCAGCTGGGGTAGACGCTTCAAACTCATGCTCACCTTGCACGACCTGATCTACTACAGCCACAAGACTCCGCCGCCGAGCTTCAGTTGGCCAATCAAGTTAGGTTGGCGACTGTTTCACTTGACTTATCTGCCGCAACGTTTTGTCCTCAGTCGTGCAGATGCAGTGGTCACAGTTAGCCGCACCACCAAACGACTAATGCAGGCCAAGCGACTCACCAGCAGACCAATCGAAGTGGTCTACAACGCCGGCTCGCTCGATTCGGTCAAGCGTCCGAAATCGTTGGGGGCATCCAGATCGCTGGTCTACATGGGCTCGTTCATGGGCTACAAGAATGTCGAGACACTGGTGAGCGCAATGGCGCAGCTGCCGGGTTACGAACTTCGCTTGCTAAGCAAGATCACGGATGCGCGTCGCGAAGAATTGCGAATTCTTGCGGGTTCGGCGGCGAACCGAGTGGTGTTCTTAGGTGGCGTAAGTGACGCTCAATATCAAAGCGAACTCGATAACGCTTTCGCGCTAGTCAGCGCATCGCTAGACGAGGGATTTGGCATCCCTGTTGTTGAGGCGATGGAGCGCGCGACACCGGTGGTTATTTCAGACATTGAGATATTCAAAGAGATTGGTGGCGACGCGGCCAAGTACTTCGACGCCAAAGACATAAAGCAGCTGGTGCGAGCCATCGAGTCTCTCGAGTCGAAAGCAGAATATTCGCGAGCAAGTGCCGCAAGTCTCAAGCGAGCAAATGACTTTAGTTGGAAACAGTCAGCTGCGGCTTTGGTCGCTACCCTAGAAAAGCTTTAGGCCGATTCGCCTAGCGGCTCAGGTCGGTATGAGCGCACCGACCAATGTGAACCATCGTGAACTAAAACATTTAGCGAAGTGTTTCCGATGCGTTCACCAGCGGCTGGCAGTTGATCGTTACTGGCAATGCGCAGCAGTTTACGAATCATTGCGCCGTGGCTTACGGCAAGCAGGCGAGTTCCACGATATTCGTATAGGACTCGCTCGAGCAGTAGGTGAGCTCGGTCGCGCAGATCGCCCAGAGTTTCGCCCTGCGGCGGCACCCCGCTCGGGTGATCGCGCTTCCACTCTTGATAGGTCAAGCCTTCGGCGTCTCCGAAAGAACGCTCGAGCAGCAGGTCCTCGATTTTTACTTCGGCAACGTCGAGACGAGCGGCAACTATTTCGGCGGTCACTTTGGCACGGCTAAGCGGCGAGCTGGCGACGAAGTCCCAGTCGGCAGCGACGAGGCGAGCGGCGGCGGCCTCAGCCTGCGAAATACCGGTGTCGTTTAGCGGGATGTCTGTGATGCCCTGGAGGCGAAGGTCGATGTTCCAGTCGGTCTGGCCGTGTCGAAGCAGACCCAAAACGGTTTCGGTCATCGCGATTCCTTGGTGAATTTTCTCGAAATACGAGATTGATTTGTGTCCGAAAGGGGACTTGAACCCCTACCCCCTTGCGAGGACTAGCACCTCAAGCTAGCGCGTCTACCATTCCGCCACCCGGACCGAGCAACAAGGAGCGAGTTTATCACGCGAAATCGCTTTAATGCAGCCCCAACCTTAGGCCTCAGCCTGCTTAACATTCGACCCGGTGCGAAGTAGTTTGGGCACATGGAACGACAGCCGCGCGAAGCACTCGCACAATTCATAGCCGCGCTAGAACGTCACTTCGAGGCCATGTCCAGCAGACATCCAGGCAGCGATAGCAATGTGAACCACGCATACGAAGCACTCAAGGATGCATTCCTCGACTACGAAGAAGCAGTCGATGTTGCCTACGAAGAGTGGCTGCCGTTCGAACTAGCCGACAACGAAGAAGAGATCGATTGAACATCTTTACCGCGGCCATCCTCGGAATCATTCAGGGATTGACCGAATTCCTTCCAATTTCATCGAGCGCGCACATTCAGATTGCAACTCAACTACTTGGGGTTAGCGCACTGCCAAAGCCAGCGCTAACGGCCTTCATCGCAACGATTCAGCTTGGTACTGAACTTGCCGTCTTGATCTACTTCTTCAAAGACATCGTGCGAATTTTGAAGGCATGGTTCGCATCGATTTTCCGCAAGGCTTCTCTGCTCGAAACAGCAAAGAAAGATGCCAAACTCGGTTGGCTAATCATCATCGGTAGCCTTCCGGTTGTCGTCATTGGCTTGGCATTCAAAGACCTAATCGAAAACCAGCTCCGCAACCTTTGGGTTGCAGCCAGCATGCTCATTGTCTTTGGTCTCGTGCTCGCGGTTGCAGATCGAGTCGGCAAGCGCAACAAATCCCTTGACTCGCTCAGTTTCAAAGACGGCATCCTGTTTGGACTCGGCCAGTCGCTCGCCGTGATTCCAGGAGTATCGCGCTCGGGCGGAACCATTTCGGTGGGTCTGCTCCTTGGCTACTCGCGTCAGGCCGCAGCTCGCTACAGCTTCTTGCTCGCTATTCCTGCGGTGTTGGCCAGTGGACTGTACGAATTCGCCAAGAGTTACAAGGATCTGCCCGGTGACTTACTGGTCGGAACGGCCATTGCCACCGTATTCGCGTTCTTGTCCGGCTTCGGAGTGATCGTGGTGTTCTTGCGCTACCTCAGCCGCGGTTCGTTTGCGCCGTTCGTAATCTGGCGAGTAATCGTTGGAGTTGCAGTGCTAGCCGCACTGGTCAACGGCACGCTAATCGCTTAGTCCTGCTTAGGCTCTTCGGGTTCCGACTTGTCGGCAGCCAGAAAGCGTTCGAACTCGTGAGCGAGGGTCTCTGCAGACCCCTCAGCCTCGTCTTCTAGGTCGCGAGAC
Source organism: Actinomycetota bacterium (assembly GCA_039795455.1). Classification (GTDB taxonomy): domain Bacteria; phylum Actinomycetota; class Actinomycetes; order Actinomycetales; family Microbacteriaceae; genus Rhodoluna. Next base: position 5,831 of record JBDKLV010000009.1, read on the forward strand.
TTTTCGAGTTGCTCAATGTATGAGGCCATGTCTTCATCGCCCTCGGCAACTTCATCGATGCCGCGCTCCCAGGTGAAGGCATCGTCAGCCAAGGAGCCGTGCTCAAACTGATAGCCAAGGAGCCTCTCAACTTCAATCAGCAGGGCAAGAGTTGCCTTAGGCGACGCTTGGTTGTGCACGTAGTGAGGCACCGATGCCCACATCGCCAAAGTCGGAATGCCGCGCTGCTCGAGCGCGAGCGACAGCACAGTCAAGATGCCGATCGGGCCTTCGTAGGTACTGCGTTCGACGTTGAGCTCTGAACGAACATCCGCGTTCTGGCTCATCAGACTGACCTTGATCGGACGAGTGTGCGGAGCATCGCTCAACATGGCACCAACGAAAACAACTTGGTCGATTTCGGCGTCGTCAATCATCTCGAGCAGCTCGCTGGTGAATGCCTGCCAGCGACGAGCGGGTTCGGTACCAAACAAGACAAAGAGCTCACCGAAGCGCGGTTCGGCCGAAATCGCATCCTTGCTGGCGCGAATCAACTCGGTCCCGGGCCATTCGATTACTCGGTTGTTGTCGTCATCAAGGATGATGTTTGGCCGAGTGAACTGAAAGTCGTAGTAGTCCTCGGGATCAACGCTCGACACGACTTCGCCCTGAATCTTTTCGTTGACGAATTTCATGACTCCACTGGCTGCTTCGGCAGCGTCGTTCCAGCCCTGAAAAGCGACCAGCAAGGTGCGCCCAGAGTGGTAGCGAGACATTGTTCCCCGTTCGATCAACTGCATCAACACTAAATCAGCGCCGCGACTAAAATTGCCACATGCCTTTGACCCTGCCCCAAGCCGTGCTGTGGGACATGGATGGCACCCTGATCGATTCAGAGCACTACTGGATGGCTGCCGAGCGCGAGCTTGCCGAAGAGGCCGGTGGTCAATGGTCCGATGCCGATGGGCAGTCGCTAATCGGAATGAGCCTCTACGACAGCTCGCGAATCATCAATGAGAAGCTCGACATTGACCACGGGGTAGAGCGCACAATCGAGCTGCTAACCGAATCGGTGCAGTCGAACCTAAGAAAGCAGATTCCCTGGCGTCCCGGTGCCCTAGAGCTGCTTCGCGAACTCCGCGAGCGCGGTGTCAAGACAGCCTTGGTAACCATGTCGATGCACCGCATGGCTCAGACTGTTGCCGAGAGCGTCGGTTTCGATGCCTTCGACCTGGTTCTTGGTGGCGACGATGTTCGATACGGCAAGCCTCATCCTGAGCCTTATTTGAAGGCCGCAGAGCTGCTCGGTGTCGATATTCGACGCTGCATCGCCATAGAAGACTCGATTAGCGGGCTGACCTCCGCCGAGGCGTCTGGCGCGGTAGCGATTGGCGTTCCAAACATGGTGCCGCTAGCGGCCAAACCCGAGAGAATTGTCTGGCCTACCTTGCAGTCAGTGACTGTCGATGACTTGGCCCACCTGCTGCAAGAAATGAGACCAGATGACTAATCTTCCACGTGGCCCATTTCGGGTAGGCGACAGGGTCCAATTGACCGGCCCTAAGGGCAAGTTGCACACGATCACTCTCGAGCCTGGCAAGGCCTTTGGCACTCACCGCGGTGAACTGAAGCACGATGACATCATTGGGCAGGCCGAGGGCTCGGTCATTAAGAACCACAATGGCGTCGAATACCTGGCCCTTCGCCCCCTAATGACCGACTTCGTCATGTCGATGCCTCGTGGGGCGAACATTATTTACCCGAAGGACTCGGCCCTCATCGTCACCATGGGCGACATTTTCCCTGGTGCGAAGGTAGTCGAGGCTGGTGTTGGCTCGGGCGGCTTGAGCATGTACCTGCTTCGCGCAATCGGCCAGGCCGGAAGACTAGACAGCTTCGAGCGTCGCGAAGAATTTGCCGAGATTGCCAGGGCCAACGTAATTAGCCAATTCGGCGAAGATCCTGCGAACTGGACTATCCACTTGGGCGATCTTCAAGATCGATTGCCAGAGGTTGTCGCAGCCGCAGACGCAGACCGCGTGGTTCTAGACATGTTGGCGCCATGGGAGTGCGTCGAACAGTGTGCCGAAGCTCTGATTCCGGGCGGACTCATCGTTGGCTATGTGGCGACAGTAACCCAGCTGTCTCGCTTCACCGAAGCCCTACGCTATAGCGGACACTTCGCCGAGCCAGAGGCGTTTGAAACTTTGTTCCGCGGCTGGCACCTGCAGGGCCTAGCCGTTCGCCCAGAGCACCGCATGATCGGACACACCGGCTTCTTGGTCACCGCCCGGCGTCTCGCTCCTGGCACCATCGTGCCAAAGTTCAAGGGCAAGACCAAGCCGGAGTTTGCCGACGAAGACATTGCGGTGTGGAACCCCGAACACATGGGTGAGCGCAAGGTGAGCGACAAGAAGCTTCGCAAGACTGTTAGAAATGCCCAGAACACCGCCACCGCACGCCTCGAACAAGAGCGCGGCGACGACGCCTAAGATAAACCATTCGAACTTTAGGAAAATACGTGCGCAAGACCATCACCGCAATCGCCCTAATCAGCCTGCTTCTGACCGGATGCGCGCCAACTAGCACCAGTTATGACTCACAGTCGCCACTGTGCGGCCCTGCCGAATCGAACGCCGCCGCCGACAAGATCTCGGCCACTGGCGACTTCGATACCAAGCCGACTGTGACCATTGCGGCTCCAATCAGCAGCAAGACCATCGCTACCAAGGTCTTAAGTGAAGGCACCGGCAAGAAGTACTACGGAAACCAGTTGGTCAAGTTCGAGTACACCGCATTGAATGCAACCACCGGTGCTACTTTCTCTAGCTCTAAGTACGACGGCACCGATGCCATCACTCAGGAGTTCGACAAAGGGCAGCAGATCGACTTCTGTAAGGCGCTCGGCGGCGTGCGCGAAGGATCACGCGTTGCAGTGCTGATTCCGGCCAAGATGGCGCACAAGAACCAAGGCGATGTCACCAACAAGATCGGTGCCAACGATGATGTTGTGTTCGTGCTCGATTTGCTCAAGGTTTACTACAACAAGGCATACGGCGCTGGCTGGGTACACCAGGACGGCGCTCCAACTTTGCTGACCGCAGCCAATGGTCAGCCGAGCGTGCAGATCCCTAAAACTGCGGCACCTACCAGCACCAAGCTTTACCTGACCGTCAAGTCTCCAGAGACCCAAGAGGTTGCAATCGGTGACACTGTGACACTGCAGTATTCGGGCTTTTTGTGGAGTAACGGAACCGTGTTCGACTCATCGTGGACCAGCGGTCAGCCAGTCACCTGGACCTTGTCGCAAGATGGGTTCATCAAGGGATTCGTGCGTGCACTTACCGAGAGCCGCGACGGCAAGGCTCCTCACGTGGGCGACCAGATAATGGCGGTCATTCCGCCTTCTGAAGGCTATGGCAACACCGAAAAGACGGGCATCCCTGCCGGTTCGACACTCGTGTTCGTGATCGACATTTTGGGCACCGAGAAGCCAAAGAATTAGTAAGTAGGAGAGCGGGGGTCCATGGAAAAGTCAGATGTAGCCGAGCGCCTGCTCAGCCTCACCCTGGCCTTGTCATCGACGCGAAACGGTGTTCTGAAAAAGGATCTGTTCCGCGCCATTAAGGGTTACGTCGATTCGAAAACCGCTGGCGCATCTGTTGACGCTCTCGAGAAACAATTCGAACGCGACAAGGATGCACTGCGCGATCTCGGTATTGAGATCGAGGTAATCGAAGAAGACGAAGACAACCAGCTCTCGCGTTATCGCCTGGTTAAGTCGACCTTTGAGTGGCCTAAGGATTTTCACCCGGATGCCGAAGAAATGACTTTGCTCAATCTCGCCGGTAGCGTTTGGCAGCAGGCCGCGTTCTCATCTGACACAGCGAAGGCGCTAGATCGAATTCGCGCACACGGAGATCTGGCTGACGATGCCGGTTTGCTCGGCTACGCGCCGCGAATTGCGACGCACGACCCGGCATTCCGTCCGATTAGCAAAGCCCTCACCGCACACCAAACCGTGAGCTTCTCATACCGCAAAGCCGATGGCAGCGTGTCTACTCGCAAATTAGAGCCTTGGACTCTGAGCAATCAGTCAGGGCAATGGATGGTAACCGGCTGGGACACCACCGTCACCGACGGAGACAAGACGAGAAACTTCTTGCTCAAACGAATAGTCTCAGACCTCGTAGTGCACACGTCGGAAACATTTGCGGCACCGACGTCGGCTCAGGTTGAAGAAGCAAAAACGAAACTGCAGAAGCACATCGATTCGAATGTAGCCGAGGTAAATGTGCGTCGCGGATCGGTCGCAGCTAGCCACTTCGGTATCACACAGGCGTCAGGCCCCGAGTGGATCAACCACAAGTTCAACTTCATGGATCCAGGTTTGCTGGCCGACGAGTTGCGCGAGTATGCACTCGACGTACAGGTGATCGGCCCGGCTGAACTTTCCAAGCTATACCGCGAAGGCTTCGAGAGATTGGCGGCCGAACATGTCTAGAAAGCTAAATGACGGGCAAGACCGCCTGAACTTCACCATGGCTCTGCTGAGTTACTTGGCTGACCCCGACCGCAAAGAAGATGTAGTCACCGTCGCCGATTTGGTCGAACGCTTCCAGGTCAGTAAGGCCGAAGTTTCAAAGGCGCTATCTACTTTGACCGTGGCCGGCTTCACGCAAGTGTGGAGCAGTAGCGATGCCAGCGTGCACTACTACTTTGCGATGCCGGTCAACGATGACGAAGAAGATTTCGAATACCACGATGATTCCGAAGTGGATTTCTCGATGGACGCAGACGCCGGAGTTACTGAGTCACCGCGACTTTCATCTAGTCAGGTGTCTGCCCTAATCGCCGGTCTGCAGTACCTGGCGTCTCTGCCAGAATTGGCACTGGCTCCTCGCATTGAGGCCCTGATTCAGAAACTTGCAAAGGGTCACCAAGGACAGCTAGTCACAGATATTGAGTACCGACCTGGCACGGTCGCTGCGAGCATTCAACTGCTGCGAACAGCAATCATCGATCAAAAGCGCATTCGATGTGAATACACCAACCAAAAGGGTGAGACCAAAGTTCGCGAGATGGATCCGGTAAGACTGGACCTGCGCAGCAGCAACTCACAGTTGCGTTCGTGGTGCCACGAGAACAACGAAGGTCGAAGCTTCAGAATCGACCACATTCGCAACATCGAAATTCTCGAAGATGCCTGGTGCAAGGAGGCGACCGAGTTGCAGCAAATCGACGAAGCCGACTACATTTCGAAAGACACCGACGTCGAAGTAATCATCGAGGTTGACCCAGAGGCCTATTCGCTCATCGACATGTTTTTCGGCGAGACCATCGGTTTCGACAAGAAAACCATGGTCAAGCGTGCGCGCCTCAATATTGGCTTCCTGCCAAACTTCGGCAGACACGTGGCCCGCTACGGAGGGGCAGCTCGTATCATCGAGCCGCAGGCGGCACGCGATTTGGTTCGTGAATTTGCCCGCGAAGCGCTAATGACCCAGAACCTGCGAAACGAGTAGCAGTGGGTTGGTTGGTGGCCACCTGTTGGATTGCCGCGGTACTTGTTTCCGTGGCCTTCCTCGGCTGGATCGGTTACACCCTGATTGGCAAACTCGGCAGGCTTGGAAAGGCGGCAGAGCCATTGGCGAAGCTGGCTCAGAAACTGTCTGAAGACCTAGCCAAACCGATTGAGTATCAGGCGCCAAAAGACAACTTGTCGGATGACCCGGCCACGCACATCCTTGCTTTGAAGCGCTTGCAAGTCAAGAGAACCAAACGAGCAGCAGAGCGACAGCGTAGGCTGGTAGCCAGACTCAAGCAGCAAAACCCAGGAGAACAACTATGAGAGCAATCTTCGAAAACCCGCTTTTTCTGATCATCGTCGTACTCCTGATCCTCGTCTGGGGTGGCTCAAAGCTACCTAACGCATCGAAGAACCTCGCCAAGTCGCTCAAGGTTTTCAAGAAAGAAATGAAGTCTGACGACGACAAGACCGAAGACAAGTCAAAGTCAGACTCTGACAAGTCAGACGAGTAATTAAGGCCGATGGCCCGACGCAAAAACCCTGAAGGACGAATGAGTCTGAGGGGACACCTCAGCGAACTGCGACGCAGGATTGTTTGGTCTACGCTCTACTTTCTGCTCGGCTCGGTAGTCGGCTGGTTTCTCTTCGACGCAGTCTTTCAAGCGCTGCAAAGTCCGATTGTTGATTTGGCCAAGCAAAAAGGCATAAGCGCAACCATTAACTTCAACTCAGTAGTTTCGGCATTCGACCTGCGCATGCAACTGTCGATGTTCATCGGCGTGATTCTCTCGAGCCCTTTCTGGCTATACAACCTTTGGGCATTCATCACCCCGGGGCTAAAGAAGCACGAGCGACGTTACAGCCTCGGATTCCTGCTCAGCGCGGTTCCATTGTTCTTGGCCGGTTGCTATGTGGCCTGGGCGATGCTCCCAGCATTTGTAAAGGCGCTCTTGGCCTTCACGCCCTCAGGGTCTTCGAACATCATTGGAGCCAGCGACTACATTTTGTTCTCGATTCGAATTCTCTTGGTCTTTGGTGTTTCGTTCGTTCTGCCCGTTGTTTTGGTGTTGCTGAACTTCGTTGGCATCCTGTCTGCCAAGCAGATCGCCAAGTCCTGGAGAATCGCAATATTCTTGAGCGCGCTGCTTGCAGCCCTTGCCACTCCAACCGGCGACCCGATGTCGATGTTCCTTCTGATGGTTCCGTTGATTGCACTGTTCTACCTAGCAGTTTTAGTCGCTGCGCTGCGTGATCGCTTTACTCGTCGCCGCAACGCAGGGGATGAATCGCTCGAAGTCGCAGCCACTGAAGTCTCTGCCTGACATGGAAGAGCTCAGCCCAGCGGAGCGCTACGCTCGCGCCAAGAAGTTGCAGGTGCCATCGGCAGTAAGCGAATTCGCCGACCTGCTCAAATTCGGGCTCGACGATTTTCAGCTCGAAGCCTGCAAAGAACTGGCCAAGGGCAATGGTGTGCTGGTGGCAGCGCCTACCGGAGCCGGTAAGACGGTGGTGGGAGAGTTCGCCATCCATTTGGCTCGAAGTAAGGGCGAGAAGGTCTTTTATACGACCCCGATCAAGGCGCTAAGCAATCAGAAGTACCTAGAACTGGTCGAGCGTTACGGCGCTGAACAGGTTGGGCTCCTCACCGGAGACACCAACCAAAACGGTGATGCACCAATTGTCGTCATGACAACAGAGGTGCTGCGCAACATGATTTACGCGGGCAGTAATTCTCTGATCACACTCGGCTATGTGGTGATGGATGAAGTTCACTATCTTGCCGACAGATTCCGCGGTGCAGTTTGGGAAGAAGTGATTCTGCATCTGCCTCGCGATGTTCGGATCGTCTCACTTAGCGCAACGGTGTCAAACGCAGAGGAGTTCGGTGCCTGGCTCGAAGAGGTAAGAGGTGCCACCTCGGTGATTGTGTCTGAGCACAGACCCGTACCGCTAAATCAACACGTGCTTTTCGGCGATGAACTCATGGAGTTGTTTGACGGCACAGGAAAAGCTGTCAACCCGGATCTGTCTCAACGTCACGCCAACAAACTTCGAAGCCCTATAGCTCGACCAGAGCGGGGTAGACGTGGTCATCCTGGTCAGCAGCGTGCGCGAATGCAGAACCTGATTCCGCAGCTTTCAAAACCCGAGGTCGTCGACTTGCTCGAGGATGCAAACTTGCTCCCAGCAATCTTTTTCATATTCTCTCGAGCCGGCTGCGAGGCTGCGGTGAGGTCTTGTCTGCATTCATCCGTGCGACTAACCACCACAGAAGAGAAGCAGCAGATTCGACGCATTGTCGAAGAGAAGTGCTACAACATCGCCGACGAAGACTTAGCTACTCTCGGTTACTTTGAGTGGTTGAATGCGCTCGAACGCGGAGTAGCTGCACACCACGCTGGCATGTTGCCTGCTTTCAAAGAGGTCGTCGAAGAGCTCTTTCTTCGCAGACTTGTCAAGGTGGTCTTCGCCACTGAGACGCTCTCGCTTGGTATAAACATGCCGGCACGCACTGTAGTGCTCGAGCGACTAGACAAGTTCAACGGCGAAGGTCGCGTGCAGATTACGCCGGGCGAGTACACCCAATACACAGGTCGCGCCGGCCGCCGTGGTATCGACACCGAGGGGCACTCGGTAATTCAGTGGTCGGCCAACCTCGACCCAGCCAGCGTTGCCGGGTTGGCCTCAAGGCGAACCTACCCACTGATCAGCTCATTCAGGCCAACCCACAACATGGCGGTCAACCTGATCGAGGCTTTCGGTCGCAGCCGAGCTCGCGAAGTACTCGAAATGTCGTTCGCCCAATTTCAAGCTGACCGTTCGGTTGTTGGTCTCGCTCGCGGTCTTCGCGAAAAACAAGTTTCTCTAGATGGCTACTTGGAGGCCATGCGCTGTCACCAGGGTGACTTTGCTGAATATGCTGCGATGCGTCGTGAGATCAGCGATCTTGAGCGCGACCTGGCAAGTGGCAAGGTGCGCGCAGAACGCGGTAAAGACATCCGTGCCTCTAAAGGCCGTCACAGCAAAGAAGAACGGCTGATTTCACTAAAGAAGCAAATCAAGCAGCACGCCTGTCACTCATGTAATGAACGTGAGGCGCACGCACGCTGGGCAGAGCGTTATTACCGCCTGCAACGAGAGTTCGAAGCTGCGCTTTCGCAAATCGAAGGACGCACCAACCAGGTTGCACGGACTTTTGACCGCATCTGCACGCTGCTGATTGAACTCGAATACTTGAGCGACGACGACGAGGAGCTAACCGTGCTAGACGAGGGACGGATGCTCGCGCGAATTTACGGCGATCGCGATTTGCTGGTCGCAGAATGCATACGTCACGGAGTCTGGCGTGGAATCGATGCGGCAAACCTTGCCGCACTCACCGCGGGGCTAATTTACGAGGCCCGCAGAGAAGAAGACGCTGCACCGCGTTTACCCCGAGGAAACTTCGAAAGCTATGCCGAGAAAACTCTCGACACCTGGTGGACCCTAGAGTCGCTGGCAAAGAAAAACAAATTGCCGCAAACGAGCGCCCCCGATTTTGCTATCAGCCTGGCGTTTCACAAGTGGGCGTCGAACGCGAAACTCGACACCGTGCTAGAACTAGCCGACATGCTGCCTGGAGATTTCATCCGTTGGGCGAAGCAGGTCATCGACATGCTCGAGCAGATAGCAGTCACCGGCGACGAGAAACTCCGTGAAGTGGCCAAGAACGCCGTAGACGCCGTCAAGCGTGGAATCGTCGCCTACAGCTTTTACGGATAGCGAAGAAGAATAGAGCCATGAGAAAGCTTCGCCACTTGGTCTTGCCACTAACCCTCGGGGTAGTAGGTGGCTTACTCTCATCCCAGGCTTACCCCGACAGCGCCATCTGGATTGCGATATTCCCGGCCATTGCACTTGTGATATTTGCAGTCACCAGAGTCTCGCCACGGGCATCCCTGTTAGTTGGCTTTGTCGCAGGACTGGCTTGGTACGCGAGCCAAATCCCTTGGATGACCGCCTATCTCGGCCCAGTGCCTTGGTTGGCACTCTCCGTACTTGAGGCTCTGATCTTTGCCAGCGGGTCGTATGCACTGAACCTGGCATACCTGTTCTTCAAACGGCACCACCACACACTCTGGTCGACAACCGCGTTAGCACTATCACTGGCCAGCATCTGGACCGCACGCGAATGGCTGGCCTATCACTGGCCGTACGGCGGCTTCCCGTGGTCGAGCGTCGCGATGTCGCAGTCAGCCTCGCCATTCGCAGGGCTCGCTTACTGGGGCGGCGAGCCGGCAATCACCTTCGCCTTGGTGTTCATCACCGCGCTAGTTCTATTCGGATGGCGCGAACTCAATCCACTGCACTGGCACGGATCGCTAACCACCGTGTTGATACTCGCCGTGATTATGTTTCCGGCTCTTACCCCACTAAACACGGATGCTCAGGCTGGCAGTTTGAACATCGCCGCGGTTCAAGGCAATGCCAACGCTGGTTTGTTCGCGAACGAAAAACCAGGCAGCATTCTGCAAAATCACCTGATCGCATCTGACCCTTTGCTTGCAGGTAAGAACCGACCCGACGTAATCATCTGGCCAGAGAACGCTGCAGACTTGAGTCCGCTGAGTAACGCCGACGCTGCATGGGCAATTACTCGCTTTGTCGATAAGGCCAAGACCCCGCTGATTTTCGGAACTATTACCAGCCGAGGTAACAAGCTCTACAACAGTTCGATCTTGTGGGAGCCTCACGTTGGCGCGACTGACTATTACGACAAGAAGCGGCCGGTTCCGTTTGCAGAGTACGTTCCTGACCGGGCATTCTGGCGAATTCTCGCACCGAGCCTTATCGACATGGTGACCTGGGGCTACGAGTTCGGCACGCGCGACGGAATATTCAATGTCAAAAACCAAAAGCTTGGAGTGATGATCTGCTTTGAGGTGGCGATCGATGAAATCTCGCGCGACCTAGTTCGCCAAGGTGCAAAGATTTTGGTCGTACAAACCAACAATTCAGACTTTGGCCACACAAACGAATCAACCCAGCAGCTGGCATTGGCGAAGCTTCAAGCCATTTCAACGGGCAGGGCAGTGGTGAACATTTCTACTGTCGGCACTTCTGCACTCATTTACCCGAATGGAGCGGTTTCGGCGGATCTAGAGGCATTCAAGGCAGGACTCATGCAGCAGTCGCTGCCGCTGCGCACCGAAATCACACCCGCTGTGCTGTACGGAGATGCGCTAAACCTAATCATCAATTTCTCAGCGCTGGCACAGGTTGGTTTCTTAGTTTGGCTGCGATTCATCCATCGACGAAAGCAGCAAATTGGCTAATCGACACCTGGTCATTATTCCGACCTACAACGAGATCGAAACTCTCGAAACTGCCATCAGCCAACTATTCAAATTCAACGGAAACGTTGATGCACTGATTGTCGACGACAACAGCCCAGATGGAACTGGTCAACTGGCCGACAAACTCGCCGTGGCAGACAATCGGATCAGCGTGCTGCACCGCACCGGCAAAGAGGGTCTCGGAAAGGCGTACCTCGCCGGCTTCGAGTGGGGCATCGAACGCGGTTACGAATTTTTGATCGAGATGGATGCCGATGGCAGCCATCGTGCAGAGGATCTTCCTAAATTGATCGCCACCGATGCCGACCTGGTGATTGGTTCGCGTTGGGTCAATGGAGGCCGCACCGAAAACTGGCCTTGGTCACGTCAGCTGATTTCCAAAACCGGAAACCGCTACGTGCGAATCATGCTAGGAGCAAAGGTTCACGATGCCACCGCGGGCTTCAGGGTTTACAAGACTTCACTGATTCAGAAGATCGATCGCAGCAAAATCGCATCGCATGGATACTCATTCCAAGTTGAAATGACTTATGCGGCAATTCAAAATCGCGCCAGCATCAAAGAAGTCCCGATTGTATTTATCGAACGAATCAACGGTGTCTCAAAAATGACAACAGCCATAGTGCTCGAAGCCCTATGGCTGGTCACAAAACTCGGAATCGGCCGAGTTTTGAAGTTTTAGATTTCGGCCTTGCCGCCTTTGCGGCGGGCACGAATGTAGGCGATACGCTCTTTCAGAATCTCTTCGAGTTCTTTCTCTGTGCGACGCTCGAGTAGCATCTCCCAGTGGCTTCGACCCGGACGGTCGTGTGACGACTCAAGGTTGGCGTGCTTGCCCTCGACTACTAGCGAACCCTGCTCACTGCACTTGCGGCACTGCCACAACTCAGGAAGTTCTGCATCTGCAGCAAAGATGATCTTGCTCTCGTGCTTGTTCGGGCAAACGTACGTGTGCTCGAGACGCTCGGCAAGGCTCACGCCTTTTTCGTTCTCAAGGCTCTGCGCACCTAGTCGCATGCCTCGCATGGTTGATTCAGACATGATTCCTCCTAAGACCCTTTTGGGGTATCTACAACAACCAGCTGCTGGTCGGTTTTATTCCGCGAGCGCGGGCAGAATCAAATCTGCTCGGTCGGTAACGATGCCCTTAGCGCCAAGCCCAATCAGGCGCTGCGCCTCTCGAACATCGTTGATGACCCAGTAATGCACTTCGACACCCAGCGCGCTAACGGCAGCGATGAAACCCGGTATGTCCAGACGCATGAAACCGAAACGAACCGGAATCTGCAGTGCATCCGTGTTGCGAAGCCAAAAGCCTAACAATGGCCGCACACGATAGGTGAGACGTGCCAGAAGTGTCGTGCGCCAGCCTGAACCGGTTGCCACCGACATTTCACGCTTGGCACTCAATCTGCGTCGATCCGAAAAACTCGTGATCAAAATTCGATCCTCAGCCTTCGAGGCAAGGATGCACGACCGCACCGGCTCAATTGCATCCACCGATTTCACATCGATGTTGAATTTGGCAGTGGGGAAGAGGTCCAGTGCTGCGCTAAGGCGAAGTGGCGCTCCTCCGTGATTGAGCGTCAGGCCATCGAGCTCGGTGGCTGACATTGACGCAACCGCACGATTCAAACCTGCAATTCGTTTCAGATCGACATCGTGCAACACGTAGGCAACTCCGTCACTCGACGCACGAATGTCGATCTCGAGGTATTCAGCGCCGTGTTCGAGTGCATTGCGAAGCGCCCGCTCGGTGTTCTCATCGAACTTGCCCTGAGTCAAACCTCGGTGAGCAAGGGTGCGCGGTGGCTTCGATGAAAAATATTCGGTGCGCATGATTCTCGTTCGGCTAGGTATGCCCAGATTAGGCGCATTCGGTTTGTCGCTAGGTAGGCTGAGCCCATGTTCAAAGAATTGACCTGGACTAACAGCTTCAGACTGATGACTGGGTTGATGTTTTATGGACTTGGACTATCGCTCATTGTCCAGGCACACATCGGTGTGCCGCCTTGGGATGTTCTTGCTCTAGGTATCTCGAACACCCTGTCGGTCAGTTACGGCATGGCTAGCATCTTGGTTAGCTTCATGGCCCTGTTGGCGTGGATTCCGCTCAAGGTAAAACCTGGCATCGGTAGCATCGCCAACGCGATCTTGATCGGCCTCTGGGCAGACTTCTTCATGCAGTTCATCAAGCCATTCGACGGATTTTGGGTCTCGTTGCTTATGTTCTGCGCAGGCATGGTCATCGTGGCAGTCGCCACGGGCCTGTATATCAGCGCCAAGCTTGGCAAAGGGCCGCGAGACGGCCTAATGCTCGGCACGGCGGCAGCGCTCAAAACCAAGCTGTGGATTGTGCGAACCGGCTATGAAATTGCGGTTTTGACCATCGGCTGGCTGCTTGGTGGCCAAGTGGGTCTCGGCACGGTGCTATTTGCAGTTTGCATCGGCTATCTGATGCAAACCTCGATACGGCTGTTCAAAGCCGATAACTAGTGCTTCCTGGGCAGCATCGACGCACCGCACGGGTGCTCATAACCGATGAGAATGGCCAAATTCTGCTGTTTTTGACGCATTTTGACCCCGAAGTGGGCTTACCACCGCGCTGGATCACGACTGGCGGGGGCATCGACGCCGGAGAAACCGAGCTGGAAGCAGCCATTCGCGAACTACAAGAAGAAACGGGAATTCAGGTCCAACCAGAGGACCTAGCCGGACCAATCTGGCGCACCGAAGGCCGCTGGGAATGGGCCGACGGTCAGAATCACCACACATTCGAAGATGTGTTTTTTGAGCTCAAAGAGCCGAGCAAATTCGATTTACAAATTCACACGGATGCCTGGACCGACGACGAACGCCGCGACATTCTCGAATTCCGCTGGTGGAACATCGATGACCTAATCGCCAGTGGCGAATCGGTGAGCCCGCCAGGGTTGGCTGAGTTCGTGAAGGATCACCGCCAGCGCTGAACCCCTTTACGCCGATAATGAACATTATGTCAAGTAGTGTTTATCTGCCGCTCAGAGCCGTTTTGCAGGCACTCGCCTCATGCCAAGGCCTGGCCGCTTGATTTGGTGCCGTGTTGCGCCGCGGTTTAAACCTGCGTCGCATCCATCCATGCCGAAAGCTTTTTGGCTGCCGCACCAGAATCTAGAGCCTCGAATGCGATCTGCAATTGAGCTGCGAACCGCTCATCGAACCACTTCTGGTCAACCACTTCTGGCGCGCTAGTAGCCAGTTCAAAGGCCAAAAGTCCACCGGCAGCATTCAAGGCAACGATGTCTCGAATTGCGGTTAGGTTGCCAGAGCGCTCGCCAGCAAGCAAATCTCGGGTTACCTGAGCGTTGAAGTGGGCATCGCCACCGATAAGTTGCCCGATTTCGGCGATTTTTACTCCAAAAGTGGCTGGATTCAAGGTAATTTCGGTGACTTTACCGCCACATACGGCCCAAATATGACTTGGTCCCGTAGTTGATAGCTCGTCGAGTCCATCGTTCCCTCTGAAAACCAGGCCTGTGCGGCCTCGTGCGGCCAATTCGGCAGCCATGAGCGGGGCTAGCTTGGCGTCTGAGACACCGAGCGAAGTGGCAATAGGCTGAGCCGGGTTTGCCAATGGACCCAAGAAATTGAAGGTGGTCGGAACCCCGATGGCCTTGCGAATCGGAGCCACGTGGCGCATTGCCGGGTGAAATACCGGGGCGAAGAAGAACGTGATGCCGACCTCTCTAAACACCTGAGCCACGCGCTCCGGTGAAAGATCGAGGCGAATCCCCAAAACCTCAAGCATTTCGCTCGATCCAGTCTTGCCAGAGGCCGAGCGGCTGCCGTGTTTCATGACAGGAACCCCGGCCGCGGCTGTCACTATCGAGGCCATGCTTGAGACGTTGACCGTGCCGATCATGTCGCCACCGGTGCCGACGATGTCTACTGCCCTGTTGCCCGTATCGAGAATTACCGAATTCTCGAGCATGGTGTCGACGAGTCCCGCCAGTTCACCAACCGATTCGCCCTTCGAACGCAGCGCCAACATGAATGCACCGGTCACCGAAGGGTCGCAATCGCCCGACATGATTTGCTCCATAGCCCAGGCCGCCTCGGCGCGCTCAAGATCATGACGATCGAGCAATTTGCCAAGGATAAAAGGCCACGAGAGCGAAGAATTCATACGCTTCAGTTTATTAGCCAAATATCGATAAAAACCGCGTGAAATCAACCGTTCAGGGCCATTCGGTGAGTTAAGATTTAGACATGTCAACAGCGACTTTTTCTTCGCCTGCAATCCATCGCCCGAGCGCAGCCTCGGTCGGAACCATCGTTTGGCTCGGCAGCGAGGTGATGTTCTTCGCAGCCCTATTCGCCATGTATTTCAGCCTCAAGGTCAACTCACCTGAGCTTTGGGCACATGACACTGGACTGCTCAACGTTCCGTTCGCACTGACCAACACCCTCATCCTTGTGGCTTCGTCGTTCACCGCTCAGTTCGGTGTCTTCGCGGCAGAGCGCATGCAGCCTCGTGCCACCGGTTGGTCGCCAACCCAGTGGGGCATGGTCGAGTGGTTCATGCTCTCCTACTTGCTAGGTGCAATGTTCGTATCTGGCCAGGTTTGGGAGTACGCGCAGCTGTGCTCCGAAGGCATCTTCTTCAGCGCCAACTCGTACTCGAGCGCATTCTTTATCACCACTGGTTTCCACGCTCTTCACGTGACCGGCGGTTTGGTCGCATTCTTGCTAATCATTGGCCGTACCTTCGCTGCAAAGCGTTTCGGTCACTACGAAGCAACCAGCGCAATCGTCGTTTCTTACTACTGGCACTTTGTCGACGTAGTTTGGATCGGCCTGTTCTTGATCATCTACGTTCTGAAGTAAAGAAGAAGTGGCAATAATGAAAAACCGTCGCAGTCCCCTAGCAGCCACCGCTGTAATTTTTATGGGCCTCGTGCTCAGTGGTGGAACTTACGCAGCCGCTAATGCCGTGGTCAACCACAGCAACACTTCGCAGGCAGCAACTCAGTCGCAGATCGACGAGGGCAAGAAATTGTTCTTAGCAAACTGTGCTTCTTGCCACGGCAAGGATGGCGTTGGCACTTCTGCGGCCCCTACCCTGATTGGTGTTGGTGGCGCAGCCGCAGAGTTCCAGGTTGACTCAGGTCGCATGCCAGCTCAAGCCAGCGGTCCGCAGATGCAGGTTAAACCAAAGCAGTTCACCGACGAGCAAGTTGACGCACTCGTTGCATACGTTGCATCACTCGGTACCGGCCCTGCTGTTCCAACCGAAGAAATGATCGCCGCTAACGGCGATGCAGTTCGTGGTGGCGAGTTGTTCCGCATCAACTGCGCAATGTGCCACAACGCTGTCGGCGCTGGTGGTGCTCTTACCGAGGGTAAGTACGCACCTGTTTTGAGTGGCGTTCCAAACGACCACATCTACGAAGCCATGTTGACCGGTCCGCAGAACATGCCTGTGTTCAACGACCAGAACCTGACACCTCAGGACAAGAAGGACATCATTACCTACCTCAAGTACCTAGAGGCAAACCCATCAGTCGGTGGCTATGAGCTCGCAGGTCTTGGTCCCGTTGCCGAGGGATTGTTCCTCTGGATTCTCGGCCTCGGCACCATCGTGGCAATCACCGTCTGGCTCGGCGCAAAGTCGAACTAGTTTTCAGATTTCATCAATAGAAAGAGCAATCAATTGAGCGAAAAGACTAAAGAGCACCGCTACGACAGCGGTCTTGCAGTCGTTCAATCAGGAACCGTTAAGGATCCGGGTATTGAGCCGCACCGCGTTCGAATGACAGACAAGAGCGCGAAGCACGAGCGCAACGCAAGCCGCCAGGTAGCAGCGATGTTCATCGCTTCAGCACTCGGCAGCGCGTTTGCGATCTACGCATACTTCGCATTTCCAATCACCACCGAGTTGGGTTCGGTTCGTTCGAACACCTTCTTCCTTGGCTTGGGAATCACTCTCGGATTGCTCGGCATTGGTATCGGTGCTGTGCACTGGGCAAAAACCCTAATGCCAGACGCAGAAGTTTCTGAAGAGCGTCACCAGGCACGCAGCAGCGAAGAGAACCGCGCTCGCGCAATCGAGATCATCAAGCTCGCTGACCAGGAATCTGGTTTCACTCGCCGCAAGTTGATCCGTCGTTCCCTTTACGGCGCACTTGCAATGTTCCCGCTACCTGCAATCTTTTTCTTCGGAGACATGGGTCCAAACCCAACCGACGTTTTGAAGCACACCATGTGGCGCAAGGGCACTCGCCTAGCGAAAGACCCATACGGCACTCCAATCAAGGCAAGCGACGTAACCGTCGGTTCGGTCTTCCATGTCATCCCTGAAGGTCTCGAGAAGCTCGGCGCAGACAAGCTAGAAGAGAAGGCCAAGGCCGCAGTTCTTTTGGTTCGCGTTGCAGACGGCGTTTTGAAAGAGACTCCTGAGCGCGCTGGCTGGTCTTACGACGGCATCGTTGCTTACAGCAAGATCTGTACTCACGTTGGTTGTCCGGTTGCTCTCTACGAGCAGCAGACACACCACCTGCTCTGCCCTTGCCACCAGTCGACCTTCGACCTAACCGATGGCTGCAAGGTCATCTTCGGTCCAGCGTCTCGCCCACTTCCACAGTTGCCAATCACCGTAGATGCCGAGGGTTACCTCGTCGCTCAGAGTGATTTCAACGAGCCTGTCGGACCAAGCTTCTGGGATCGGAGCAATAACTAATGGCTAAGTCAACCACCGCGAAAAAAGGCGGCTTCCTAGCAGAGCGCGCCAACTTTCTAGATGAGCGTGTTGGCGTTGCCGGCATCCTGAAGGAATTCGGTCGCAAGATCTTCCCTGACCACTGGTCATTCATGCTCGGTGAAGTTGCTATGTACAGCTTCGTTGTGCTTTTGATTTCGGGAACATTCCTAACCTTCTTCTTCCAGCCATCGATGACCGAGGTTATCTACAACGGCGTCTACGGCCCACTCAAGGGCGCAGAGATGTCGATTGCTTATGCCTCGACTCTCGACATCTCGTTCGAGGTGCGCGGCGGCTTGCTGATGCGTCAGGTTCACCACTGGGCGGCTCTGCTGTTCGTGGCATCTGCTGGCTTGCACATGCTTCGCGTGTTCTTCACCGGCGCTTTCCGCAAGCCTCGCGAGATTAACTGGGTAGTCGGTTTCCTTCTATTCGTTCTCGGCATGGCCGGCGGATTCACCGGCTACTCGCTGCCAGATGACCTGCTATCGGGCAACGGTCTTCGCATCATTGACGGAATGGTCAAGGGTGTGCCTGTCGTCGGTGGCTACATCTCGTCGTTGCTATTCGGTGGCGAATTCCCTGGTCACGCCATCGTAGGCCGCCTATACAGCTTGCACATCATGATCGTGCCTGCGCTCATCATCGTGATGCTCGCCGTTCACCTTTTCATGGTGGTCATCCATAAGCACACCCACTACTCGGGTGCTGGCAAGAAGGACACCAACGTTGTTGGTTACCCATTGATGCCGGTATACGTTGCAAAGGCCGGTGGATTCTTCTTCATCGTCTTCGGCGTAATCATGTTGATTGCGGCAACGTTCACCATCAACCCAGTTTGGAACTACGGTGGCTACGACCCATCGCCTGTTTCTGCAGGTACCCAGCCTGACTGGTACATCGGTTGGCTCGATGGCGCGCTACGTCTAACCCCGAGCCACCTAGAGGTAGTTACTGGCCCATACACCTGGGCGTGGAACATCCTGTTGCCAATCTTGATTAGCTTGGTCTTCCTAGGCGTTGTCGCTGCCTACCCATTCATTGAGAAGTGGATCACCGGCGATGACCGCGAACACCACGTACTAGACCGCCCACGCAACGCACCGGTTCGCACCGCTGTCGGAGCCGCCGGCGTGACCTTCTACGCAGTGCTCTGGGCTGGCGCAAGCACCGACTTGATCGCAACCAACCTTCGCCTATCGCTGAACCAGGTTCTGACTGCAATGCAGATTCTGCTCATCGTTGGCCCAATCGTTGCCTTCTGGATCACCAAACGCACCGCTCTCTCATTGCAGCGCAAGGACCGCGAGATTGCTCTCCACGGCCGCGAAACCGGACGCATCGTTCGTATGCCGCACGGCGAGTACATCGAGGTTCACGAGCCGGTAGACAAGTACGAGCTTTACAAGCTGACTGGTTACGACTCATTTGCACCTACGCTGGCTCGCCCTAACGAGGATGGCAAGATCACCGTCAAGGCTCGCATGCGTGCCAGCCTGTCGAAGTTCTACTTCCAGGACCGTGTACTGCCTGCAACGGCTGTTGAGATTGCTGCGGCACACGACCACGGCCACGACGAAGAGCCAAAGGCAATCGAAGCTAAGCCGGTACGTAAACCTGCCGCCAAGAAGGCCCCTGCAAAGAAGCCTGCGGCCAAGAAGGCAGCTCCTAAAAAGAAGTAATGCAACCCGCCAGAACGCCTCGTCGATTAAGACGGGGCGTTCTGCTTTAGGGTGAAGTGTGCGCGAATTCGATCCAGTGGGCAACCACGCCGACTTTTACCAGAACAACTACAGCAAAGAGCAGAACGCACAATTCACGGCCGCCTTTGCCGAGATCACCGAAGCATTCAAGAAGGAGCAACTTGCCGGAACACCCGTCACTGACGAAGCCGTGCAAGCCTTGGTGAAACGACACTACGAGTTTTGCCTACAGTTCTGGACTCCATCGCGCGCTGCCTACAAATCGTTGGCTCAGGGTTACCTATTCCCAACTCCCTATCGCGATAGTTACGAAGCCATAAACCCAGGACTCGCCAAGTACCACCATGATGCAATCGTGGTTTGGGCAGATGCGAATCTAGAATGACCGGCAAGTTACCTAGCGGACTGCGCATCCAGATCATCGGCACTTCGGCCTCAGGAAAAACCACGATGGCTCGCAAGTTAGCCAAAGAACTGAACCTGCAACACCTTGAAATCGACTCGTGGGTGCACCAACCGGGTTGGACTACCTTGCCTGACGAAGAACTGCGTGCCCGCGTTGCCGAATTCTGTGTTGGCGAAAACTGGGTCATCGACCACAACTACTCCGCCGTTCGCGACATCCTGGATGCACGCCTCACTCACATAGTCTGGCTTCGCTACCCCCGCTGGTTCATCATGCAACGCAGCATTCGCAGAACTCTGGTCAGAGGGCTATCTCGCAAGGAACTCTGGAACGGCAACCGCGAGAAGCTAAGCGGCATTTTCAGCCGCGATCCTGAGCAGAACATCATTCTCTGGGCTTACACCAGCCACCCGCGAAACCTGATTCGCTACGAAGAACTACTTGCCTCGCTTCCAAATGTGACAGAAATACGCGTCGGCTCACCCTTTGGGGCGAGCCGACGCGTGTTGAAGCTATTGACTAACTAGTGAGCTAGCTGTCCTCGACTGCGTTCAAAGACGAAGCCAATCAGGGCAACGAGCGCCAAAGGGAAGCCTATGAAGAACAACCACCAGCCAACAGCCAGCGAGGCAAAGACAAGCGAAACAAAGGCGCCGATGAGGAATGGCCACCAGCTCCAAGGTGCGAAGTAGCCCATCTCGAAGTCGCCGTCTTCAATGTTTGCGGTCTCGATGTCTTCAGGAGCAATCCCCTGTTTCTTTCCGGTCAATCGAAGGTAGAAGCCCAGGAATATCGACATAATGGCAAGCATTGCTATTGCGGCGCTGCCGATGATCTCGAATGGGAATATGCCAAGTCCAAACCCACTGTTGTGGCTCCAAATCGCATATCCGACTGCATCAACCAGATAAAAAGCCGATAGAAACCAGAATAGTTTCTCGTTGAACTTCATTAGTTACCCACTTTCGCCTCTGGAGCGGCGAACTCCGGGTGATTCAGATCAAATGCTGGCGATTCTGAGCGAACACGTGGAATCGAGGTGAAGTTGTGGCGTGGGAAAGGTGAGGCTGTTGCCCACTCGAGCGAGCGGCCATAGCCCCACGGGTCGTTCATGGTAGTGCGAACTCCACGCCTGTGAGTGATGTAGACGTTCCAGAGGAACGGAATCATCGAGATAGCCAGAATGGCAGCACCAACCGATGAAAGCGCATTCATCCAGGCAACATCTGGGCGGTCTGCCAAGTAGGTTGCGTAACGGCGTGGCATCCCCAAGAATCCTAGCCAGTGTTGAACCAGGAATGTCATGTGGAATCCGATAAACAGCAACCAGAACTGAATCTTGCCTAGGCGCTCGTTCAGCATCTTGCCTGTCATCTTCGGGTACCAGAAGTAAATTCCGGCATACATGGCAAATACGACGGTACCAAAGATCACGTAGTGGAAGTGAGCAACCACGAAGTAGCTGTCACTCAATTCAAAGTCGAGAGTCGGGGTTGCCAAGATAACACCCGTCAAACCTCCGAAGATGAAAGTGGTCAAAAAGCCGAGTGCATAAAGCATGGGAGTGTCGAAACTAATCGAGCCACGCCACATGGTGCCGATCCAGTTGAACACCTTCACACCGGTCGGAACCGCAATCAACATGGTCGTAAACGCGAAGAATGGTAGAAGTACACCACCAGTGACATACATGTGGTGAGCCCACACTGTCATCGATAGACCCGCAATCGCGATGGTTGCAAAGACCAAAGTTTTGTAACCAAAGATTGGCTTGCGGCTGAATACCGGGAAAATTTCAGAAATAATTCCGAAAAATGGTAAGGCCAAGATATAAACCTCAGGGTGACCGAAGAACCAGAAAAGGTGCTGCCAAAGCATAGGCCCACCGTTTGCTGGGTCAAAGATGTGCGCGCCGAAGCGGCGGTCGGCACCGAGTGCAAACAATGCCGCAGCCAGCGGCGGGAAACACATGATGATCAAGATCGAAGTCACCAGGGTGTTCCAGGTGAAAATTGGCATGCGGAACATGGTCATACCAGGAACACGCATGGTCAAGATCGTGGTGATGAAGTTGACCGCTCCGAGGATGGTTCCAAAACCACCCATTGCCAGACCGAAGACCCAGAGGTCTCCACCCAGACCTGGTGAGAACGTAGTGTTCGATAGCGGTGCATAAGCAAACCAGCCGAAGGATGCCGCACCCTGTGGGGTGAAGAAGCCCGCTACCGCAATGAACGAACCAAAGAAGTAGAGCCAGTAAGCGATTGCGTTAAGACGTGGGAACGCCACATCCGGTGCGCCAATCTGAACCGGCATCAAGATGTTGGCGAACGCAGCGAACAATGGAGTCGCAAACATCAGCAACATGATGGTGCCGTGCATGGTGAATAACTGGTTGTACTGCTCCTTGCTGGCCACGATTTCTAAACCCGGTGCCGAAAGCTGAGCACGAATGATCAGTGCCATGACACCACCGATCATGAAGTAGGCGATTGCAGTCAGCAGGTAAAGATACCCGATCTTCTTGTGGTCGGTAGTAGTTATCCATTCAACCAATATGCGGCCTTTTACCTGCTTGGCAGGTTGGGTCATTGTCACTGTTGCCATTTTGCTTAACCTCTAATCTCAGGGTTGTCTGCAGGAAGGTTTTGATTGCGGTTGTAACTCGAGTCCAACTGTCCGACGTTTCCGGCTGCCGCCAATTGCGCCATGTGCGCGTCGTATTCGGCTTGGGTGACGATCTTCACCTTGAAGAGCATCATCGAGTGGTACTCGCCACAAAGCTCGGCACACTTACCAATGTATGTGCCTAGCTTCTGAGGGATGATGTCCATGCGATTGGTCTTGCCGGGGAAAACGTCTTTCTTGTACAAGAAGTCGATAACCCAGAACGAGTGAATTACGTCGCGCGAGTTTAGGTCGATTCGCACCTTCTTGCCCTGTGGCAAGTAGAGAGTGTTCGCCTCGTTGTCGAAGCTCTTCTGTAGCTGAGCCTCGCCTTTGCCCGAAAGCTGAACTCCGGCGTCGTAGACGTTTGCATTTACGTAGTTGAAGTCCCAAGCCCACTGCTTGCCGATTACCTGGATGGTGACATCTGGGTTGTCGAACTTAGCCTCAACCTGGTCCATGGTCTTGGTGGTGAAAGCGAAGAAACCGATAACCATGATCAGTGGGACAACGGTGAACAAGGTCTCGATTGGGTTGTTGTAACGCAGCTGAGCAGGAAGCGTGTTGTCCCCCTTGCGGCGGCGGTAAACGATGATTGCGAAGAACATCAAGCCCCAGGCGATGATGCCGACGACCCAGAGAATCAGCCACGAGTAGTTCCACATGTTGGAAATTACTTCGCTTCGGTCGGTGACCGCGTTACCGGCGTTTGGAAGACCGCCTAGTCCCCAGTCGTTCATAGAACAGCCGGTTAGGGTCAGTAAGAGGGTCGCGGCCAGTGGCAGCGCTGCCCATTTGAATGCATTCTTGCGACGCACAATTCACCCTTCAGGTGCAAAACAGTTACGTCTTTATCCTACGCATCGCGGGGGCGAAAATCGGCTGAAAACGCCGAAAAATAAGGGATTTAGGGCTATTAGTTGAAGCTGTTACCGCAGGCGCATGAGCCAGTGGCGTTTGGGTTGTCGATGGTCAACCCCTGCTTCATGATGGTGTCTTCGTAGTCGATCGTGGCGCCAACCAGGTAGTTTGCGCTCTTCTGGTGCACTACTACCTCGAGGCCGTCAAAATCGCGAACCAGGTCGCCATCGGTGAGCTCTTCGTCTGGGTAAAGGTCATAAATGAAGCCGGCACAGCCTCCCAGTTTGACCTCGATGCGCAAACGGGCATCTGGGCAGCCCTGGGCCGCGAATAGTGCCTTGACCTTGTCACGGGCGGCTTCGGTCACGTTTACGTCGTGGGCTAGGGTTTCAGACATTTCGGCTCCTTGTTGCTTGTTCTATTAAACCTAATTGACCCTCAGGTCATTCCCCTTTAGCAAAAACAGCGTCTCGGCCACCATCGCTCCACGCAGGGTTTCGAGGTGAATCGACTCGTTCGGGCTGTGGGCGCGACTGTCGGCATCTTCGACTCCGGTAACCAAAATCTGGGCCTTCGGGAATACTTCGAGCAAATCGGCGATGAACGGGATTGAGCCACCGATGCCGATGTCTACCGCTTCATTGCCAAAGGCTGCGCTGAGCGCCGATCCGGCCAACTGCTTGGCCCAACCTGAATCGTCGGCCTTGAATGGTTTGCCAGCCTCGTGCTCACCAAAACTGAGCTTGGCTCCGAACGGAGTGTTTTCTGTGAGGTGGGCGCGCAACAGGGCCAGCGCATCCATCGGGTCCTGCCCTGGCGCAATTCTCATGCTGACCTTTGCCTTCACGCTTGGCAACAGAGTGTTCGAAGATGTCGCGACCGACATGCCATCGATACCGATGACTGCGATTGCAGGTTTGGTCCACATGCGATCAAGGATGCTTCCTTCGCCAATGAGCTCTACCCCGTCGAGTAGCCCACTGTCGGTACGAAGCACTGCCTCGTCGTAGTCGAGGTTCGCCGCTGTACCTTGCACCAAACCGCGAACAGCAACGTTGCCCTTGTCATCATGAAGCGTCGCCAACAACTTGATCATCGCTGTCATGGCATCTGGAATCGGACCGCCGTACATTCCCGAGTGAACCGCGTGATCGAGGGTCGCGATTTCTATCTCTTGTGCGACCAATCCGCGAAGCGTGGTGGTGAGCGCCGGAATGGTCGTGGTCCAGTTCGCCGAGTCTGCAACAACAATCACGTCGGCATTCAACACATCTTTGTTGGCGTTCAAAAAATTTCTGAACGATGGAGAACCAGCTTCTTCTTCACCCTCGACGAAGACGCTGATGCCTAGTTCGAAGTCGGGCCCAGCCAGGTCGACTAGGCAGTTGATTGCGGTGATGTGGGCCATCACACCGGCTTTGTCATCGGCCGCGCCACGTCCATATATGCGACCGTCAATAAGTGTTGGTTCAAACTCGGGAGTATTCCAGTCATTCGAATCACCCGGTGGCTGCACGTCGTGGTGTGCGTAAAGCAAGATTTGTGGTCGACCATTCTTTGCAGGTCGGTGTGCGACTACCGCCGGCGCTCCGGTCTTTTCGTCGCCGTAGCCGGCGCGACGAATCTCGACGAGCTCGAACACCCCAGTACTCTTTAGAAGTTCGGCAACCGCCTCGGCACTGCGCTCTAGGTGTGCGGCATCGAATGCATCCCAGGCAATGCCAGGGATGCGAACCAGGTCGCCTAGTTTGGCAATCGCACTCGGAAAGCGGGCCGCGACCTTCTCCTTGGCGAGGGTTGCGGTGATCGAATCGATTCTCAGAGACTCTGGCGTCAGGTTCATATGGGTAATCTTAAACCGCTCAACCAGTCAAGGAACCCATGTCAGATCAGACCAATAAAGGCAAGCAAACCCCTACTCCATCGCGCAAGGCTCAGGAGGCAGCAAACCGTAAACCTCTAGTTGGTGACAAGACTAAGGAGGGCCGCAAGGTTTCTCGCGAACACCAGGCGGAGGAACGCCGCAAGGCACGCGAAGGCATGCTTCGCGGAGAAGACAAGTACCTGCCAGTTCGCGATCGCGGCCCGCAGAAGCGTATGGCTCGAGACATCGTCGACTCGCGATTCACTCTCGGCGAGCTTGTGCTGCCATCGATGTTGGTAATGCTGTTGGCGATGGGCGTAACCGGCCAGGGTAAAACCATTTCGGCACTCGGCTTCTGGTTGCAAGTCGGCATCCTTGCTTACATGTGGCTCTTGTTCATCGCCGTTGGAATCAACGCATTCATGATTGGCCGCAAGGTCAGCAAGTTGGTCGGCGCCAAGTATGGGCAGACCAACGTTGAACGCGGCATCGGCTGGTACTCGGCAATGCGTTCGATTCAGCTTCGACCAATGCGCATGCCAAAGCCGCTGGTGAAGCGCGGCCACAAGTTCTAGCCAATCGGAATTTTCAAGTTCGCTAAAGGATTAGGAATCTCATGCAGCACAAATATCTAGGCAACTCGGGCTTCAAGGTTTCAGTTCTCACCTACGGAAACTGGCTCACTCACGCTAGCCAAATCGCAGACAAAGCGGCACACGCCACCGTGCACGCGGCGCTCGAGGGCGGCATTACCTCTTTTGACACAGCGGATGTTTACGCCAACCAGGCGGCAGAAAGCGTGCTCGGCGAGGCTCTTAAAGGTCAGCGTCGTGAGGGCATCGAGATTTTCACCAAGGTTTACTGGCCGGTTGCAGCCAAGGGCCCTAACGACACAGGCCTGTCGCGCAAGCACATCATGGAGTCGATCAACGGTTCGCTAAAGCGCCTGCAGACCGATTACGTAGACCTCTACCAAGCACACCGCTTCGATGTTGAAACTCCGCTAGAAGAAACCATGCAGGCATTCGCCGATATCGTTCGCTCCGGTAAGGCCCTTTACATCGGTGTCTCTGAATGGAACGCTGAACAGATTCGTGCGGCCCACAAGCTTTCAAAAGAGATGGGTTTCCAGCTCATCTCGAACCAGCCGCAATACTCGGCTCTTTGGCGCGTAATTGAAGGCGAAGTAATTCCTACTTCACGCGAACTCGGTGTCTCTCAGATCGTTTGGTCACCAATGGCTCAAGGCGTTTTGACCGGCAAGTACTTGCCGGGTCACGAGTGGCCAGCGGGCTCGCGCGGTGCCGATGAGAACCTTGGAAAGCAGATGGCTAAGTACCTGACCGATGACGTCTTGACTCGAGTTCAGCAACTTCGCCCACTGGCCGACGAGTTGGGGCTAACCATGGCGCAGTTTGCTCTGGCTTGGGTCTTGCAGAATGACAACGTTTCTTCGGCAATCGTCGGAGCCACCACGCCAGAGCAGATCACTTCGAATCTCGGCGCTGTTGGCGTTGAGATCCCAGCAGAGATCATGGCGAAGGTCACCGAAATTCTTGCACCTGTCGCAGTTACCGACCCGAGTGAGACTAAGGCACCTGTTACTCGACTTTGCTAACTGTTAAAGCCGGGCTAATCGCTAGAGCTGGTTGACCAACTTGCGAGCCCAAAGTGGGCCTTCGTAGATAAAGGCGCTGTAACCCTGAACCAGAGTCGCTCCGGCTGCCAATCGCTCCCGCACATCGGCTGCGGTCTCGACGCCACCAACTGAGACGATGGCGATTTGATCCGGTAGGGCCTCGCGCAGAATCTGCAACACCTCAAGCGAGCGCGCCTTCAACGGCGCACCCGACAACCCGCCAGCACCGATTGCCTCAACTGCAACCACGTCGGCACTTAGCCCATCGCGTCCGATGGTGGTGTTGGTCGCGATGACGCCGGCGAGACCGAGTTTGACAGCGAGCTTGGCGACATCCCTGATGTCTTCGTCTGCGAGATCAGGCGCGATTTTGACCAATACGGGCTTGCCATTCGATTCTTCCTGCACTGCCTTCAGAATCGGCTGGAGCGCCTTGACCGACTGCAATGAACGCAAGCCTGGGGTGTTCGGCGAAGAAACATTCACCGCGATGTAGTCAGCAACCGGAGCCAACAATCGCGCACTGGTGCGGTAATCGGCGACAGCATCTTCAACTTCGACGACACGTGACTTTCCGATGTTGACACCAATCACCGGGAGCGTAGCGCCATAGCGCTTGCGAGTTGCGGCGATACGCGAAGCAACCACTGCTGCTCCCTGGTTGTTAAAACCCATTCGGTTTATCAACGCACGGTCGGCAATCAACCGGAATAAACGTGGCTTTGGATTACCGCTCTGCGCTACCGCTGTAACTGTTCCAACTTCGACATGAGAAAAACCCAAATCGCCAAGTGGCTTAATCGCAACCGCGTTCTTATCGAACCCAGCGGCCAGACCAAATGGTGAATCGAAATTCAAACCGAATGCGCTCACCGGATGCTTCTGTCGAGGACGAAGCAAGGAGGAAATATTGGTGGCCCCCAGAATGCGGATAGAGGACATGCCGATGTGGTGCGCGAATTCGGCATCCATCCAGGAGAAGAATATTTTGAAGATTAGGCGGTAAAGCACGAGTCAAGGTTAGCAACTGGCTTAAAGCAGTACGGGACCCGCGTATTCGCCGATCCCGTTCCGTTGAAAATGCTAACCCAAGTTAAGGCTGCTCGTTGACATTGTTGTCAGCCTCATCGGTGGCGTGTTCGATGCGCAGCAGCTTGACCGCCTGCTCAAAGTCTTCGAGTGTCTCCCAGCCCTGATAGACACTGGCGAAACGGATGTAGGCAACCTCGTCGAGCTGACGCAACGGCTCAAGGATTGCCAAACCAACATCATGGGCATCGATCTGAGCCGAGCCTGTTGCGCGCACTGTTTCTTCAACTTTCTGGGCCAAAAATGCGAGATCTGCCTCGGTGACCGGCCTGCCCTGGCAGGCCTTGCGAACACCGTTCACGATCTTGTCTCGGCTGAAGGGCTCGATAACGCCACTGCGCTTGATAACCATAAGAGACGCGGTTTCGGTGGTACTAAAACGTTGGTTGCACTGCGGACACTCGCGACGACGGCGAATAGAAGCCCCATCATCAGAAGTTCGCGAATCGATCACGCGAGAGTCTGGGTAGCGACAGAACGGACAGTGCATTTCGCCTCCTTGATTTACCTAAAGGTTAGTTGAATCGCTCAGTTACGGCGCGACCGTGGGCATCGAGTCCCTCTGCCCTGGCGAAAAGGTCTATTTTGGCGCTTAGCGCCTCGAGCCCTGCTGCACTGTATTCAACGACCTGTTGCGATCGAAGGAACGTGTGCACGCCAAGCCCCGAGTTGAATCTTGCCGTGCCTCCCGTTGGTAGCACGTGGTTCGATCCAGCCATGTAGTCGCCGAGCGAAACCGGCGAGTAATCTCCCACGAATATCGCCCCTGCGTGACGAATGCGATTGGCAACAGCTTGTGCATCCGCGGTCTGGATCTCGAGGTGTTCGGCGGCATAGAAGTTTGCGAATTCGGCAGCGGCGGACAAATCGTCGACGAGCACCAGAGCCGACTGAATGCCGCTGAGCGCAATTGCAATACGCTCGCTGTGCTGCATGGTGGGAAGCAGATTGTCAATTTCGCTCTGCACGGCTGCAATCAACTCGACGCTGTCGGTGACCAACACGGATGCCGCTGCTTCATCGTGCTCGGCTTGACTCAGCAGGTCAAGAGCCACGAAGCGGGCATTTGCCGTTTCATCAGCGACAATCAGAATTTCCGTGGTCCCTGCTTCTGAGTCGATACCGACCTTGCCACGCACCAGACGTTTTGCCGCAGCAACAAAAATATTGCCTGGACCAGTGATCATGTCGACCGGCTCAAGAACTTCGGCGATGCCGTGAGCCAATGCACCGATGGCAGCCGGCCCACCAACTACGAGAACATTCTCGACTCCAAGCAGCTTTGCTGTTGCCAAAACGGTCGGGTGAGGTCGCCCACCAAATTCCCTTTGACCGGGAGTAGCGATTACGAGACGCTTGACGCCTGCAACCTGAGCAGGCACAACGTTCATCACCACGCTCGATGGATAAACGGCCTTGCCACCGGGAACGTAGAGACCAACCGAGTCGACCGCGATCTGGCGAGTAATTACCTGCCCTCCGGCAATTGGCTTGGAGACAACCGAGTCGGTTAGGTTGCCCGTTGAGACCTGACGAACCGATTCGATGGCCTGCTGGATTGCTGCAAGAAGTTGTGGGTCTAGGGCGTCTAGAGCGGCGTCGAATTCGGCTGACTCAGCCCAAATTGGCTCGGGCACGAAACCGTCGTACTTGAGGCTAACCTCATGAATTGCCTCCAGCCCCCTGGTTTCAATTGCTTCTAGTAGCGGAGCGATCTGCTTTGAGGCAGAAGCAATGTCGAGAGCCGCGCGGGGAATCTCTTGGCTGACCGAGGCGAGCGTCAGCGCAGTACCGCGCAGGTCAACTACTCGCATCTTCTGAGCCTTTCACTTTGGTTCAATTCTAGGTTTGGTTAGGCTAGGCACGAACTAAGGCGAACTATGGCACTGAATCCTGAACCAAACCCAATCGATGCCCTTAAGGCAGTCTTTCGCAGACACGCATCTGGAGTTTCGGTCATCACCCTAACTAGCGAGGCTGGTGAACCGATTGGCTTCACCGCAACCTCGATGACCTCGCTTGGCGCTACTCCTCCACTAGCCAGCTTTAATGTCGCAAGCGGCGCCAGCACCTGGCCCCACCTGTGTGCAGCAAAATACGTTGCCATCCACACACTCGGTACCGACAACGTAGCCTTGGCCCAGAAGATGGCGGCGGATCACACCAAGAGATTTTTAGATTCAGACTGGCTGCGCGGCAAGCATGACTTGCCGATTTTCGAAGCGGCAAGCGCCGTGCTTATTTGCCGCATCCGTGAAATTCACAATGTTGAATCAAATGCCGTCGTTATTGTCGAAATCGAAAACGGGTTCATTGGTGCTGAGACTGATCCCCTGATCTATCACGAGCGTTCCTACAAAACCTCCACTGACATCTAGAAGGTCGTCGCCGCCGACGAATACCTTCGAGCCGAATATCGACTTGATCTCGGCAATCATTGGCACCGAGAGTTTCACCAAGTGCTGCAACTTGAAGCGCGACGCATTTCGAGCGCCGTCAACCATGTTCACGAATACCTCGCTCTGCCCCGGATAGTTGCGCAGAGTTCGATCGAGATCTTCAAGAGCGGTTCGCGTTGCGGTGAAGTCTCTAATGTTGAGCACCACCGGGGCCGAATCTTCGAGACCCGCGTCAATCAACTCGATGCGCTGTGCATTCAGATTCTTCGACTCGTCTCGAAGCGAGACGCGACCGCGAACCAAAACGAATTGGTCGTTCTGCAGCTTCGGACCAAACTCTGCGTATGTCTTGCCCATCAACATAACCGTGAGTTCACTATCGAGGTCTTCGAGGGTCACAATCGCATAGTTGTTACCGCTTCGAGCAACCTTGCGCTCAATTGCCGTCACTAGGCCGGCCACGGTGATCACCTGGCCATCCTCGATACGGTCATTCTCCTGCAGCTCTGCCAGAGAGATTTCACTGAAGCGTGCGACTTGAGCCTCTAGGCCAGCAAGTGGGTGGTCGCTAACGTAGAGGCCAATCATCTCGCGCTCTTTGGCAAGTTTCTCTTTCTTACCCCATTCCGGGCGATCCGGAACGACGATGGCGAACCCAGCGTGGTCGGCGAACATGTCTCCGAATAGGTCGTCTTGACCATGGGCCTCTTGACGCTTGGTAACAATGACCGAGTCCACGGCTCCTTCGTGAATTTCGTATAGGGCTCGACGTGCGGCGCCGAGAGAGTCGAATGCACCAGCCTGAATCAGCGAGCCGATGAGTCGTTTGTTGCAAACTACAGCCGGAACTTTCTTCAAGAAGTCATTGAAGTTGGTGAACTTGCCTTTGCTCTCACGAGACTCAATGATTGCGGCTACCACGTTTTGCCCGACGTTGCGCACCGCGCTCAACCCAAAGCGGATGTCGTTTCCGATAGCGCTGAAGTTACCGATCGACTCGTTAACGTCTGGCGGCAATACCTGAATACCAAGCTTGCGGCATTCAGCTAGGTAGATGCCGAGCTTGTCCTTGCTGTCGGCGACGCTGGTTAGCAGTGCTGCCATGTACTCAGCCGTGTAGTTCGCCTTAAGGTAGGCGGTCCAGTAGCTAATCACACCGTAGGCGGCAGAGTGGGCACGGTTGAACGCGTAGTCAGCAAAAGGCTCGAGAGTATCCCAAAGCTTCTTGACCGCGTCTTTGCTGTAGCCATTGGCGTGCATGCCAGCCGAGAAATCGTCGAACATCTTGTCGAGTTCTTCTTTTTTCTTCTTACCCATCGCGCGGCGAAGGTTGTCTGCTTGACCAAGTGTGAAGCCCGCCGTCTTTTGCGCGGCTGCCATTACCTGCTCTTGGTAAACAATCAGGCCGTATGTCTCGCCAAGAATTTCCGAAAGCGGTTCGTCGAGCTCTGGGTGAATCGGCTCAATCTCCTGAAGTGCATTTTTGCGAAGTGCGTATTTGTTGTGCGAGTCCATACCCATTGGCCCCGGACGGTAAAGCGCAATAGCTGCAGAAATGTGCTCGAAGCGACTTGGCTTCATCAGTCGCAGCAGGCTACGCATCTGTGCGCCATCGAGCTGAAAAACGCCCTGGGTTTCTCCACGTGACAGCAGGTCGAAGGTCTTTTGATCACCGTTCAGGTCAAGTTTTTCTAGCACTACATCTTCGCCACGGTTGGCACGGATGTTCGCCAGCGCGTCTTCGAGAACCGTGAGGTTACGCAAACCCAAGAAGTCCATTTTGAGTAGGCCAAGTGACTCGCTGGTCGGCTGGTCGAACTGGGTAATGATCGCACCATCGTCTTCGCGCTTCATCATCGGCATGATTTCGACCAATGGTTCAGACGACATGATCACGCCCGCGGCGTGTACCGACCAGCCGCGCTTGAGCCCCTCTAGGCCACGCGCTAGCTCAAAAATGCGCTGCGACTCCTCGTCGGATTCGAGCTGGGCTCTAAAGTCGGCGGCCTCTTTGTAGCGTTCATTCGGCTTGCCATCGACTGTCTTTTCGATTGCCTCAATAAGCGAAATCTCGCGTCCCATGATGGCTTTCGGGAATAGCTTGGTGAGCTTTTCGCCGGCCCCGTAAGGAAACTCGAGGACCCTGGCGGCATCCTTGATCGCCTGCTTCGCCTTGATGGTGCTGTAGGTGACGATCTGTGCTACACGATCGTCGCCGTACTTTTCGGTCACGTAGCGAATTACGTTGGCACGACCGCGGTCGTCAAAGTCGATATCGATATCGGGCATCGACTTTCGCTCTGGATTTAGGAAACGCTCGAAGATTAGTCCGTGCTCGATTGGATCGAGGTCGGTGATACCAAGCGCCCAAGCGACGATTGCACCTGCGGCCGAGCCACGACCCGGACCAACACGCACGCCATTTTTACGCGCCCAGGCAATGAAGTCAGCAACTACCAAGAAGTAGCCAGGAAAGTTCATCTCGATGATGACGCCGATTTCGTAGTCCGCTTGATCAAGGTGAGTCTTAGGGACATTGCCGTTGAAACGTTCGCGCAAACCGCGGTGAACTTCTTTGGCAAACCAGGTCGCTTCGGTCTCACCATTCGGCACTGGAAAGCGAGGCATGAGATCGCGCTTGGTGAATTCGACGTTGGCGCGTTCAGCGATCAACAATGTGTTGTCACAGGCCTCGGGCAAATCACTAAATAGTTCGCGCATTTGCGCCGCCGACTTTACGTAGAACTCGTGCGCGTCGAGCTTGAAGCGATTTGGATCGTTCAGGTTCGAACCGGTTTGCACGCAGAGTAGCGCTTCGTGGGCATCGGCGTCAGCCTGGTGCGCGTAGTGCAGGTCATTGGTGGCCAGCAGCGGCAAATTCAAATCGCGAGCCAACTTAACCAAGTCGTTGAAGGTCTGGGTTTCAATACCAATGCCGTGCCGCATCAACTCGATGTAGAAGTTGTCTTTGCCGAAGATGTCGGCCATTTGCCCAGCAACCTGACGTGCTTCGTCGTACTGCCCGAGGCGCATCCTGGTTTGAATCTCACCGGATGCACACCCAGAGGTACCGATGTTTCCCTTGGCAAAGGTTTGCAGCAGCTCAAGGTCGATGCGGGGCTTTCGGTAGTAACCATCGAACCAAGACTGCGATGACATCTTGAATAGGTTGTGCATGCCCTGCGTGGTCTCACTGAGCAAGGTCATGTGAGTGTAGGCACCGGCACCGGCGACGTCATCGCTACCGCTACCCCAACGAACAGGTTGCTTGTGAGTTCTCGGCACCCCGGGGGCCACGTATGCCTCGAGCCCAATGATCGGCTTGATACCTGCGTCTTTGGCCGCATTAAAGAATTCGTACGCCCCGTGCATGTTGCCGTGATCAGTAATCGCCACGGCCGGCATCTCAAGATCTGCTACCTGCTTGGTGAGGCGTTTGACCACTGCCGCCCCATCGAGCATCGAGTAGTCGGTGTGAACGTGCAGGTGAACGAAATTACCTGTCTGATTCACGATGGCTCCCTATTGGCCGACTTACAAATGAGCGGCGCGAACCAGAATAAACCTTTAAACCCCGCGTAATTGTCGCAACACGGCTTCGAGGTCAGTCGGGTAGCTACTGCGAAGCCGGATTGTCTCGTTAGTCACCGGATGCTCGAATTCGAGGGCCATCGCATGCAGCCACTGGCGCTCAATACCGAGCTTTACGGCCAGCTTTGGGTCTGCTCCGTACATAGTGTCGCCAACCAGAGGGTGCTTGAAAGCGCTCATGTGAACGCGAATCTGGTGGGTGCGGCCAGTCTCGAGAATGATTTCAAGTAGCGATGCGGCGGCAAACGCCTCGAGAAGCTTGTAGTGCGTTATCGAAGGCTTGCCGTCATTCATCACGGCGAACTTGAATTCGGCTTTCGGATGCCGGCCAATTGGCGCATCGATAGTGCCTTCGAGCGGGTCTGGTAAACCCTGGGCAAGGGCGTGATAGGTCTTGTGCACGGCTCGA
Source organism: Actinomycetota bacterium (assembly GCA_039795455.1). GTDB lineage: Bacteria > Actinomycetota > Actinomycetes > Actinomycetales > Microbacteriaceae > Rhodoluna. Next base: position 40,043 of record JBDKLV010000009.1, read on the forward strand.
TCACGGAATGCCTGCTTGAGGCGCGAGTATGCGACCTCGCTCTTTGCCACCATCATCAAGCCGCTGGTACCGACGTCGAGTCGCTGCACGATGCCCTGGCGCTCAGCCGCGCCTGAGGTAGCAATCTGCACGCCGCGAGCCGCCAGCACGCCAACCACGGTTGGGCCTTCCCATCCAACAGAAGGATGCGCGGCAACTCCGGCTGGTTTATCGACAACGACCAGGTGTTCGTCTTCGAAAACGATTCTTAGCTCGGCGACATCTGCCGCCACAACCTCTAGACGGTTCACGGGATCAGCCAGTTCGACGGTAACTAGCGCATCCTCGATAGCGCGATCAGATTTGGCCGCAGGCTTGCCATCGATGTGCACTGCTCCAGCCTCGATCAGGTCGGCAGCATGGGAACGTGAAATGCCAAGCAGTTTGGCAAGAGCCGCATCAATGCGCTCCCCCGCGAGCCCACTGGGCAAAGGCAGAGTTTTAGTCTCGGCCATTTTCGCTTTCGATTTTGCCGGCCTTGCCCACACGGTAGCCGCGCATGATCGCAATCACGGTCAAGATTGCGACAATCACGATTAAAGAATCGGCAAGGTTGAAGATTGGAAAGTTGAACGGAACCTTCATGTAGTCAATTACGCGACCCGAGCCAAAGTAGGGCTCGCGCGCGAAGCGGTCAATTAAGTTGCCCACGATTCCGCCTAGAAACGTCCCGCCTAACAACGCCCACCACAAAGTTTCAACCCGGAACAAAAACCAAATTGTTGCCAATGCAGCGAGTGTTGAGATGATCGCGAACAGCGGCGTGAATCCAAATCCGATAGAGAAACCGGCCGAGTTGTTGGTAACCAAGGTTAAATCAAGAACGCCCGGAATGACATTAACCACTTGAAACGGAGTCAGGTTATCGACAATCAAGTTCTTGATCTCGTAGTCAATTGCTACCAGCACGACTGCCAGACCTAGGGCCAGAAACAGCCAACTGGTTTTCGCCTTCATTTAGCCGAAGAACCCTTGGTTAGAACTTGGCGGAGTGTAGCCGCCACCCAATTCGAGTGTGCTCGAAGGTGCCGGAGTCGCTGCATCGTTCTGCAATTCGAGTTCGGTCAACTGAGCCTGAATGTAGTTCTTTAGCTTCAATCGGTACTCGCGCTCGAACGTCTTAAGTTCGATGATGGTGTGCTCGAGCACAGCCTTCTCTTGCTCGAACTTCGAGAGCTCCACGCGCTGTTGCGCCTCAGCCTCACGAATCACGCGAGCAGCGGTCGCATGGCCTTCTGCGATCAGCGCGTCGCGCTTGCTGATGCCTTCACGCACGTGGTCGTCGTGGAGTTTTCGAGCCAACTGCAGCAGGTTGTTAGTGCTGTTGCTACTCAAGTTTTCAGGAGCGGTGGCTACCGGGAAGTTGCTTGGCTCAGGGATGCTCGGTGCGAAGTTAGGCACGCTGACTGTGTCGCCCTCGAGTTGGTTTGCAAGGCCAGCACCACTGCGTTGCAGTTCTGCTATGCGCGACTCAGAGGCCAACAGGCGCTGACGAAGGTCTTCGTTTTCGGTGTAGATGCGGCGCATCTCGACAACGATCTCGTCTAGAAAGTCATCGACCTCATCCTGGTCGTAACCCTCGCGGAACTTCGTCGGCTGAAATCGCTTATTGACGACGTCTTCTGGAGTTAGCGGCATGAGCTCCTCTTTCAAACAGGTTTAGACAAGGCTACCAAAGGCAGCCAGACCGTGAGAGTTGTCTACAGGCTGGCGCTAATCAGTGCGTTGTGAAGCATGCTCAACAGAAGGATCACGATGGTCCAGCCAAAGTCGAGCGCCAGTGACCCAACCCGAAACGGCTTGATGAACCGGCGCACCAACTTCAAGGGTGGGTCGGTTAAGGTCAGCACGCTCTCTAGGAGGATGAGCATGAAACCTCGAGGGCGAAAGCCCTGATTTACCGATCGAACCAAATCAACTATGAAGCGGGCTATGAATAGCCAGATATATAGCTGAACGGCCCAGGCCAGAACCTGAAGTACTAGCGACAAGCGTGACTTAGTAGTTTGGGCGAATGATTAGGTCGTCGTGAGCCTGGTTGTCGCCAGCCTCATCGATGTCTTCACCGGTTGAAGCGCCGTCGTGTGCCAATAGGAACACTGTCTTGGTGACACGCTGCAGAGTGCCCATGAGGCCCTCTTTCAGTCCGCACATGTAGTTCAGCATCTTCTGCTGGTCGGTCTCTGAAGCACCAGACATCTCAACGATCACCTGGTAGCCATCGCGGAATGCGTCTGACACTTCGCGTGCCTGGCTGTAGCTGTTCAGCACGATGGTCTCAATCTGGATGCCGTCGTTGCGACGTGGTCGCAGAGCGGTGACCGCTCGAACGGTGTTGCCTACAGCCGACGGACGAGGCGCCGATGCCTCGCGGTTGCGGCCATTTCCAAAGCCCATGTAGTCCATGGCGTTAGCAAAAACTGACATAAGAGTCCTCCTAGTAAACCTTCAACCTCAGGATATGGCTAAGGGTTGCGAATACCCGTGATTGCCGTTCCAATTCGCAGGTGTGTCGCGCCGAATTCCAAGGCCTCGAGGTAATCGTGACTCATGCCCGCCGAGATCGCCTTGGCGTCAGGTGCCACGGTCTGCAAGCGCTGGCTGGCCGCTTGAATCGTCGCAAAATCGAGTCGTGGGTCACGGTCAAGGGCGGCTACCCCCATCACGCCGCGCAGGTTCAGCCTTGGCTGGGCCAAGACCTGCTCCGCGAAAGCTTCTAGCTCACTTGGTTGAACGCCGCCTCGACCCGGATCGTCGGTCAGATTCAGCTGGATGAACACATCGATGTCTCGCTGAAGTCTCTCGGTTTCGGCAGCCAGGGCCTTCAGGAGGCTCGGTCTATCGAGCGAGTGAATCGACTGGGCGTAACCGAGCACCGACCGAACCTTGTTGGACTGCAACTGCCCGACGAAGTGCCAACTCAGGCCTTCACAATCTGCCAGCGCGGCGGCCTTAGGCCCAGCCTCTTGGTCGCGGTTCTCACCGAAATTGCGCCCACCAAGTTCATACAGCTCGCGGGCCAAGGCATCCGGGTGGTTTTTGGTTATAACAATCAGCGTGACTTCACTCGGAGCACGTCCGAGCTCAGTCAACTTTGTCGAAATCGAACCCTGAACCTGGCGGTAACGTTCGGCAAGCGCCGACATGATTACTTCAAGAAATCTGGAATGTCGAGATCGTCGCCGAAACCAGTCTGCTTTGGCGCCTGGTATGGCTCCTCGACAACCGCAATCGATTCAGTCGCTGGGCTCTGGTTGAAGTTGATTTCAACGCCGCCCGTTTCTGGCTGAGTCGAGCGGCCCGAGATTTCAAAACCATTCGATGCCACCGGGGTCTCGCGAACCTGGGCCGGTGCTGCTGTTTCAACTGGACGACGACGAATGAACGACGGATCGAGTCCAGCGGCTACAACAGTCACACGAACTTCGTCGCCGAGAGTGTCGTCGACCGAAAGACCGGCAATGATGTTCGCCTCAGGGCTAACCGACTCTTTGACCAACATCTGCGCCTGATACATTTCGTGAACGCTGAGGTTGGTTGCGCCCTCGACAAGCACGAGCACACCAAGCGCACCATCGATGGTGGTGTCGGTCATCGGGCTGGTGATTGCGGCCTCGGCAGCGCGAATGGCGCGGTCCTCGCCCTTGGCTGCACCGATACCCATAAGGGCTGAACCGGCACCCTGCAAAACGGTGCGAACGTCGGCAAAGTCAACGTTGATCAAACCAGGACGAACGATCAAGTCGGTAATGCCCTGGACACCTGCGACCAGCGGGTCGTCGGCAATCTTGAGGGCCTCTAGAACGGTGACCGACGAGTTGGTGTTCTTGATCAGCAACTCGTTAGGAATCACGATAAGGGTGTCAACCTCGGCACGGAGTTCTTCGATGCCACGCTCTGCCTGCTCGGCACGACGCTTACCCTCGAAGCTCCAAGGAGTAGTTACTACACCAACGGTTAGCGCACCGAGACGCTTCGCGATACGCGCGACAACAGGCGAAGCACCGGTACCGGTACCGCCACCCTCGCCCGCTGCAACGAAGATCATGTCTGCGCCACGAAGTGCGAGTTCAATCTCGTCTTCGTGGTCTTCTGCCGCACGACGACCTACTGAAGGGTCTGCACCCGCACCGAGTCCGCGAGTCACTTCGCGTCCGATGTCGATCTTGACGTCGGCTTCGCTCATGACGAGCTGCTGTGCATCCGTGTTGATCGCAATGAACTCAACGCCGCGCTGACCGCGCTCAATCATGCGGTTGATCGCATTTACACCGTGTCCACCGACACCGATCACCTTGATGACCGCCAGGTAGTTCTGCTGCAGACTGGCCACATTTCCTCCGAAAGTTCTAGCGTGAATGAAACCTTAAACCTCTGGGTGAGGCTTAGAGTTTGCTGGTTTCAACCCGCTGCGCCTAAAAAATAGGGCTAGAGCGCAGGTTTAGCGGGGATTTGTTCGGGCGTGTCTAACTTCAACGCCAGCGAACTACAGGGGCCGACGGCGACGAAACGTCATAGGTGACTCGGTCAGTCTGCTTCTGGTTCGCTATCAACGCCGAAAGCGTGCGTGACTTGAGGATCGACTGCGAGGCATCGCCCCAAATGATCTTTTGCCCTGCATAGCCGCGCAGTTGAAGCGTTACGTTGTCCTTCGAGGTTGCGTTGATACTGGCAACCTGGGGCAGCAATTCGGCCGGCAACGCAAGCAGCACATCTATCGCCTCTTGGAACGATGCACTCTTACTCGGATCGCCATTGGCGCTAATCAATGGATACATGTCTTTGTACGTCGCCACGTCGAGCTGAATACCGGCAGGATCATAGAGATAGGCAACGCCTGCAACCACGACGATTGCTATCGGCGAGCGTTCCTTGATTGAAATGTGCAAGGTATTTGGCAACTCGGAGATTAGTGAAAAACTTTCGATGCGCGTGAACGAAGCCAACTCAGACGCTATGTGATCCTGCGATACCAGCGCGAGCGGGACTCCCTTCTGATCCTTAACAGCATTGAGAATCTTTTTCTGATCAATCGAGTGCAATCCGGTCACGCGAATTTCTCGCACGGCAAGCATCGGTGTTGCGACGGATGCGGCTACTACGGCTAGCAAGACTACGAACGAGCCGAGCAGAGTGAACGTCACGGCCTTGCGGCCACGCGAGGCTGAAGTGAATCGACGAATTTGGGCGATGCGCTGCGAGTTTTGCTCTTTGCTCAGTCGTGGGCGAACACGTCCGAACAACCCTGCGCCTTTGCCCCTCGGAGCCTTGCGTGCATTTGGTCGGGCTACTCGCGAAGGGGTCATGGTACGAGTTTTAGCTCGAGCCTTGGCTTGACGGCGTTCGATCAGCGAACTGACGTTTCCCTGCGGCTGGCGAACCGGCCTAGGCTGCGCTGCCGCTTGTGGCTTGACGGGAGCAGGCGTGGCTCGTTTTGGAGTCGAAACCCCGTCTCGACTTGGCGGACGACGCACTAGTGCTCCAAGGCCTCAAGTAACTCAGGAACCATGCGGTAAACGTCGCCGCAACCCATGGTCACAATGAAGTCACCAACTTTGGTGAGCTTGGCGGCCACGGCCGGGGCGTCATCCCAATTTGGAACGTAGTGAACGCGAGCCTTGTCGGCGAACGAATCGCTGACCAACTGGCCAGTCACCCCAGGCTCAGGATCTTCGCGCGCGGCATAAATATCGAGCACTACGACTTCGTCGCTTAAGTTCAGTGCCTCTGCGAATTCGCGGTGCATCATGCGGGTGCGCGAATACAGATGCGGCTGAAATACCGTGACGATACGGCCGGCGCCGACAACTGCCCTGGCCGCCTTGAGCGCCGCAGTCACCTCGGTTGGATGATGGGCAAAGTCGTCGTAGACCCTAACTCCCCGCACCTCGCCGTGCAATTCGAAACGGCGTCCGGTGCCTTGAAAACCCATCACAGCGTGTAGCGCCGATTTTGATTCGAAGCCGAGTCCAATCAAAACAGCGACGGCACCTGCGGCGTTGATCGCGTTGTGCTCGCCCGGAATGGTGAGTTCGCCTGAATACTCAACACCTGCGTGGGCGAGAGTGAAACTAACCTCTGCCCCGCTCGCATCAATTTCGACCAAGCGCACATCGGCGTCACTCGCCTTTCCGAAGGTGATGACTTTTTTGTCATGCAGCAGTGAAGTAACCCGCTTAGCGCCAGGGTCATCAGAGCTGACTACGACAAACTCGTTGCTTTGTTGCGCGAACTTGGCGAACTCGGCTTCGAACGCCGCCTCTGAACCGTAGTGATCAAGGTGATCGGCATCCACGTTGGTGATCAAAGCAATGGCGGTGTTGTAGTGCAAGAACGAGCCGTCAGATTCGTCGGCTTCGATTACGAACAAATCATCTTTGCCTGCGCCTGACGAAACGCCGAGCTGCGCAATTACGCCACCATTAACAAAGTTTGGGTCGACTCCGAGTTGCTTGAGCGCGGTAATAATCATGCCCGTGCTCGTGGTCTTGCCGTGGGCGCCGGCCACAGCGATAACACGGTGGTGGCGAGTCAAATATTCGAGAGCCTGAGAGCGGTGTATCACTGGAATGCCACGTTCTTTGGCAAGTAGATACTCCGGGTTAGTTGGCCAAAGCGCTGATGTAACAACTACCGTGTCTGGGTTGCCTAGGTGTGCGGCGTCATGACCAATGTGAATTTCCGCACCTAGCTTGCGAAGTTGCGCGACACTGTCTGTGTCACGCAGATCGCTTCCGGTCACTTTGTGTCCTAGACCAATCATCATGCGCGCGATACCGCTCATACCAGAGCCGCCAATGCCAACAAAGTGGATGACGCCTAGGTCAGCGGGAACGGCTTGGCTGAAATCGGGCTTAATCATGGTTCTAGAAGACTATGGGTCAATGAGTTTGGCGATTAGGCAACACGCCTAGAACCAACCTGTGCAGCTGCTCAGTGCCATCGGCGATACCTACGGATTTTGCAGCATTTGCCATTTGTGCCACCCGCTTCGAATTTGAGAGCAACGGAATCAGCTTTTGCGCAACGTATTCAACGCTGAAATCACGGTCGAGAGCCAGTTCTCCACCACCGACGGCAAGCAGCTCTTTGAGGTTAAATTTCTGTTCGCCGTTGCCGACCGGATATGGAATGTAGAGGGCAGGCAAACCAACCGCTGCAAACTCTGACACAGTCGAGGCTCCGGCACGAGAAACTGCAAAGTCGGCAGCGGCTATCGCTTGATCCATCTGCTCGCAATACTCCAGTCGAACATAACCCGGTGCGGATGTAGCTTTGAGCTCGCTCTTATTACCAACAATGTGGAGCACTTGGATGCCGGCTGCAGCGAACAGCGAGCGGCTCGATTCGATGACGTCGTTGAGCTTCTTAGCGCCGAGTGAGCCACCGGTAACCAACAAAGTGAACGACTCTGGATCAAGACCAAACTGCACTCTGGCAGCAACCTCGTTGTGTCGTTGAATGATCGATTCGATTTCACGTCGCAGAGGCATTCCTGTCACGACTTCGTTTGGTAGCCCAGTTCCTTTGAAAGCCACGGCAACTCTTGTGGCGAACTTGGCACCAATGCGATTGGCGATGCCGGGCAAAGCATTCGCCTCGTGGATGACTAGCGGAATTTTCTCGAATCGAGCGGCCAAATACGCAGGTGCACTGGCGTAGCCCCCAAAACCAACGACCGCGGCAACTTTTTCAGTACGAATAAGTTTGCGAACCTTTGCTACCGCGCTCAAAAACCGAAATGGAAAAGTCAGGGCGTATAGGCTCGGACGTCGCGGAAATGGCAGTTTGGCAATCGTCTCTAGACGATAACCGCGTGCGGGAATCAGTCGAGACTCGAGCCCCTCGACGGTGCCAAGCGCAATAACTTTTGCAGCTGCATCCTTGTTTGTAATTGCATCGGCAAGAGACAGGAGTGGGTTCACGTGCCCAGCGGTTCCGCCGCCCGTAAGCAAGAAAGTGGTCATCGCGTACGCGCCCCACTTGCTCGTGAAGTTGCAGCTCTGGTCCCTGTAGCGCCTGATTTTGTTTGTCTCAATCTTGGACCGCGCATCGGGGAATGATTGTTGCGCTCGATAGCGAGCACCACTCCGATTGCGGCAAGGTTAGCGAGCAGCGAGGAACCGCCCTTGGAAATCAGCGGAAGCGGCACGCCAAGGACCGGCAAGAGACTAAGCACGACGGCGATGTTGACCAGGGCTTGGAACACTAGCCAGCCGGTAACGCCACCAACAACGATTCTCGAGAACATGTCCTCGGTGCGACGCAGGATGCGAATCAACACAATCGACAGCGCAACAAACAGTGCAATCACTACGGCCGAACCGATCAAGCCGAACTCTTCGCCAATGATGGCAAAGATGTAGTCGTTCTCAACCTCGGGAATCCAAGACCACTTCATCTTGGACTGACCTAGTCCAGAGCCACCAAAGCCGCCAGCCGCAAGTGCCCAAACGCCATGCTTCGCCTGCCAGTTAACATCAAGTGGATCTGGAGCGCTGGGGTTGAGCCAGGCAATTGTTCGCGCTCGGCGCGAAGAATTCGAGAATGACCCAGCTATTGCACCTAATACTCCAAGGACCATGGCCATGTTCAGCCACGGTTTTGGCAACCCAGCTAACGCCATTTCGATGAGAACAAACATCGCCATGATGATTACGGTTCCAAGGTCGGCACCTGCGATGACCAGTATTGCTCCTAGTATCGCCCAAATTCCAGCTTTACCCCAGGAATACATAAAGTCATGCCAGCCATTTGAAGTTTGAGTCAAAATCGCAGCCACTTGTAACACGATTGCGATCTTCATGAACTCGCTTGGCTGAACTGGGCCAATCAGCGGAATGTTGATCCAGTTACGGTTACCGTTCACGCTCTGTCCAAAGAGCAGAGTAATGACCTGAAGTCCCATCGAACCCATCATGAGATAGCGAGCCCACTCGCTAAAACGGTGAACAGGCAGAGTCGAGATAAAAGTCAGTCCAACGAATCCGACAGTTGCGATGATGGCTTGACGCAAACCCGAGCTATACGCATCACTGCCCGAACTCAATGAGTTCACGTACGACGCGTCTAACACCATCAGCATGCCGATGGCTAGCAGTGCGATGGTGATACCGAGCAATTGTGTGAACTCACGGCTCTGCCCGCGGAAGGCGCTCAAGAAAAATTCGCGCGAGACCGCTACGGCTACCTCTGCCCTGCTGCCAAGTTGCGCACGCTGGTTTCGTCCGCGAGCCGGAGTGCGACGATTTGGTTGACGAGTTGTTCGATTACGCATGCTGTTTGACTGCCTCTGCAAATTGCTCGCCGCGATCGGCGTAGTCCTTGAATTGATCCATCGAAGCCGCTGCGGGGGCAAGTAAAACCACATCACCCGGCTGCGCTACAGAAACAGCCTTGGCTACCGCTTGCGCCATCACCGCGTCATTGTCTGCCGCAACTTCATACACAGCAACATCGGGAGCGTGAATTCTAAAGGCCTCAAGAACTGGCTCGCGGTCTACCCCGATGACGATTGCAGCCTTGATTCGACCCGCGTGCTGCGCAACAAGCGGAGCAAGGTCGACGCCCTTGAGTAAACCGCCTACCAGCCAGACCACGCTGTCAAAAGCTCGCAGAGAAGCGTCTGCAGCGTGGGTGTTGGTCGCCTTCGAATCGTCAAACCAGAGAACCCCGTTTAGATCTGCGACGAATTCAATGCGGTGGCGATCGAGTTTGAAACTTCGAATTGCACTTCGAATAGCATCTGGGGTCGCATCGCAGGCACGAGCGATTGCCACGGCCGCCGCGACATTCGAAAGCAGGTGCGGAGTAACGACACCGATTTGAGCGATGTCATCGAGGTTGGCCAATTCTGGCACCTCTTTGGCGCGATATGGCACGAAACCGCGATCGATAAGCGAGCCTTCTATGTAGCCAACGCGCAGATCCATCGGCACTCCACGGGTGAAGCCCACGGCCAGCACATCGGCCGATTCGACATCGGCGTTCTGCGCTAATTCACCGGTGCGTGCATCCTCTTCGTTGTAAACAATGGCCGCTGTGGCGCCCTCGAACACTTTCGCCTTAGCCGCGATGTATGCGTCGAAACCGCCGTGCCAGTCCAGGTGATCCTCGGCAATGTTGAGTAATGCGGCGACTTTTGGAGCGATGCGATTTAGGTAGTGCAGCTGAAAACTAGAAATCTCGACAACCAGATAGTCGAAACCATCGGGATTACGAATCGCATCGAGCACCGGCAGGCCAATGTTTCCACAAGCAATCGCTCGAGTGCCCTGTTCAACAAGGATGTGCTCCACCAACTGTGTTGTAGTCGTCTTGCCATTCGTACCGGTGATCAAAATCCACTCGGCCGGCTTGACCTTATCGCGCAATCTCCAGGCCAACTCGATGTCGCCCCAGTAAGGAATTCGCTTGGAATCAAGATGCTGCACGACGGGGTTGGTCGGCTTGATGCCAGGCGAAACGATAACCAGTTGCGGAGCAAAAGCGTCAATTGCAGCTGTGGTGTCCGAATCGGATAATCCGATTCGGTATTCGATGCCTAAAACTTCGAGCAGATCGCGATGCTGTTCCTCAACAGCATTCGCGAAAACAAGTTGCTTAGCACCGAGTTCATGAAGTGTGTCTGCCACAGAAAAACCCGAGACCCCTAGGCCCAATACGACCACTCGAAGGTCTTTCCAATTCGAGTGCCAACTTTGCAGTTCGGGCAACGCGATCATTGGCTATCCGTAAATCCACTCGATGTAGAACAGGCCAATGCCAGTTAGTACACAAAGACCCGCGATGATCCAGAAGCGCACAACGATGGTGATCTCTTGCCAACCCTTGAGTTCGAAGTGGTGATGCAACGGGCTCATCAAGAAGACTCGGCGCCCAGTACCGGTGCGCCACTTGGTGATCTTGAAGAACACCCTCTGAATAATTACCGAGCTGGTCAAGATGACGAACAGGCCGCCCAGGAGCACCAAGAGAATTTCGGTGTGCGCCAAAATGCCGAGAGCTGCAAACACTCCACCTAGAGCAAGCGACCCGGTGTCGCCCATGATGATCTTGGCCGGCGAGGTATTCCACCACAAAAAGCCAGCGAGAGCACCGACCACGGCCGAGGCGACTACGGCTAGATCGAGTGGGTCGCGAGTGTTATAGCACGACGCTATGTTCTCGACCACGGTGCCGCAGGTTTGGTTGAATTGCCAGAAACCAATGATGGCGAACGCGCCGATTGCCATGATGCTCGCGCCCGAGGCAAGACCATCGAGGCCATCGGTGATGTTCACGGCATTTGAAGCGGCAGCAACCAAAAAGTAAATCCAAATCACAAACAGCACAACACCGACGGTGGCACCAAACCATGAGAGATCCAGCGTGGTGTCTCGAAAGACCGAAATCTTGGTGGTGGCTGGAGTAACTCCAGCCGCGTTTGGAAATTGCAACGCCAGAAGTGAAAAGGCAACTGCGACCAAACCCTGACCCGCGATTTTTTGCCAACCAGTAAGGCCCAAGCTGCGCTGTTTGTGTGTCTTGATGTAATCATCGGCAAAACCGATCAGGCCAAGGCCGACCATCATGAACAAGGCAAGTAGCGCAGATACCGTTGGAGTTTCAAAATTGGCGAGCTTTCCGAAGAAATAGCCGAGCAGAGTCGCGATGATGATGACCACGCCACCCATAGTTGGTGTGCCATGTTTGACCTGATGTGACTGCGGGCCATCCTCACGGATGTACTGCCCCCACTGCAGGCGACGGAACAGCCAGATAAATACTGGGGTCGCAAAGAGGGTGATTGCCATGGCGATACCGCCGGCTAGTAATACCGCTCTCATTCAGCTACCTCCGCCAATGCGTCTCCTAAAAACCTGAGTTCGGCAGACTTCGATGACTTGACCAACGCAATGTCGCCAGAACCTAGCCAACCACGAACCTGCTCTAATGCCTCGGCAATCGACTCACAGTATGTCGATTCGCCGTCCCAACTACCCTCTTGGCTGGCACCCATGTGAATCAATTTCGCTCCCGTGCCAACAACCACGACGCGATCAATGTTCAAGCGAACGGCAAGGCGCCCGATGTAGTCGTGCTGCTCGGCTGAGAAAGCACCGAGCTCTGCCATTTCTCCCAAGACTGCGATAGTGCGGTGCCCCTGACGGCCAAGTGTCGCTAGGGTTTGCAGTGCCGCGCGGGTTGAATCCGGGCTGGCGTTGTAGGCATCGTTAATGATGGTTGAGCCGTTAGGCCCAGGCATAATCTGCATGCGCCAGCGCTCGGCTAGCGGCAAATCTTCGAGAGCCTCGATCGCCTCGTTTAGGTCAAGGCCAAGTCGTTTGATAACCGCGAGGGTAGCCAAAGCGTTCATAACTTGGTGTTCGCCAATAATTTGGAGCGTCACCATTGTGTGTTGCTGTCCATCTACCATCAGTTCAAAACTGGTGCCAGCCAGGCCAATGTGAATCGACCGCGCAGAAATTTCCGCTTCGTCGTTCAATCCAAACCAGGTGACTTCACCTCGAGCAAATTCGGCCATCTGTTGCACGTATGGATCATCGATGTTGAAAATCAATTTTGCGTCAGGAACAGCACGGACAAGTTCAGATTTGATCTTGTATGTAGTTTCGATGCCGCCAAATTCACCAACGTGAGCCAAGCCCACTTTCAATTCGACTGCAACATCTGGTCGACACATCTGAGCCAAGTAGTCAATACTTCCGACTCCACCAGCCCCCAACTCGACGACTAAATAGTCAGTCTCATAATTGGCTTGAAGCATCGAGTACGGGGCGCCGACCTCGTTGTTGAAAGACTCGATTGGCGCAATCACATTGCCAAAACGCGAGAGCGTTGCACGGAGCATATTCTTGGTTGAAGTCTTGCCATTCGATCCAGTGACGCCAATGACGGTCAAGTTTCCAGACTCGCGCAAAACTGAAAGCACGTGACGAGCCAACATGCCAAGTGCGTTGACGGAGTCTTCGACAACAATCTGTGGAATTCGCACGTCGACCGCTCGCTGAACGATGGCTGCTGTCGCACCATTACTTAGGGCCGCTTCGACAAAATTATGTCCGTCGGTTACCTCGCCTGGCTTCGCTACGAACAACGAACCGGTGCCAATCAAGCGTGAATCGGTCTCGACGCTACCGGTAACCAAGACATCTTGGCCGTGGAGCTTGCCGCCGACTACCTCGGCTATCTCACTTAGCTGAAGCGAAATCATGACCAACCCGCTTCTTTTAGCGCCGCGCGAGCCTCTGCGCGAGCCGAATAAACAGTACGCACTCCCCTGATGTCTCGGTAATCCTGATGCCCAGGGCCAGCCCAAAGAATCGAGTCACCTTCGCCGACGAGCGAAACTGCGAGGCGAATTGCGGCTTCCGGCGGAGATACTTCATGAATTTCGAGGTCTGGCCGCGCTTTTTTGGCTTCGGCGACCAGGGTCGCCCGAATCGATGCCGGGTCCTCAAAACGTGGGTGGTGATCAGTAATGACCAAGACGTCGCATCCTTCAGCCGCAACCCTGGCCATGTCCGGACGCTTGGTGGCGTCGCGGTCGCCGTCGGCGCCAAACAGCATGAGCACCTTGCCGCTTGTGACCTTGCGCACGGCCGCCAGGGTATTCAAAAAGGCATCCGGTGAATGACCAAAGTCGACGAACACGTCAGGCCCGGTTTGTCCCGTTACTCGTTCGGTGCGGCCAGGCAAGTACGCCTCTACCCCGTTTTTAATTGCAGCCGATATGCGATCGAATTCAAAGCCGGCTTCGATCAACATCACAATGGCAAGCGCTGCGTTGTATGCCATGTGCGCTCCAATAAGCGGGATGCTCGAGCGCAAGGTGTCACCGTTCGGCGCGGTCAATTCGAAACTGGTGTAGGCGGGTTTCTCTTCGAGAACTCGAACGCGGTAGTCGGCCACAACATCCTCGAGATGAGTCACGGTGACTACGGGCACTTCGGCCAGCCCGACCAGTCGCTGACCGTATTCTGTGTCTAGGCAGATTACTCCACGCTTCGCGTGAGCCTTAGTGAACAACGCCGCCTTGGCCGCGAAGTAAGTTTCCATGTCACCGTAGTCATCGAGGTGATCGTGGCTGAGGTTTGTGAAGCCGGCGACATCGAAAACTAATCCGTCTACCCGGTGCTGAGAGAGTGCTTGCGCTGAAACTTCGATTGCAATCGAAGTGACTTTCTTTTCGCGCATCCTTGCAATCAACGCGTGCATCTCGGTTGACTCGGGTGTTGTCAATCGACTCACGATTACTTCACCGGCAATGTGACGTTCTGCAGTCGAGGTCAGGCCAGTGACCTCGCCAATTTGACGCAGCATTGCCTCAAGTAGATAACTGGTCGAGGTTTTTCCGTTGGTACCGGTGGTACCAAAAATGCGGGGCATGGTTTCTGGGTTGTTCGAATAAACGTAGGCGGCCAAGTCGCCGAGCTCCAACCGAGGGTCCTCGAGAAGTGCCATCGGAATCGAAGTAGCGATCAGGTCAGCACCGGCGGCATCGGTAATGATTGCCGCGGCACCCAGCTCAATTGCCCTGTCGGCGAATTTAGCTCCATGGGTCTTGAGCCCAGGCATTGCAATGAACAGATCCCCCGAACGCAAGTCATTGGTATTCATGCTGATGCCAGTAAGGCTGGCCGTGCCAGACGTAACACGCTCAAGACCAAAGTCGGCACAGAGCGCGTCAAAGTCAACCGGAACCACGTGGTCCGGTCGCAGGATTGGCGGAATTGACTCTTGCATTACTTCCACTCTGTCGGAATGTTGGCCGATTTAGTGGTTGACGGGGTCACACGATAGGTACGAAGCACCTGCTGCATGATGGCTTTGAAAACCGGGGTCGCACCCAGCGAGTTAGAAACTGTGCGCGATTTGAACGCAGTCACAGCAACCACGTACTGCGGGTCTTCTGCAGGCGCCAGACCAATGAACGAAATCGCGTGCAGGTAACCGTAGCGACCTGTCGCAGGGTCAATGATCTGTGCGGTACCTGTCTTGCCGGCAACCCGGTAACCCGGAACTGCGGCGTGACGACCGATACCACCCTGCTCAACAACCTTTTCGAGCATATCGATCACGGTCTTTGAGGACTGTGCGCTGATGGCACGCGAGCCAGCACCAATGCCCGACTTCTGAATGTTGCCGTTCGAGTCCGCGCATCCTTCGATTAGTTTCGCCGGCAACAGCACTCCCTGGTTGGCGATGGCTTGGTACATCATCGCCGACTGAATCGGACTAACCGAGAAGCCTTGGCCAAACATCGACACGTACTTCTTTACCTGATCCCACTGTGATGAAGGCAGCACCAAACCACCGGTCTCACCCGGGAATCCAATCGCTGTCTTTTTGCCGGCACCGAACTTCTTTAGGTAGTCGTAGCGAGTTTGGAAATCTACATTCTGACCAAGCTTCATGATTCCGGTGTTCGATGAATCACGAAGCACGCCGGTCAGCGTCAACTTGTCGTTGCCGTGCACGTGCGAGTCGGTGACTCGGTATCCATTCGTGCCAGGCACTACCCAACCAAATGGCGCAATCACACGCATTTCTGGGGTTCCCTTGCCGGTGTCGATCAGCGTTGCCGCCGTGAGGGCTTTGATTACCGAACCTGGCTCAAATTGCGAGGTGAAGACTCGTTCGTTTCGATTTGCGACGGGAGTAGCACTCGGGTCATTCGGGTCCATCGAAGGCGCATCGGCAGCAGCCAGAATGCGGCCAGTCTTTGCCTCGATGACAACTGCAGTCGCCCAGTCAGCCTTCAGACTGGACCAGTTCTGAGTAAGCACTTGCTGCGCGTAGTACTGCAAGTCGGCGTTGATCGTGAGTTGAACATCGTGGCCGTTTACCGCCTGCGTCGTTGTGACAACGCTAGATGGAATCTTAATTCCGTCGTTGCCCTTCTCATAGGTTTCTTTACCATCGACACCGGCAAGACACTTGTTCGCCATCGACTCGATACCACCCATCGCAGTGCCATCAGTGGTTAGGAAGCCAAGCAAATTACCCGCAAGAGCGCCGCTCGGATAAACGCGCGCGGTAACGGTGTCGAAGTAAACCCAAGGGATTCCCAGCGCCTTGATCTGTGCGTAAACATCTACAGTCACTCCGCGCTTTACGTTCGCGTACTGAGTGGTGCCAGATATTTTTGCCAGCACATCGGCAGGCGTCATGCCCAAGATGCCAGCCAGCTGAGCCGCAACCTGATCAACCGGCATAGTGGTCTTTACGCCGTTGACGGTTTTCGTCACCGGGCCAACGTTTATGGGTGCAACGTTGATGTCGTACTTGAGCACGGTCTTAGCCAAGACCTGTCCAGTCGAATCAAGAATGCGTCCGCGAATGGCCGGAATGACGTGCGGCACCGTGCGACTTGCCTCAGAGACCTTATTGATCTCAGGAGCCTGGATGAGCTGAACCTGCACTAATCGACCAACGAAGATCAGGGCAATGATGATGACCAAACCCTGGAATCGATTGATTCTCAGGTCGTTTCGGTCAGGCCTTCTGCGATTCAAGATGCCTGCCTAGAAACGATTAGTGGGTCGGTGAAGCTGGGATAACTCCACTCGAAAACGCTACTTGTCCGGTGCTAGCAACACCGGTAGCGACATTCGGAGCGGTAACCATGCCTGTTGCAGCGGTCGAGGTAGTTGGAAGGTCGGTAGTCAAGGCTGAACGGTCAGTAAGTGCTGCATTTGCGAGGTTGTTGTGCGCGACTCGGCCATCAGTGCTGATCGCTTCCTTTGGCTTGCCGAATACCTTTGCGTCTGCGATACGAAGAAATACAGGATTGGCGTTGGCAATCATGCCAAGCGAGGCTGCCGAGTTAGCCAGGTTCTCTTGCGAAGAGAGACTGTCTACCTGACCAGAAAGAATCTGCACCTGAGTGCCGAGCTCGGCCTTGCTCGCCTTAAGGTGAGCAAGTTCGTAGGCACTCTGGGTTACCGAGATGTTAAGCACGAGGCTAAGCAGGTTAACGGCGATGATGCCGAAGACCGCCAACTTGCCAACTGCACGCCAGCCAACCGCTGCAGGCTTACGAACACCGGCAACTGATACCGAACGAACAGGAGCCGGGCGTGGTGCCGGACGGTTCAAACGGACTGGATTGGTTAGACGTGCAACGCTCATGCTGCGCTCCGGATCTTCTCTGCTGCGCGTAGTCGCACCGATGCGGCACGCGGGTTGATTTGGATTTCTTCTTCACTCGCCTGCTCGGCGCCCTTCACAACAAGGCGAAGCACCGGGGCGTGTTCAGGAAGTTCAATTGGAAGATCGAGCGGCGCCGACGACGTGCTTGCAGCAACGAGTGCCTGCTTGACGATTCGATCTTCGAGTGAGTGGTAAGCCAGCACCAGTACGCGACCGCCAACGGCAAGAGCCTTAATGACCGCAGGCATAGTGTTTTGCAAAACTTCAAGTTCGCGGTTCACTTCGATTCTCAACGCTTGAAACACGCGCTTTGCAGGGTGCCCCTTCGACTTGCCTGGGATGAATGGCACGATGTCGACGATGAGCGAGGCCAAGTCGACCGAGTCGCTGAATTCCTTCGATGCGCGGCGAGCCACGATGGCCGCGGCAATCGGCTTTGCGTAACGCTCCTCGCCGTATTCGGCAAAGATTCGCGCAAGCTCTTTCTCGCTGTACTGGTTCAACACTTCAGCCGCGGTGATCCCAGTGCTGGCATCCATGCGCATGTCTAGCGGGGCACTGTACGAGTATGCGAAACCACGGTCTGCCTCGTCGAGCTGCAAAGAAGAAACGCCGAGGTCAAGCAAAATCGCCTGGACCGAGTCGATATTCAGTTCTTCGAGGACTTCGAGAATCTCGTCGTAGGTTGCGTGTGCCGCAGTGAAGCGCTCACCGAAACGAGACAGACGCTCGCTTGCCAATGCAATTGCGGTTAGGTCGCGATCGATTCCGACAACGCGCAAATTCGGAAAGTGCTCAAGGAATGCTTCACTGTGTCCGCCCATTCCGAGCGTGCAGTCAACAAGGATGCTCTGCCCTTCAAGTGATTCGCCAAGAATCTCGACGGTGCGCTCAAGCATCACTGGAACGTGAATCTCGTTGATTGGCTTTGACATAACTACCGGTTTATGTCTGCGACTAGAGCCCCATCCATTCGCGTGAGCTTGGTTTTCACACTTTCTGGCATCGGGGAAGAGTGCCAGCTGGAATGGGTGGAGTTCTAGCCGCAGGCTAGATGA
>JBDKLV010000010.1:0-8339 GCA_039795455.1 Actinomycetota bacterium
AGCAGAACCGATTCGACCTTGTGGTCGTCGCCCTTTTGCAACACCAGGGTTGCGCGCGAGCGGGTCGGCAAAATGTTCTCGGTCAGGTTCGGCAGGTTGATGGTGCGCCAGATCTCATTCGCTCGTTCGAGCGCCTTGTCTCTATCCATTTCGGCGTAGCGGTGAAAGTAGCTGGCCGGGTTGGTGAATGCGCCATCGCGTAGTTTTTCGAAACGACGCAAGAACCACTTGGTGATGTTGCTGACATCGGCGTCGACGTAAATCTTGAAATCGAAGAAGTCACTGAGTGCCACTTCTTGCCCTGGAGCTGGCGGTTGCAAAACGTTCAGGCCCTCGATGATCACCACATCTGGAGAATCGACCACCACGGTCTGATCGGTGATGTCGTAACTCAGGTGCGAGTAGACCGGCGCCGAAACAGACGGCACTCCCGACTTGATGTCTGAAACAAACTTGAGCAAAGTCTTGCGGTCGTAAGACTCAGGAAATCCCTTGCGTGCCATGATGCCGCGACGTTCGAGTTCGGCATTCGGGTAGAGAAAGCCATCGGTGGTGACCAGGGCCACGCTCGGAGTGGTCTCCCAGCGCGAAAGCAGTTCGCGAAGCACACGCGAAACGGTGCTCTTGCCGACTGCAACCGAGCCTGCGACGCCGATGATGAACGGGGTTCTAGCCGCGCGTTCGCCCATGAAGGCGGCCTCGGCCTGATGCAGGGCCTGCGCTTGAGTGACATAGATGTTCAGCAAACGGCTGAGCGGAAGATAAATCTGGGCAACCTCGCCCAGATCGAGCTCGTCGCCGAGGCCTCGAATTTGGGCCAGCTCATCTTCGGTGAGGGGCTGCTGGTTAGAGCTGGCTAGGGCCGCCCAATCCGCCCTGGAAACCTCGACAAATGGGCTAATCGCGCCATCGAAGCCTGTCTTTTCACCGCTCACCAGAGCCATTCTAGGTAAATTAGACCCATGTGCGGAATCGTGGGTTATGTAGGCCCTAAGGCCACCCTCGATGTTCTTATCGGGGGGCTTAAGCGCCTCGAGTACCGCGGCTACGACTCGGCCGGTGTCTCGGTCATTGGTGCCGACGGTCACCTGGCCACCCGCAAGAAGGCCGGCAAGCTAAGCAACCTGGTCGCCGAGATCGATGCCAACCCGCTGCCGGCAGCCCACATCGGCATCGGCCACACCCGCTGGGCCACACATGGAGCCGCCACCGACGGTAACGCGCATCCGCACATCGGTGGTACCCACCAGAACCTTTCCTTGATTCACAACGGCATCATCGAGAACTTCGCCGAGCTCAAGGCCGAACTGGTTGCCGGCGGCACCCAGTTCGCCAGCGAGACCGACACCGAGGTGGCCGCCCACCTGATTGCTGCCGAATACGACAAGACCGGCGATCTCGAGAAGGCATTCGCCGCAGTGGTTCGTCGTCTGCACGGCGCGTTCACCATCCTTGTGATTCACGAAGACCAGCCTGATGTGGTGCTGGCTGCGCGACGCAATTCGCCGCTGGTCGTCGGCCTTGGCGACGGCGAAAACTTCTTGGGCTCTGACGTTGCGGCGTTCGTCGAACACACCAAGCGTGCCATCAGCGTCGGCCAGGATCAGATAGTCACGATTCGTCGCGATGGCGTCGAGATTCGCACATTCGATGGCAAGGATGTTCAGCCAGACGAATTCACCGTTGACTGGGATGCCTCGGCTGCCAGCAAGGGTGGCTGGTCATCGTTCATGGCAAAAGAAATCGCCGACCAACCAACTGCAGTTGCAGACACTCTGATGGGTCGCCTCGCGTCGAACGGAACCGTTCAGCTCAGCGAAATTGGCGGACTCAGCGATGAGTTGGTCAAGTCGATTGAGCGCATTTACATCGTTGCCTGTGGCACTGCGAGTTATGCAGGCGACATTGCCAAGTACGCGATTGAGCGTTGGTCTCGAATTGCGGTTCAGGTTGAGCTCGCTCACGAATTTAGATACCGCGAACCTGTGTTAACCCCAAACACTTTGGTGGTTGCAATCTCGCAGTCTGGCGAAACCGCAGACACGCTAACCGCGACTCGTTACGCGGCAGAGCAGGGTGCCAAGGTGCTCGCGATTTGTAACACCCAGGGTGCAACTCTCGCGCGCGAGAGCGATGCAGTGATTTACACCCATGCCGGCCCCGAGGTTGCTGTCGCATCGACCAAGGCGCTCACCGCTCAGATCACCGCGGGCTACCTGCTTGGCCTGTACCTGGCTCAGGTGCGCGGCGTGGTGCCAGCTGCCGAACTCAAGAAGATTGGCCTCGACTTGCTCAAGATGCCAGGTCGCGTGGCCGAAGTCATCGCCGCTTCGAAGAACGTCGAGGCGCTCGGTATTGCCATGAGTGACGCCAAGTCTGTGTTGTTCCTCGGTCGCAGCGTCGGCTACCCGGTTGCCATGGAAGGCGCCCTAAAGCTTAAGGAGCTGGCGTACATCCATGCCGAGGGATTTGCCGCTGGCGAGCTCAAGCACGGCCCGATCGCACTAATCGAAGAGGGCCAGCCGGTGATTGTCATTGTGCCGAGTCCGCGCGACAAAGACACCCTGCAGCCAAAGGTGATTTCGAACATTCAAGAGATTCGCGCTCGCGGCGCCAAGGTGATTGCCATTGCCGAGGAGGGCGACGCCGGTGTCGCCGACTACGCCGAACACGTGATCTATGTGCCACAGTGCGAGAGCCTGCTGGCCGCGATTCTGACCGTGATTCCGTTGCAGGTTTTTGCGCTTTCGCTGGCCACCGCGCTCGGCCGCGATGTCGACCAGCCACGCAACCTGGCCAAGTCGGTAACGGTCGAATAGCCATGATCGTCGGCATCGGTGTTGACTTGGTCGATATGAACCGTTTCGAAGACAAGGTCAGCAAGACCCCGGGTCTCATCGAAAAGATTTTTCGCGAGGATGAACGCGACGTCGTCGCCCGAACTCTCGCTGGTCGCTTCGCTGCAAAAGAGGCCCTAGTTAAAGCATTCGGTGGTTCGACCGGCATGCACTGGCATGACGTAAAAGTTTCGAAGAACGAACTCGGCGCTCCGTCGATCTCGCTGTTCGGTTCGACAGCCGAGGTTGCAGCGAGCAAGGGGATTGCGAACATCCATGTTTCGATTTCGCACGATGGCGATTATGCAATCGCATATGTAATTGCGGAGAACTAATGCGCGAATTAGTAATCGACCTAGATGCAATCGTCGCAAATCTCGCGGCGTTCAAAAAGATTTCTGGCGGTGCCAAGGTGATGGGCGTGGTCAAGGCGAATGCCTACGGTCACGGCATGATCGATGTTGCTAAAAAGCTTCAGTCAGTTGGCATCGATTACCTTGGCGTTGCCGATGTTGCCGAGGCTCTTTTGCTTCGCGACCACGGTGTCGAGTCGCCGCTGCTTTGCTGGCTGCACGGACCAGGTGAGAACTTCGAGGCTGCGCTTCAGGCCAATGTCGAGATTGGGGTTTCGAACCTCGAACAGCTCGACCGCGTGGCCGAGGCGGCGCAAACCCTTTCGCGGGTCGCCAAGATTCACCTCAAGGTCGACACCGGGCTCAGTCGAAACGGCGCGACCATGGCCGAGTGGGGTCTTTTGGTTCAGGGCGCCCTCGACCTTGCGGCTCAACAGACCGTCAAGGTGGTCGGCGTCTTTAGCCACCTTTCATCGACCAGCGAGGCCGACGACCGGGCACAGATTGCTGCCTTTGATGCTGCCGTGCAGCAGGCTCGCGACGCTGGGCTCGAGTTTGAGCTGCGCCACCTGACCGCATCTGACGGCACCATCAGCTACCCGAACCTGGGCTACGAAATGGTTCGCATCGGGGTTGGGCTCTATGGACTCTCTCCTTTTGCCGGCCACAGCGGGGCAGAGTACGGGCTCAAACCAGCCATGACCGCCACCAGCGTTGTCGTGCAGACCAAAGAAGTCGAAGCCGGCGTCGGGGTCTCATACGGCTACCTCTACAAGACTTCGAAGCCGACCACGCTAGCGCTGATTCCGGTCGGCTACGCCGAGGGTTTGCCTCGAAATGCCAGCGACCAGGATGGCCCAGTTGCCGAGGTATCGATCAACGACAAGCGCTACCCAGTG
The DNA here is from genome assembly GCA_039795455.1 of Actinomycetota bacterium. Classification (GTDB taxonomy): domain Bacteria; phylum Actinomycetota; class Actinomycetes; order Actinomycetales; family Microbacteriaceae; genus Rhodoluna. The sequence continues at coordinate 4,090 of JBDKLV010000010.1, forward strand.
CTCTCTCGAATTGCCATGGACCAGTTCGTTGTCGATGTTGGAGACGACGAGGTTGCGGTCGGTGACAAGGTGATTTTGTTCGGCGATGCCTCGCAGGGGGTTTCGACTGCTGACGATTGGGCTGCTGCTGCCTCGACCATCAACTACGAGATTGTCACTCGCATGGGTGGCCGTTTCACGCGCAAGTATCTCGGTAGCGTCGAATGACCGCGCCACACCTGCTGGCCGAATTGCAGGTGCCAGATGCCGATGCCATGCACGAGTTCGGTGAACGTGTAGCGCGAATTCTGCGTGCTGGTGACTTGGTCGTTTTGGTTGGTCCACTCGGAGCAGGCAAGACCACTTTCACTCGCGGAGTCGGTGAGGCACTCGGAGCCATCGGAAACGTTTCTTCGCCGACTTTCGTAATTGCGCGAACTCACAAACTCGAAGGTCGAAGCGAAGTCTTGGTTCACGCCGATGCTTACCGACTCGGCAGCGTTGCCGAACTCGACGATCTTGACATTGACTTTGCGAACTCAATCGTTTTGGTCGAGTGGGGCAAAGGCATGCTCGAGGGTGTAGCAAACAATTGGCTCGAGATCGAAATCGATCGCGACCAAACCGGCGAGAGCGATGTGCGCCAGGTGCGAGTCGTCGGCTTCGGCGATCGGTACGCGGAGGTGAAACTCTAGTGGCGATACTGCTTGCGATCGATACCTCGGCGGGTACATCCGTGGCGCTGTTCAAGAATGAACTGCTTGTCTGCGAAAAGAATTTTGAGAGCAACATGAAGCATGCAGAGTCGATCGGTGCTGCGATTCACGCGGTGCTTGCCGAGGCTGGCGTGCGCGGCAGCGAAGTTCAGCGCGTTGTGGTTGGGCGTGGCCCGGCTCCGTTCACCGGCCTACGGGTCGGCATTGGTGCGGCCGTTATGTTCACCGAGGCTGCCAAGGCTCGACTGAGCGGCGTGGTTTCGCTAGATGCCATTGCCCTGAGCGCCTTTGCCGCTGGGCTGGTTGCTAGCGAGACTGTGCCGCTTTTGGTCACCACCGACGCCCGCCGCGGTGAGGTCTACTGGGCGCTCTACTCGGGGTTAGGCAAGACCGGGGCACCAGAGCGGATCGAGGGGCCGCAGGTGCTCAAGCCCGCCGCGCTCGACGAGCTGCTAGCTGCTCGAGGAATTCACCCCGTCACAACATCGCAGGCCGTGTCGGCTGCAGCCATCGGCGAATTGGCCATTGCCCTAGACCGAGCCGGCCAGCTCGAGGCCGATGTCACTGCGCTTTACCTGCGTGCCCCCGATGCCGTTGAGCCAAAGTCGCCAACCCAGTTCGCCAAGAAGGTGAGCTCGTGAGCAAGGCCTGGGCGATTCGCATCGCAACCGAGAGCGACCTCGAAGCCATCATGGCGATCGAGCGCGATTGCTTCATCACGGATGCCTGGCCGCAAGACAGCATGTACGAAGAGTTGGTCGGTGCCGAGCGATACTACATCGTTGCCTACGAAAACGAAACGATCATCGGTTACGCGGGGTTGGCGAAAAACCCTGTTGCTGGTCAAGGCGACATTCAGACGATCGCGGTTGCCGTCGAGCATCGTGGTCGCGGTTTGGGTCGCGATTTGATGAACGCACTTTTGACCGAAGCCAAGCGTGCAGGTTTGCGACAGGTTTTTCTCGAGGTTCGCGCAGACAACGACTCAGCTCAGTCGCTCTATCGCTCGCTGGGTTTTGAACAGATTCGGATTCGCCCGCGTTACTACCAACCCGACGATGTCGATGCCGTCGAAATGTTGTTGAATATCGACGGAGCCGTTAGCGAACCATTGGTGCTCGGTATCGAATCTTCTTGCGACGAAACCGGCGTGGGTATTGTGCGCGGCAACACACTGCTCGCCAATGTGATTTCTTCTTCGATGGAGGCGCACGCTCGATTCGGTGGAGTCGTTCCAGAGGTTGCTGCTCGCGCACACCTCGAGGCCCTGAAGCCAACGCTCAACGAGGCGCTTGCCATTGCCAAAGTTTCACTCGACGAGATCGACGCGATTGCGGTGACCAATGGCCCTGGCCTGGCCGGTGCACTTATGGTCGGCGTCGGAGCGGCCAAGGCGCTTGCGGTTGCGCTCGATAAACCGATCTATGCCGTGAACCACCTGGTTGGCCACGTCGGTGTCGACATTCTCGAACGTGGCGAGCTCGAAACCCCGACCATCGCGCTGCTGGTTAGCGGCGGGCACACCTCACTACTGATGGTTCGAGACCTGCTCGACGATGTCGAGTTGCTTGGCGAGACCATCGACGATGCGGCAGGCGAGGCGTTCGACAAGGTGGCGCGCATCCTTGGCCTTCGTTACCCAGGCGGGCCTGAGATTGACCGGGCCGCAGAGGGTGGCAATCCGCAGGCGATTCGCTTTCCGCGCGGACTCACCCAGTCGAAAGACATGGAGAAGCACCGCTACGACTTTTCGTTTAGCGGCCTAAAGACCGCGGTGGCTCGCTGGGTTGAGGTTGCCGAGGGCGGCGCTCAGGCTGGTCGGGCGACCGCGCAGGCGGCCGCGATCGAGTACTCGAAGGCCGACGTTGCCGCATCGTTCCGCGAGGCCGTTGCCGACGTTTTGGTTACCAAGGCGGTCAATGCCTGCAACGATCACGGGGTCAAGCGCCTGTTGCTCGGTGGCGGTGTTGTTGCCAATCGCAGGCTGCGCGAACTTGCCGCGGAGAAGTGCGCCGAGCACGGCATCGAGCTGCGCATTCCTGCGCTGTCGCTCTGCACTGACAACGGCGCGATGATTGCGGCTTTAGGTGCGCAACTGATCAAGGATGGCCGTGCCCCGAGCTCGCTCGATTTCGGTGCCGACTCGACCCTGCCGGTCACCACTGTTCAAACGCTTTAGTTAAAGTGGCTGCGCAATGATCGCGCGGTGTGCTTCGCCAATGCGAGTGACAAAGAGTGTCGCCGAGTTTTCACCCTCGAGCGCTAGTTCTTTGCGAAGCGTTTCTGGCACAACGTCGGCACCGCGCTTTTTGATTTCGAGAATTCCAATCTTGCGCTCACGCAAGTAGGCCTTTAACTTTTTGCGATCGAACGCCATTTCGTCGATTACTTCAAAGCCGCGCATCCATGGTGGTGCAATCGCGTTGTCACTCGACAGGTAGGCAATCGACGGTGCGATCAGCTTGGTGTTGGTTTCGGCCGCGAGCTCGGCGATTAGGTGTGAGCGCACAATGGCGTTGTCAGGCTCGTAGAGGTAGCGAAGGAGCGAACCGAGTGGCGCCTGCTCAGCAACCAAAGTCTCACTGGTGATTTCGTGCCGGCCGTTGGCATCGATAAGAGTGGCAGCGCGAGCAACTTTGCTGCGTCGAACCGCACCGAACCAAAGAGTCATCTCGACCAAGTCGCCGTCGATTGAAACCCACTGCGCCTCGGCGTCTTCGGGGATTGCCTCGTGCGGGTGGCCCGGCCCGAGTTTGATGCCTGTTGGTTTGCGGCGAGCCTGTTCGAGCACCCAATCGAAGTTCGGTGAGTAGTCGGCCGGGTCGAATTTGCGAACGGCACGTTCACCACGAGAACCGCCTAGCTCGCGGCGGGCCGGGTCGAAGAACAGTCCGTCGTATCCAGAAAGGTCGGCGGTGGTGGCGTCTTGGTGAATTACCTCGACATTGTCGAAGGCTCCGAGATTGAAGGTGGTCAGGGCGGCGGTGGCCTCGTCGATCTCGAAGGCGGTGACCCTAAGGTCAACGGCAGCCATGGCAAGCGACTCTGCACCGATGCCACAGCCAACATCGGCAATGTGAGAAAGCTTTGCGCCCAAGAATCGACCGGCGTGAAGAGCGGCCGCCTGAAGGCGAGACGCTTGTTCTAGGCCATCCTCGGTAAAGAGCATTCCATCGGTGAAATCGCCGAACTTGCGACGGGCTCTGCGGCGCAGCTTGGCCTGGGTCAGCACGGCTGCGACAAGCGATGCGTGATAGCCCTCGGCTCGAAGGGCCGAAACCAGCTTGACCACATCGGCCTTGGCATCGAGTTCGCCGATCGAATTCAGTAGTTGCAGCGCCTCTGGCGTAAGCAGGTGCATGATTTCGTCGCGGTTCACTCGCCAAAATTAGCACTCTGTTTGACCGAGTGCTAGACCATGAATTAGAGTGTTCCCGTGGCCGAATGGCCTACTAACCCTAGAAATCAGAAGAGGTATAAATGTCGGTTTCGATTAAGCCGCTTGAGGATCGCATCGTCGTTCGTCCGGTCGAGGCAGAGCAGGTAACCGCTTCG
>JBDKLV010000011.1:0-5348 GCA_039795455.1 Actinomycetota bacterium
CTTGTCGAAATCTTTAGCGCTTAGGCGTTTGTAGTAATACCCGACAAAGTGTCGGCGATCAGTCTGCGGTTGTTCTCGTGAATTTGTGCCGCGATTTCGGCTTCGATCGCATTCACCTGCGGTAGCAGTTCTTCGATCAACTTCTGACCGGTAACCGTGAGTGAGACCTGAACGAGTCGGGCATCGTCGCGCGATTTCTTGCGCGAGATTAGCTCGCGCTTTTCGAGTGTCGCCAAAATGCCGCTAAGGGCTGGCTTGCCAAGCCCAGCTTCGCTAACAATTTCGCGAGTCTCGATTGGCTGCCAGGTCCAGACGATCCAGAGCACGAGGTATGCGCTCCAGCTGAGTTTGGCGGTAGCCAGTGGACCCTGCTCAATGCGGTTTCGCACAGCGCCAGCAGCCTGGGCAAGGCTGGTAATCACGGTCATTGCCTCAAAGTCGAGGCTCTTGGCGAGGGCCTGGTTGCCAGTAACCGCCTGCAGCTTGCGCTGCGTCTGAGCGATGGTGTGACCTGCCAACTACTTTGCCTTTCCGCGAACTATGTAAGAGCGTATCGGCGTAATCGCCCAAAGAACGGCACAGGTGTCGATCGCCTCTTGGGCCAGCGCGCTGGCAGTGGGCGAGAGCACACCGAAGGCTCCAGCAAACATTGCGACCAGAGCAAGGCCCATTCCGACCCCAGCTGCCTGAAGAGCCTTATTGAATGAACCCTTGGCTATGTCAATCGCCACGGCGACTCGATAGATCGAATCTTCAACGATGACCACATCGGCAGCCTCGCTAGCGGCGGTCGAGCCACGTGCCCCCATCGCGATGCCAACGTTTGCACCCGCAAGCAGCGGTGCATCGTTGATACCGTCGCCGACAGCCGCGACGTGTCCTTCATTTTCATCCTGTTTTTCGCGCAGCACTTCGAGCTTGCGCTCCGGGGTGCACTGCGCGTAAACCTCGCTAGCGGCAATCTGGTTTGCAACCTTCTCGGCAGCCTCGAGTCGATCGCCAGACACGAGGACCAACTGGTTAACCTTCAACTGCCTTAGTGCATCCGTGGTTGCCAACGTGTCTTCGCGAATCGGATCATCGAGTCCGATCATGGCTTGAAGTTCGCCGTCGATTTCAACTGCGACAAGTAGCGCCTCTTGCAGGCGAGCCCACGAAGCAATTTCGCCGCTCGGCTGACCAACTCGCACTCGGCGACCGTCAACGACGCCGGTAATACCCAAGCCGTGCGTTTCTGAAACTTCTGTGGCGAGCAATTCGTAGCCGTTGTATGCGGCGGCGGCATCGACAACTGCTTTCGCGACAACGTGTGGGCTGTGCCGTTCGACCGATGCGGCGGCCGACATGACCCAGGCCTGGTCGGCATTGGGTGCAAAGGCGACTGCGCCGATGCGCATTCCGCCGTGAGTAAGTGTGCCGGTCTTGTCGAACAGTATTGCCTTGATGCGGGCGAGCTGCTCGAGTATCGCGCCACCTTTGATGATCACGCCGTGTTTTGAGGCCCGAGACATGCCTGAAATCAAGGCAACCGGCACAGCAAGGATGAGCGGACAAGGCGTCGCGGCAACCAACACCGCCACCGCGAACGAGGCCTGCCCGCTAATCGCCCAGGTGGCCAGAGCAATAACCAGAGCCAGCGGAATGAACCAAACCGCCCAACGATTCGCCAGGCGAACGCTGCTGGCGCTATCGGTTGTGGCCTGCTGTACCAGGCGAACCAGATTGGCATAGGTCGAGTTTTGGTAATCGCTGGTTGTGCGAATTACAAAAGTTGCCCCTCCGTTGAGCACGCCAGATGCCACTTGGTCACCAGATTCTCGCGCTATCGGAAGTGATTCTCCGGTGAGTGCCGATTCATCAAGTACGGCATCGTCGAGCAAGATTCCATCGAGAGGTACAACCTGTCCGTTTACTACTTTGACCAGAGTTCCAATGGCGACTTCGGCGATCGGTACCGTGGTTTCGCTTCCATCAATTACGACAGTCGCGGTTACCGGTGCACGCGAAAGCAGCGAGTGCAATTCGCGGCGGGCGTTTCCTTCGGCCCACTCTTCGAGCGCGCGACCGCTGGCGAGCATCACCGAAATAATTGCTGCGGCCAGCCATTCGCCGATCATTACGCTCGCAACAATCGCAAGGATGGCAAGCGAGTCGCTACCGAGCTCTTTGTTCTTGATTGCCGAGTAGGTCCAGCTGGCCGCCAAAACCAACCCAACGGCCGCAACTGCACCGAAGGAAATCTTTGAGGTCAGATCGCGAGTCGCCAGTCCGACAGCCAGCCCCAAAATGCTGATTGTCAGAAACCAGTAACGCTTGACGAAATTCATACCCACGCGTTCAGTCTGCCACTGCCATAGAGTGAACATATGAGCGAAGTTGCCATCGAATTTCTAGGTGCTGCAGGCACCGTAACCGGTAGTCGTTTTCTATTGAGCTGCGAAGACACCAAGGTCATGGTCGACTGCGGAATGTTCCAGGGGCTTAAAGAGTTGCGCCTCAAGAACTGGAACCCGCTCGGCATCGACCCTGCCGAGATCGATGCAGTTGCCATCACTCACGCTCACCTGGACCACTGCGGCTACCTGCCAAAGCTGGTCAAGGATGGCTTCAAGGGCAAGATTCATGCCACCGGTTACACCATGAAATTGGCCGAGGTGATTCTGCTCGATTCAGCCAGAATTCAGACCGAAGACGCTGCCTTTGCCGCCAGAAAAGGCTTCAGCAAGCACAACCCACCGCAGGCGCTCTACTCAGAGGCCGATGCGCAGCAGGCCGTCAACAAATTCAGTGAAGTCGTTTTCGAGCAGCGCACCCAGATCGCTCGCGAGACCTTCGTTACCTATCACCCGAGCGGGCACATTCTCGGCGCCGCATTCGTCGAGGTCGAGTTCTTCGGCAAGAGATTCTTGTTCAGTGGCGATATGGGTCGCCACGACCATCCGTTGTTGGTTGAACCAGACCGCATTCCTGCCGGCAAGTTCGATGCGCTGATCACCGAGTCGACATATGGCGACCGCGAGCACCAACCGACCACTACAAACTTCGAGGATGCCATCAACCGCACCATACAACGCGGCGGCAGCGTGCTGATTCCTGCGTTCGCAGTTGACCGTACAGAAGTGATTTTGGTACGGCTTCGCGAACTAGTCGAGCAAGGCAAGATTCCGTCAATTCCGATCTACTGCGATTCGCCTATGGCACTCAAGGCGCTGGCGTTCTATCGCGAAGCAATCAACACGGCGAGCCCCGAGATTCGCGGCGAGATCGTAGCCGAGTGGAAGAACCGCGATCCGTTCGATCCAGGCACTTTGCAAGAACTCGTCACCGTAGACCAATCGAAAACCGTGAATAACCCGCAGACGCCATGCATCATTATTTCGGCGAGCGGAATGGGTACCGGTGGGCGAGTAGTGCATCATTTGCACGACATGTTGCCGAATCCAAAACACACGGTGATCATGGTCGGCTATCAGGCCCTCGGTACCCGTGGACGCAATTTGGTTGACGGCGCTGAAGAGGTCAAGATGCACGGCGAATACGTTCCGGTCAAAGCGAGCATTGAGCAAATTCAGTCGTTCTCGGTTCACGCTGACGGTAACGAGCTCATCGACTGGATCAAGTCGGCCAGTGACAAGCCCGCGCGCGTGTTCGTGGTTCACGGCGAGGCCGGCGCTGCTGAGACTTTTGCAGATCGAGTAAAGAGCGAACTTGGCATTGACGCACTGGCACCAAAGCTTGGCCAGCGCGTAGTGCTTTAGCCTCAGGCCTTTTGGCAGCTCGCTCGGTTAATTTAGAGGGATGAAATCCGCGCGCTATCTGCTTGCCGCCGCCCTTGTGCTGGCAGGGCTGCAGCCCGCTAACGCCGCGCCGACTCCAACCCCAAGCCCTTCGCAGTCGCAAAGCCCGACCCCCACACCTATCCCTAGCGCTAGCGCGACCAGCACCCCAAGCGCCACGGCGACCGCGACGCCAACCCCCACGCCAACGCCGACCCCGAACAAGCCCAACACGTGCAGCATCAAGGGCGCGATGCAGTCGCGCGACCTTGCCTATTTCTACGGTTACGTGATGAACGCGACGACCGGCCAGGTGTACGCCAGCGTCCGTGGCGATGAACAAACGCCAAGTGCATCCGTGATGAAGGTCGTGACGGCTCAGGCAGCGATTCAGTCACTAGATCGCTCTTACACCGCTACCACTCGCGTGTACACCGTGCCGAGTCAACCCGGAGTCGTCGTGTTTCGCGGTGGTGGCGATCATACATTGTCGCGTTTGAACCCACCTTCGTACACGACTTACAAGTACCCACCGAAGATCAGCAAGCTTGCCGCTTTCGTTAACGCGAACGTTCCGGTCGACCAACCGATTACCAAGATCATTTTGGATTCGAGTTACTTTGACAAGCCGAGTTGGAATCGCGCTTGGAAAGACAGCGACCGCACCAACGGGTACATCTCGCTCATTACGGGTCTCATGGTCGACAGTGATCGTCGCAACCCAGACTTGACCGATAAGAACTATTCGGGTTACCGCAGTGCGAACCCGGTTTTGACAGCCGGTGGCTATTTCAAGACTGCACTCGGTGCAAATGCCAAGGATGCCGAACTTATCGAAGGCGCACTTCCTGCAGACGCGGTCGAAGTTGGCGCCGTTCGTTCGCAACCTATGAGCATTTGGCTCGACCACGCGCTCAAATACTCAGATAACACCGAGACCGAAATCATTGCCCGTCACGCCCTGCGCATGAACGGAATGGCGACCGACTTTGCATCTATTCAACCGATGGTGATTCGCTACCTAAAGAAGCTCAAGATTGATTACAAGAAGCTCGTCATGTTCGATGCCAGCGGCTTGGCACAAGGCGACCGCGTCACGGCAAAACTGGTCGCCTCGATCATGGCCAAGGCTGCCGACCCAACTTCGCCGGTGGCTGACCTGCTCGGTTATCTGCCGGTTTCGGGTGTCTCTGGCACGTTGGCCGGCCGCTACAACGGTTATAGCGCGCAGGCTCGCGGGGCAGTGCACGCCAAGAGTGGCTACATTCCCGGCCTCTACAGCCTGGCCGGCGTGGTCTACGCCAAGGATGGAACCGCTATCGCCTTCGCTGGTTTTGCTCGCAGTCACGCCGGAAAGTCAGTCGGCTACGGCGCCCGCTCCGCGCTGGATGCCTTGACTACGCGGTTGTTCCTTTGCGGCGCTGGTTCGTATTACTAGAAGAGATGAGTCTCAGAATCGTTTAGCCCCAAACGATGTGTAAGACTGAACGCATGTCAGCAATGAGGCTAGAACATGACCTGCTCGGAGATTTCGAGATTCCCGTCGACGCTTACTGGGGTGTACACACTGCC
>JBDKLV010000012.1:0-7940 GCA_039795455.1 Actinomycetota bacterium
CGACCAACGCCGCCAAGCTCCCTCGCGTTTTCAAGGCCATTCAGGCCGGCCCAGTGTGGCGCGCCGAGCGCCCACAAAAGGGTCGCTACCGCCAGTTCGTTCAGTGCGACATCGACATCATTGGCGATGCGGGCATGCTGGCCGAGGTTGATTTGCTCGTTTCATCGCTCGACGCGTTGGCCGAGATCGGGCTAAAGGATGCGAGCATCCGTGTGAATCACCGCGTGCTGCTGACTGAACTTCTCGATTCGCTTGGTGTGCCAGAGTCGGGTCGCGGGGTCGCGATGATTATCATCGACAAGCTCGACAAGATTTTCGCCGCCGGAGTTATCGCCGAGCTCACCGAAAAGTTCGGGGCAGAAGTCGGCGACAGAGCGGCCCGCTGGCTCGGCACCAGCGAATCGCGCGTCGACGGCAAGCCTTTCGTTCCTGAGCTGCTGCAACCAATCTTCGACGCGGTCGAATCGCGCCACCCTGGCAAGCTTCGTTTCGACCAGACGCTCGTTCGCGGCATGGGTTACTACACCGGAACGATTTTCGAAATCGAACACCCAGACTCGGGCTCGTCGATCGGCGGCGGAGGTCGCTACGACGGCATGGTGGGTCGCTGGACCGGCAACGATGTTCCTGCGGTCGGCATCTCTATTGGCTTCGAGCGTGCGGTTGATCTGGTGGGCGACACCGCCAACTCGGATGCACACGCCGTCGTTCTCATCCTTGAATCAGAGTCGGCAGCCACCGTCGCGAACGCTTTGCGTGCTCAGGCCGATCTGATTGAGCTGGGTCATTCGGTGCGACTCGAGTTGCGCCCAAAGAAGTTGGGGAACCTGCTCGAGCAGCTCGCCGAACAGGGCATCTCGCGCTGGGCGTCAATCGACGAAACCACCGAGGCTGCGGCGCTCAAGCCTCTGGCCTAGTCGCACGCCGGTATCGGGCCGGGCGGCAACTAAACTGAACTGGAACAACGAGGTTTTCGGCCCCGGCCCATGCGCCTGGCGGCTATCGCACCACCCAAATCACACATCCCATATAGAGGAGTAACAGTGTCAATCATTGAAGCCGTAGGAGCCCGCGAAATTCTTGACTCGCGCGGAAACCCAACCATCGAGGTCGAGGTTCTTCTCGACGACGACAGCTTCGGCCGTGCAGCGGTTCCTTCGGGCGCATCGACCGGTGCTTTCGAAGCTCACGAAATGCGCGATGGCGACAAGGCTCGCTACGGTGGCAAAGGTGTACTCAAGGCTGTTGAAGCAGTTCTAACCGAGATCGACGACCTGCTAGTTGACTTTGACGCGCAAGACCAGCGCTTGGTCGACGCAGCACTGCTCAGCCTCGATGGCACTGCGACCAAGTCGCGTCTTGGCGCAAACGCCATCCTTGGTGTCTCGCTTGCTAACGCACGCGCTGCAGCCGAGTCGGCTGGCCTGCCGCTTTACCGTTACCTCGGTGGTCCAAACGCACACACTCTTCCTGTTCCGCTAATGAACATCATCAACGGTGGAGCGCACGCCGACACTGGCGTCGACATCCAGGAGTTCATGATCGTGCCAATTGGTGCAAAGACTTTCAGCGAAGCACTTCGCTCGGGCGCAGAGGTTTACCACTCGCTCAAGTCGTTGCTTCACAGCAAGGGTCTTTCGACCGGTCTTGGCGACGAGGGTGGTTTTGCACCTGAGCTTCCAACCAACCGCGCGGCGCTCGAGTTGATCAGCGAAGCGATCGAGAAGGCTGGCTACAAGGTCGGTACCGACTTTGCGCTTGCGCTCGACGTTGCTGCAACCGAGTTCTACGACGAGGCGACAGGCAAGTACAAGTTCGAAGGCGAGCAGCGTAGCGCCGACGACATGATCAAGTACTACGAGCAGCTCGTTGCTGACTTCCCGATGGTTTCGATCGAAGACCCACTAGCCGAGGATGACTGGGCTGGCTGGAGCAAGATCACTGCCGACCTAGGCGACAAGGTGCAGCTCGTTGGTGACGACCTATACGTGACCAACCCATCGCGCCTGCAGAAGGGTATTGACGAGGCTGCTGGAAACGCCATCCTTGTGAAGGTGAACCAGATCGGTTCGCTAACCGAGACCATGGATGCCGTAGCCCTTGCTCAGCGTCACGGCATGAAGGCCATCATCTCGCACCGTTCGGGAGAGACCGAGGACACCTTCATCGCTGACCTTGCTGTTGCAACCGACGCAGGCCAGATCAAGACCGGCGCCCCTGCACGTAGCGAGCGCGTTGCCAAGTACAACCAGTTGCTTCGCATCGAAGAAGAACTAGCCGACGCCGCCTACTACCCAGGTGTCGCTGCGTTCCCTCGCTACAAGAAGTAAGACACTTATTAGATGCAACGACGCCCGACCCCTCGACCTGCGCCCCGTAAGGCGCGACCGGCCAAGCCGGTAAAGCCGAAGGGTCGGGTTTCGTCATCTCGCGCGCCTAAGGCAGTAGCCCCGAAGGGTGCCAAGCCAGGTGCCAAGCGCATGGCCGATTCGCTGAGCGAGACTCGCGAGTGGATGCAGAACTTTATTAAGTGGGATGCTCGCACCGCGACCATCCTGTTACTTGCTGTTTTTGCGTTCATCACTTTGGCGCCGAACGTGCAGAACTGGTTCGTCTACCGCCAGAAGATCGCAGACATGTCGGCTCAGGTCGATGCCGCCAAGCAGTCGCTCAAAGACATGGCCGTCGAACGCAAGCGCTGGGATGACCCCGCCTACGTTCGCGCGCAAGCTCGTCAGCGTTTGTACTACGTTTTGCCAGGCGAGGTTTCATACCTGGTCATGGATGCCGGCAGCGTGAACACGAGCGACACCTCGGGCACGGTTGGCGCCGCGCTCGCGGATCAGCGCAACACCACAGAGATTTCAAAGTCGATTCGTTCGACGGCAAACAACTGGGTCGACATCATTGGCGGTTCTGTCATTCGTGCGGGCATCGAACAGCCGACGCAGGATGCAACTCCATCCCCAAGCTCGACTCCAAAGAACTAGGTAACAATGAGGCGAATTTCTTTTGTTCTTTCGGCACTTTTCTTAAGCCTCGTAGGCGCTTTACCTTCGAATGCGGCGTCTCAGACATTTGTGGTGACGGTTAATGGAGGCAATTCAAAAGTCGAAGGCACAGTTTCTCTCGGGAATTCCACTGACAGCGCGAGTGTAAAAGTTGATTCCGTAGGCAAAGCTACTTTCTCGCTTCCGTCTGGCACCTATCGGCTTGGAATGTATTTGACCGGGGCCTTCCAAGGTGTCTCGCTAAACAACACGGTTACAGTCACAGTGCCAGGCTCAATCACCATTGACCTCCCTCAGCTCTCGACGTCGACGATTCACCTGAAATTGCCATCAGGATCCGAATTGCCAACGCTTTATTCATTTTGGGAAAGTGGCAGAACTCTCGTAACTGTAGGCGCCAATCAGTTTGCTACTCCGATTGCTCAAGTGGTTTCCAGCGTTGGCGATGGCATCAAGATAGCTGTCTATGACCCAAGCAATCAGGGCGGTGTAACACTCATGCAACGCACTCTTGCGGGTAGTCGCCTTGTCACAATTCCAGCCGGACAGCTCAAGGATGGGGCTGAGATAACTATTACGGACGCGGCATTCCCCGTTTTTTCAACGGCAGCAATTTCTGGTGCGGTTGGTTCTACTTACACTCTGCTGGGAACCATCAAAAAAGAAGGAGACGCCTTCGCTGGAACATCAGCCGAAGGTACCGGGCCAATTACTGCCATTGTTGCTCCTTCCAGCTTCGTAGTCGGCAGCGGGGGCTGTATCTGCGGCGCTGGTACCGTAGCTGGCCCTGCCAAGCTCGCCTCTAACAATGTTGTCGTCACCATGAAGTTGACGGCACAAATGTCAGGCCAGTATTTGTTGGTCAATCCAATGGTTGGTTCTTATGTTTTTCCAAGTGCGATGATCCCAGTAGAGACGCGCCAACCAAAAACTTCTTACCGATCCTGCACGGCGTTAAACCAAGATTTTCAGGGCGGCGTTTACAGCTCCCTGATTTTTAAGGGATCTCCGTCGTCACTACGTATCCAGCCAACTTCAAACTACAAGTTGTACAACACGGTCAAGTCTTTGGATAAAGACAAAGACGGCATCGCCTGCGAGGTTAACTAGATGCCGTTAACTGAAGCAACCGAACTCGACTGGCGCGTGGTGACCAAGCAACTTGGGCGTCCGGCTCGCGACATCGTTGCAATCGCTGCGCGCTGTGTTTGCGGTAATCCGCTGGTGGTGCAGACAAAGCCGCGTTTGGCCGATGGTACTCCGTTTCCGACTCTGTATTACCTGACCCACCCGGCCGCCACCGCAGCCATCTCGACGCTCGAGGCGACAGGGTTGATGGTCGAATTACAAGATCGTCTGGCAGTTGACGAGGCGATGGCGGCGGCCTACCTCGCTGCCCACCAGCAGTACATCGCTCAGCGCGCGCAGGTCGCAGCCGATGCCGCTCTCGCTCCCGTCGATGAGATCGACGGAATCTCGGCCGGCGGTATGCCGACCCGCGTCAAGTGTTTGCACGCCCTGGTCGGTCACTCGCTGGCGGCAGGCCCTGGGGTGAACCCCGTTGGTGACATAGCCCTCGAATTGTCGTCTTGGCAGCCGAGCAAATGTCAGTGCGACCCGAGTTGGCGAGAATAGGGCTAAACCCCGCAATTTATAAGGCATCCAGCCAATAAGATATTGGTCATGCCTACAAATTCTTCTGGTGCTGCTGCGCCAAAAATCCTGATCGTCGGTGGCGGTTACGCCGGTTTCTACACCGCTCGCAAGCTCGAAAAGTTCTTGCGCGCTGGCGAAGCCGAAGTCACTCTTGTCGACCCGCTGCCATACATGACCTACCAGCCATTCCTTCCTGAGGTTGCTGCCGGTTCGATCGAGGCACGTCACGCTGTGGTTTCACACCGTCGTCACCTAAAGAGCACCAAGGTTGTTCTGGGCAAGGTCACCAACGTGAACCACGCCAAGAAGACCGCAACCATTTCGGTTGAGGGTGCCGCACCTTACGAGTACAAGTACGACCACATCGTGGTTACCGCTGGTGCCGTATCGCGTACTTTCCCAATTCCTGGTGTTGCAGACAACGCCATCGGCCTGAAGAACATCGAAGAGGCGGTTGAGGTTCGTAACCGCATCCTTGCTAACTTCGACAAGGCTGCAAACTTGCCAGCTGGTGCCGCACGCGAGCGCCTGCTCACCTTCGTTGTCGTCGGTGGTGGCTTTGCCGGTATCGAGGCGTTCGCCGAAATGCGTTCGCTCGCAACCTACCTGTTGCGTTACTACCCAACCCTTTCAATGAAGGATGTTCGCTTTCACCTAATCGAAGCGATGGGTCGCATCATGCCTGAGGTTTCACTTGAGACTTCGCAGTGGGTTCTTTCGAACCTGGATGCACGTGAGGCAAAGGTTCACTTGAACACCCAGCTTCAGTCGGCAGTCGATGGTGTCATCGAGCTTTCGACTGGCGAGAAGTTCGCTTCGGACTGCATCGTTTGGACCGCCGGTGTTATGGCGAACCCAGTGGTTCGCGCGACCGATCTTCCGTTGGATGACCGTGGCCGCATCACTGCTCAGCCTTCGCTGCGCGTGATCAACGGCGACAAGGTCGTTGACGGTGCATGGACCGCCGGTGACGTTTCGGCTGTTCCAGACCTAACCGGCGCTGGTGTTGGTGGCTTCTGCGTACCTAACGCACAGCACGCTGTTCGCCAGGGCAAGCTTCTTGCTGCCAACTTGGTTGCAGTTTTACGCGGCGGTCAGCCTAAGGATTACTTCCACAAGAACATGGGTGCGGTTGCCGGTCTTGGCATCGGCGTTGGTGTTTACCAGTGGAAGACGATGGCCGTAAAGGGCTTCTTGGCTTGGTGCATGCACCGCGGCTACCACGGCCTGGCCATCCCAATGTGGGAGCGCAAGATCCGTGTCTTTGCTGGCTGGTTCTGGAACTGGGTGCTTAAGCGCGACATCGTCTCGACCCACGCGGTCAAGTCGCCTCGCGTAGCTTTCGAGACCTTCGCATCGCGTCCGGCTGCTGCAGCTCCTGCTGCCGCTAAGCCTGCCGCTGCCAAGAAGGCTCCTGCGACCAAGGCTGCTGCAAAGCCAGCCGCGGCGAAGAAGCCAGCAGCTACCAAGGCGTTACCTAAGAAGGCTGCGCCTAAGAAGAAGTAACAAAACTTCGAAAAAGGGTGCCAGAGATGGCACCCTTTTTTGTAGGCCTCATTAGTCCAATGGCAGAGACAGGCGACTTAAAATCGCTCCAGTGTGGGTTCGAGTCCCACATGAGGCACCAAGAACATCCTTGTTTTTGTTCGCCGTAGGCGTTCTTAGAGAAACCTGAAACCAGCTCGGCCCGTCGGTGCTCGGCCATAGCATTGAGCCATGGACAACACTTACCTAATCGTCATTGGCATCGTGGTCGTTATCGGCCTTTACTTCTGGAGCACCTACAACGGCCTCGTTCGTCTGAACGTTCGCGTTGACGAGGCGTGGAGCGACATCACCGTACAGCTCAAGCGCCGTGCCGACCTGATACCGAACTTGGTTGAGACCGTCAAGGGTTACGCAAAGCACGAGAAGGGCGTATTCGAGAACGTCTCGGCAGCCCGTGCCGCGTCGATCAACCCTGAGAACCTCAAGTCGCCAGCCAAAGCCGCCAAGGTAGAGGGCGAGCTTCAGGGCACGCTTAAGACTTTGTTCGCTGTCGCCGAGGCATACCCTCAGCTTCAGGCAAACGACGGTTTCTTGAACCTGCAAAAAGAACTCAGCGACACCGAAGACAAGATCATGGCCTCGCGTCGTTTCTACAACGGCGGCGTTCGCGAACTCAACATTAAGATCAAGCAGTTTCCTGCGACTTTGTTCGTTCGCAGCCTCGGTTTCAAGGAGCGCGAATTCTTCGAGGTTGAAGACAGCGCAGCCATCAAGGATGCACCTGCTGTCAAGTTCTAGTCGCTACAGCTCTCACAACTAGGAGTTAGATGTACTCGGCAATTTCTGCCAACAAGCGCAACACGTTCATCATTGTCGGCCTGTTCGTCGCGATTCTCGGTGGGCTTTCGTATTGGTGGGGCAGCGTCTCGGGTAATGGCTCGAGCGCGGCTCTCATCATTGGCTTCATTCTGATTTACACACTGATTCAGTATTTCTTTGCCGGCAACCTAGCGGTGGCAATGAGCGGTGCTCAGCAGATCGAAAAGAATGACAACCCGCGACTTTGGCGCACAGTCGAAAACATTTCGATCTCGCAAGGCATGCCAATGCCTAAGGTTTACATCATCAACGACCCCGCGCCGAATGCCTTTGCTACCGGTCGCGACCCGCAGCACGCTGTCGTTGCCGCAACCTCTGGACTGCTCGCCATCATGGATGACCAAGAGCTCGAGGGCGTCATGGCTCACGAGATGGGTCACGTAAAGAACTACGACATCCGTGTTTCGACCGTAGTGTTCGGTCTGGTCAGTGCCGTTGGCGTGCTTGCCGACTTTGCGATTCGAATGGCCTTCTACAGCAACTGGGGCGGTCGCGACCGCGACAGCAACGCCGCCGGTCTGCAGCTCGCCTTCTGGGCAATTGGCATCGTGGCCTCGATTGTCGCTTGGCTTCTAGGCCCAATCATTACCGCCGCCGTTTCGCGTCAGCGCGAGTACCTTGCCGACGCCACCAGCGTCGAGATCACACGCTACCCAGAGGGGCTTCAGCGAGCCTTGCAGAAGCTCGGGGAGTACGGTCGACCAATGCGACGTGCATCCAAGTCGATGGCACACATGTACATCGCCGACCCGATCAAGCCAGGTTTTGTTGAGCGAGTGTTCTCAACTCACCCACCGATTCCTGACCGCATCGCGCGCCTTAAGAAGATTGGCTCGACCTTCTAGATATTCTTTAGAGGCCTGGTGGGGCGTGCTTCGCCGGTCGCGTCGATCGCTACCGAATCAA
>JBDKLV010000013.1:0-13758 GCA_039795455.1 Actinomycetota bacterium
TCTGATTGAGCGGCATGATGCGTGCGGCGTGCACGATTGCCGAAGACAGGCCTGCCTCGACACACTCGTGCAAGAACACTGAGTTGAGCACGTGTCGAGCTGCTGGTGAAAGCCCGAACGAAATGTTTGAGATGCCAAGAGTGGTCTGTACTCCGGGGTACTTGGCTGTGATTTGGCGAATAGCCTCGATGGTCTCGATGCCATCGCGTCGGGTTTCGTCTTGCCCCGTAGCAATCGGAAAAGTCAGAGCGTCGACAGTGATGTCGACCAGCGCCATGCCCCAGTTGCCGGTCAGGTCGTCGATCAGACGCGAGGCAATAGCAACTTTGGTTGCGGCGGTACGCGCCTGACCCTCCTCGTCGATGGTCAGGGCAACCACAGCGGCTCCATGCTCTTTCACCAGCGGCATGATCTTGGCAAACCGCGATGTTGGGCCATCGCCATCCTCGTAGTTGACCGAGTTGATCATGGCGCGACCACCCAGGCACTCAAGGCCCGCTTCGAGAACGGCAGGTTCGGTCGAGTCGAGAACCAGCGGCAAGGTGGTCGAAGTTGCAAGCCGCGAAACTAGCGCGCGTGCATCCTTGACGCCATCGCGACCGACATAGTCGATGCAAACGTCGAGTGCGTGAGCCCCCTCGCGAGTCTGCGACTTGGCAATCTCGATACACTCGTCCCAGTTCTCGGCGAGCATCGCCTCGCGAAACGCCTTCGAGCCGTTTGCATTGGTGCGTTCACCGATGCTCAGGTAGGTCATGGTCTGATCGAATGGTTGGAACTGATAGAGCGAGGCCAGGCCGGGTTCGATAGTTTTCGATGGATGCTTTGGTTGCAGAGTCGAAACCAACGCGGCCAGTTGCTGAATGTGGGCCGGAGTGGTTCCGCAACATCCGCCTACGAGACCGACACCGTACTCATTAATGAATGATGCGTGCGCGTGGCCGAGCTCGTCTGGAGTCAAGGGGTAGTGAGCGCCATGCGGTCCGAGGATTGGCAGGCCAGCATTTGGCAGGCAGAGAATTGGCAGCGCGCTATGACGCGAAAGGTAGCGAAGGTGCTCGCTCATTTCGGCTGGCCCCGTGGCGCAGTTCAAGCCGATGGAGTCAACTCCGAGTGCAGAGATGGCGGTAACGGCTGCCCCGATTTCACTGCCGAGCAGCATGGTACCGGTGGTTTCGATGGTGACCGAGACGAATATTGCGATCTCGAGACCAAGCTCTTTCATGGCGCGCTTGCCGCCGACGATCGCTGCCTTGGCCTGCAACAGGTCTTGAACAGTCTCGATCATGAGGGCGTCTGCCCCGCCCTCGATTAGCCCCTTGGCCGCCTGCTGATAGTAGTCGCGCAGCAGCGCGTAGCTCTCGTGGCCAAGTGTCGGCAGTTTGGTGCCGGGGCCAAGCGAGCCGAGCACCCAGCGCTGTTTGTCGCGTGAAAAGTCATCGGCAATCTCGCGGGCAAGAGCAGCGCCTGCCTTGGCTAGCTCGTAAGTACGCTCGGGAATACCGTATTCGGCAAGGTTGGCAAAGTTAGCCCCAAAGGTATTTGTCTCGATAGCATCGGCACCTGCCTGCAGGTACTGCTTATGAATGCTCTGAATCAGTTCGGGGCGAGTGACGTTGAGAATCTCGTTGCAGCCCTCGTGACCTTGAAACTCTTCTAGTGTCGGTGCCGACTCCTGGATCATTGTGCCCATGGCGCCGTCAGCAATTACGACGCGGCTGGCTATGGCGTCAATCAGGGCTTGGGAGCGAGGGGTTTTCATTGTTGTCAAGTTTACCTTTTGGGCTGCTGGCTAAAATTGGCGAATGCCCGATTACTCAGAGTTACCTGCACGCCACGATGGCACGGATGCGGCAACTAGCGTGGTTTCGATGCTCAACGCCAACCGCCCAACTCTCTCCTTTGAGTTCTTTCCGCCCAAGGATGCCGAAGGCTCCGAATCGCTTTGGCGCAACTTCGACAAACTACTCGAGGTAAGCCCCGACTTCGCTTCGGTCACCTATGGAGCAGGTGGCTCGAATCGTGCGACTTCGCTTGCCGTGGTCGAACGCATGTCGAAGCAACTTCCAACCATCGGTCACCTCACCTGTGTGGGCGCTAGCGCACAGTCGACCTCCGAGATAATCCGCCGCTTCGAAGCAGCCGGCGTTTCATCGATCTTGGCCCTGCGCGGCGACCCGCCAAAGGACTCGGTCGGGCTGACCAGCGAAGTTACCAGCGCGCTGCAGTTGATCGACCTAATTCGTACTTTCTCTCAAATTGAAATTGGCGTGGCAGCGTTCCCCGAGAAGCACCCAGAGTCGGTTGATTTCGCGCAGGATGCCAAAGTCCTAAAGCTCAAGCAAGATGCCGGAGCTACATTCGCGATGACCCAGTTGTTCTTCACGGTCGAGGCGTACACATCCTTGGTGGAGCGCAATCGTGCAGCCGGCGTCACCATGTCGATTGTTCCGGGTGTGATGCCAATCTCGAATGCGGCGAAGGTCTTGCGAATGGCTGAAATGTCTGGCGCTGCGGTTCCGTCGCAGTTACTAGCGAAGCTGCAGAACGCAAACGAGGATGAAGCGCGCGTAATTGGCATGGACTACACAATCGAATTCGCCAACAACTTGATAGCTGCAGGGGCGCCGGGACTGCATATCTTCAGTCTCAACTTCTCGAAGGCTGCCATTGAAGTGGCACGTGGGGCTGGTCTGGCCGGCTAGTTGGGTCGAATAGTCCGAAGGGTCTTATAGCCTTGGGCTGTGAATGAAGTTACAGCTCTACCCGATTACGCAAAACGAATCGCCGTATTCGATACCGAAACCACTGGTCTCAACCTGAAGACCGCCCGCATCGTTACGGCATCGGTTGTCGAACTCGATGAGACCGGCGCGATCGTGGTTGACCGCGACGAATGGCTGGCTAACCCAGGTATCGAGATTCCTGAGGTTGCGGCCAATGTGCACGGCATTACTACCGCTATCGCACAAGAACGCGGTCGCGACTACAAAGAAGTGGTCAGCGAAATTCTCGCAGCGCTTCGCGATTGTTTCGAGCGCGGAATCCCTGTCGTGGCCTATAACGCACCCTACGACTTCACGATTTTGTACCACCAGGCAATTGAGCTCGGGCTCGAGCCAATCGATGTGCCGCTGCCTGTCATTGACCCGTTGGTTATCGATAAGCAACTCGACCGTTACCGCAAGGGGCCGCGCAGGCTCGAGGTAACCGCCGAGTTTTATCAGGTCAAACTCGAAGATGCGCACAACGCCAAAGCCGACGCAATTGCCGCCGGTCGTGTTGCACAGGCAGTGCTGCGTAAGTTCGCGGCACAACTTCCTGACAATGTGGTCGACTTGCACAATCAACAGGCCATCTGGGCCGATGAAATCGAAGCATCTTTCGTCAAGTTTTTACAGGGAGCTGGCAAGCCAGAGGCTAGACCAAACTTTGGTTGGCCGCTCAAGCTTGGTGCGCCACAGGCGACGGCAATCGCAAAAGAGTAACTGCGAAGTTTTGATCAGCTTAAAGCAGAAACCCCCGAAGCAATTCGGGGGTTTCTAAGTTTTTCGAGCTTACGAGAAGTTCTTGTAACGAGCGTTGAAGCGCTCGACGCGACCTGCGGCATCCATGATGCGCTGCTTGCCGGTGTAGAACGGGTGCGACTCAGACGAGATTTCAACGTCGAACACTGGGTAAGTGTTGCCGTCTTCCCACTCGATGGTCTTGCTGCTCGATACGGTCGAGCGAGTCAGGAATGCAACACCCGAAGCTAGGTCGCGGAATACGACTGCCTCGTACTTTGGGTGAATGTCAGCCTTCATGCGTAACGTCCTTGATTTCAAAGTTTTTGGTCCGGAAAACCGGGGTTCGTGCCGATGGCACTAAGGGAAAAGCATAACAAAGACCTGGGCTGAATGCCAGAAGTGCTGCCCTGCTATTTAGCCGCGAAATCGGGCGGTGTAGCGTCCGTTTTCGTGTCCGATGCTTAGCGCTGTTCCGAAGGCCTCTGAGACCTTCACGGTAGTCAGGGTGCTCTCGATTGGGCCAGCAGCAAAGACTCGGCCACCAGTTAGCAGCAGCGCGTGGGTGAATCCCGCAGGGATCTCTTCTAAGTGGTGAGTGACCATGACCATAGCCGGAGCCGCTGGCTCAGTGGCGTATGCCCCGATTATTGACACGGTTTGCTCTCGAGCGGCTAGGTCTAGGCTCGCAACCGGCTCGTCGAGTAACAAAATCTCTGGATCCGGCATGACTGCTCGGGCAATCTGCGTGCGCTTGCGCTCTCCATCGCTCAAGGTGCCAAAGGCTCGGTCGGCAAAAGCGCCAAGACCCCACTCATTCAGAACCCGCAGGGCACGACGCTCGTCGATGGCGTCGTACTGCTCATTCCATCGGCCGGTGATGCCATAAGAGGCAGTCATGACCGCATTGAGTACGGTTTCTGAGTTCGGAATGTGGCTAGCCAGTGCGCTCGAGGCGAAGCCAACGCGAGTTCGAAGTTCGAAAACGTTGATGGTGCCTAAGGTCTCGCCCAGCACCTCGGCCTGGCCCGACGTTGGCTGAAGTTGGGCCGCTGCGATTCGCAATAACGATGTCTTGCCCGCACCATTTGGCCCGATGATCACCCAACGCTGCCCTGGTTCTACTGCCCAGTCGATGCCGGTAAGAATATCGCGACCATCGCGGGTTAGCGAGACATTGTTGAACCGAAGCACAGCCATGGCAAAAGCCTAAGCGAAAGAGTCGATTGCCTCGCGATACACACGCAGGGTTTGCTCGGCGATCGAATCCCAAGAGAAGTGCTGTTCGACTCGTGCGCGACCTGCCCTGCCGAACTCTTCGAGCTTCGGGTTGGCCAGCATTTCGTTCAACGCCGCCGCAAAATCTCCGACAAACTTTGCCTCGTCGAGCGGAGTTCCACTGCCGTCTTGCACCTGCTCGATTTCGACAAGCAGACCGGTTTCGCCGTGCGCGACAACCTCTGGGATTCCACCCGTTGCGGTGGCAACAACTGGAATCGAACAAGCCATCGCTTCGAGGTTCACGATGCCAAGCGGTTCGTAGATGCTCGGGCAAGCAAACACGGTTGCACTTGACAGTACCGCGATGAGCTCTGGGCGTGAAAGGTGTTTCTCAACCCAGATCACGTTGCCACGAGTTACGTTCAGCTCTTCGACTAGCGCGGTTACCTCCGCTTGAATCTGCGGGGTGTCAGGTGCGCCTGCACAAAGCACGAGTTGAACATCGGCTGGCAATTGCTTGGCCGCCTTCAGCAGATACGGAAGACCCTTCTGCTGGGTAATGCGGCCAACGAAAACTACGCTGCGTGCATCCGGGTTGATTCCGAGCGCGCGAACCAGATCAGGATTGCTCGCACTCTGAAATGCAGCAAGGTCGATTCCGTTATGCACCACAGAAACTTTGGCCGGATCGATTTGTGGATAAGCGCGAAGGATGTCTTGTCGCATTCCAGCACTAACGGCAATGATGCGAGTCGCGTCTTCATAGGCGCTGCGTTCAATCCACGACGAGAGTCGGTAACCGCCGCCAAGCTGCTGCTCTTTCCAAGGGCGAAGTGGTTCGAGGCTGTGTGCGGTGATTAGGTGCGGAATGCCGTGCAGCTTGCTTGCAACCTGACCAGTGAAGTTTGCGTACCAAGTGTGTGAGTGAACCAGGTCTGCGCCTGCAATGTCGCTGACCATATTTAGATCGGTCGCGAGGGTCTGAACCGCGGCGTTGGCCGCCGCAAAGTTGTCTTGGTGGCGGTATGCGAATGTATCGGTTTCATCACGAACGTCGCCGAAGCAGCGAACCTTCACATCGATGTGTGAGCGCAGCACCCGCACTAATTCAGCCACATGCACGCCCGCTCCACCGTAAATGAAGGGCGGGTACTCCTTGGTGATCAGGTCGATTCTCATTACGCAATGCTAGCGGGGCGCCGCTTTTGGGCAATACCATCTGTTTATGAGTGCTCCACGTATTTTTGGAATGGTCCTCGCCGGTGGTGAGGGCAAACGTTTGATGCCACTAACCGCAGATCGCGCAAAGCCTGCGGTGCCATTCGGTGGTAGTTACCGACTCGTAGATTTCGCGATTGGCAATCTCGTGAACTCTGGCTTGCGTCGCATCGTTGTACTTACTCAATACAAATCGCACTCACTAGACCGACACATCTCTCAGACCTGGCGCATGTCACCGCTGCTTGGTTCTTACATCGCCTCGGTGCCTGCACAGCAGCGTCTAGGTAAGCGTTGGTTCTCGGGCAGCGCCGATGCAATTTTGCAGAGCATGAACCTGCTCGGCGATGAGAACCCAGACATCGTTGTCATCGTCGGTGCCGACCACGTCTACCGGATGGACTTTGATCAGATGATCAAGGCCCACATTGAATCTGGCCGTGGTGTCACCGTTGCCGCCATCCGCCAACCACTTCACCTTGCGACTCAGTTCGGAGTGATCGAGGTTGATGACAACGATGCAACCAAGATTTCTGCTTTCCGCGAGAAACCAAAGGATCCAAAGCCGCTGGCCGATGCTCCGCACGAAGCTCTCGTATCGATGGGTAACTACGTTTTCTCGGCACAGGCGCTAATCGAGGCAATTGAACACGACGGCACTCTTGAGGATTCATCGCACGACATGGGTGGCGACATCATTCCGTACATGGTTTCGCGCGAGGATGCGAGCGTTTACGACTTTACGTACAACGAGATTCCGGGTTCGACAGAGCGCGACCACTCTTACTGGCGCGACGTTGGAACCATTGACTCTTACTACGAAGCGCACATGGACTTGATTTCGGTCATGCCGGTGTTCAACCTTTACAACTCGGACTGGCCGATCTACACCCAGCAGGTGAATCTTCCACCAGCCAAGTTCGTGCATGACGCTGAAGGCAACCAAGGGCGCACCACCGACTCGATAGTTTCGCTTGGCACCGTGATTTCAGGCGGCATCGTTGAGCGCTCGGTGATTTCACCTAATGTTCGGGTGCATAGCCGTGCACTGGTTACCGACTCTGTACTCTTGGATGGCGTTCAGATTGGACGTGACTGCACAGTCCGCAAGGCGATTCTCGACAAGAGCGTCGTGGTTGCAGACGGAGCGTCGATTGGTGTCGATCGTGAACGAGACCTGGCGCGTGGTTTTACAGTGACTGATTCGGGAATCACCGTGGTCGCGAAAGGCGTATTAGTAACTCCGTGACCAAGCTCCTTGTCGTCTTTGATGTTGATTCAACCCTGATCCAAGATGAAGTAATTGAACTATTGGCCGATGTTGCTGGCCGCCGTGAACAAGTCGCTGCAATTACCGAACGCGCCATGGCCGGTGAACTCGACTTTGCCGAGAGTCTGATTGAGCGCGTATCCACCTTGGCTGGTCTACCAGAGTCGGTTTTCGCCGATGTGCTTTCGCGTATTCGGATCACAGATGGCGCAAAGCAACTCATCGACGCAATCCACGCAGCTGGTGGTCGAGTCGGTGCTGTCAGCGGCGGCTTCACTCAGGTGCTAGAACCACTCGCCGACCGACTGACTCTCGATTTTGCTCGCGCGAACTTGCTCGAGGTTGTCGATGGCAAGTTGACCGGCAAGGTGCTCGGCAAAATCATTGACCGCTCCGAGAAGAAGAATGCTCTCGTCGAGTGGGCGAAGTTTTCAGATTTCGACTTGGCTCAGACCGTCGCAGTTGGCGATGGCGCTAACGACCTAGAGATGATGCAAGCCGCGGGGCTTTCGGTTGCGTTCAACGCAAAGCCCATTGTTCGCGAAACAGCCAGTCTGGTGATTGCCAAGCAAGACTTGTCGCAGCTGATTGCTGTTTTAGGGCTTTAGCCCTCGCCACCAAAGTCTGCGGTGCTGCCGACTAGTCGGGTGTGATCCGCCGGTACTGGCTCGACTGCTGCTGAAGCAACTTCTGCCGCAAATTCCGCAACGTTGTACAACTTGCCTGCGCCTTCACGACGCGCCTCTAGGGCGCCTGGGTTCGCTCGCTCGAGCAAGGTCGCCGTGATGGTTCCCTCAATCATGTCGCCCGAGACGACCACGAAACCGATGCCGCGGGTCGCCAACTGAGGAATCATGGCGCGAAGTGCATCCTCGCCAGCTCGCTTTGAAAGCGCCACCGGCAAGTAGTCCGGCATGGTCGGCGTGGTGCGAATGAAGTGAGCCTGGTGGCTGGTTACGAACACCACGCGGGCGCCATCGTTCAGGTGTGGCAAAGCAGCAGTAAGTAAGTTGACCTGTGAGTCACGGTTGAGGCGCATCGCGTAGTCCTCGCCCATTCCGGCTTCCATTCCTCCCGATGCATTCATAACAAGGATGTCGAGTTTGCCAAGCTGCGCTTCGGCGGCGCTAAACATAGCTTCGACTGCATCCTTGTCGGTGAGATCGGCGCCGACTGCGATTGCATTGCCGCCGTCGGCCTTGATCGCATCGACAATCTTCAGAGCTCGGGCTTCTTTATTGCGGTAGTTGATGACAACCGTAGCGCCCGCCTCGGCGAAGTAACCTACGGTGTCAGCGCCGATGCCGCGCGATGAGCCGGTGACGAGTGCGACCTTGCCGCTGAGCGATCCTGGCTTTAGTGGGTTAGACATTTTGCTCCTTAGTGGCCCATTCCGAGTCCGCCATCGACAGGGATGACAGCTCCTGAAATATATGCCGCGTCGTCTGAAGCCAACCAGGTCACGACGCGGGCGACCTCGGTTGGAGTGGCAAAGCGACCGGCAGGAATCTTCTTCTTGTAGTCGGCAATCAAATCTTCTGGTAGGGCCGAAGTCATGTCGGTGTCGATGAAGCCAGGAGCGACTACGTTTGCGGTGATGCCGCGGCTTCCGAGCTCGCGTGTGACTGAGCGCGCCATGCCGACCAGGGCCGATTTGGTGGCCGAATAGTTAACCTGGCCGGCCGAGCCGAGAAGGCCAACCACAGAACCAATCAAAATGACGCGACCGTACTTCTTCTTGATCATGCCCATGGTGGCGCGACGAAGCACACGGAATACACCGTTCAAGTTGGTGTTCACGACTTCTTCGAACTGCTCGTCAGTCATTCGCATAAGCAGAGTGTCACGAGTGATGCCAGCGTTGGCCACCAAGATTTCAACCGGGCCGAGCTTCGCTTCGATCTCGGCGAATGCGCTGTCTAGCGATGCGGCGTCAGTTACGTCGGCCTTTACGGCCAATGAGCCAGCCGGGCCTTCGCCCGAGCGAACGGTCACGGCAACTTTGTAGCCGGCTTTGATGAACTCTTCTGCGATTGAGTAGCCAATTCCGCGGTTTCCGCCGGTAACCAGCACTACACGTTCGGTCATTTCGCTCCTAGGTGACATTTAGGCCAAGTCTAGTCTTTAGGCTTTAATTGACCGGAAGCGGAGGTTGCTGTGCCAGAAGTGCAAAGTGTCACCAGCCTTAACTCCTCACCAGAAGAAGAGCGCAAGCGCCGCATGCGGGGCTACCTGATCGCCATGATTGTTCGAGTCATCTGTATCGTGCTCGGTGTGTTTGTCAGTGGCCCGTTGATGTGGGTTTGCTTCGCCGGTGCCATCTTTCTGCCCTACTTTGCTGTGGTCTTCGCCAATGCCGCCGGCGATCAGAAATCGAAGGGTGCTACCGCGGTCACCAAACAGGCACCGGCAATCTCGGTTGCAGCATCCGATTTCAAAATCATGGATGGCGACAAGTGAGTGAACAGAAATGTTCGCGTGCGGGCTGCACTGCAGACGCCACCGTGCGTATTGATTGGCGCAACCCAAAAATTCACGCCGAGAATCGAATCAAAACCTGGAGCGCGTGCGACGAGCATCGTCAGTTTCTGAGTGAGTACTTGGCCGCTAGAGAATTCTTGCTCGCCGTTCGACCGCTTGAAGTTAAGCGATGAAAAGCGCCGACATTCGCCGCTGGCTCGGCTGGCTAGTGCTAGTCGTGGTGTTTGCCATCGCTTGTGCCTTCTTATCAAACTGGCAGTTCAACCGACGCCAAGAGGCACTTGCTGCAATGCATCAAGTGGCTCAGAACTACGACGCTGCTCAAGTGGCACTCGATGCGCTCGAGACCCCCGACAGTTATCACGAATCGAATCAGTGGCATCCGGTTTCGATCACCGGCCACTACCTAGCCGGAAACGCCGTTGTGGTTTTGAATCGTCCGTTAAATTCGGTGGCCGGCTTTCTCGAGGTGGTTCCATTCCAACTAACCGATGGCACAATCGTGGCAGTCGAACGCGGCTGGATTGCAGCCGATGACAATTTTGCGCCGCCGAAACTTCTGCCGCTGCCAAGCAGCGACCAGCAGACTGTAGTTGCGCGCATCCGTGCCAATGAGCCTGCGATGACCGCTGCTCGCACCACGGGTCATATTTCGAGCATCAACGTTGCCGAACTCGTTGCAGATCAAGGAATCAAAGATCGGGTTTATTCGAAGCTTTACCTGCGCATGGCCAGCGAGTCGGTGCCGGCAGATGCGGGCAAGCCATTGCCTAAGCCGCAATTAGACGAAGGCAATCACCTGAGTTATGCCCTGCAGTGGATTTTGTTCGCCATCATGGCCGCAGTCGCCTTGGTCTGGGCGATTCGTAAGGAACTTCAGGCTCGCGCCGGAGTCGTTCGAGTCGCTAAGAAAGACCGCGACGCCGCCTACGAAGATGAACTGCTGGGCTGACCCCTTCGCTTCCAACTTTTAGCTGAGTGCGATGAGTTCAGCGTAGGAGTCGTTCCAGAGGTCTTCGTCGCCCTCAGGCATGATCAGTACGCGTTCAGGGTTGAGCGAAAGCACTGCTCCCTCATCGTGCGAAACCAGGACGATTGCACCCTGGAACGATGCGAGAGCACGAAGAATCTCCTCGCGACTGGCCGGGTCGAGGTTGTTGGTCGGCTCGTCAAGCAGAAGAACGTTTGCCGATGAAACCACAAGTGACGCCAACGCCAAACGAGTTTTTTCACCACCGCTTAGCACTCGAGTCGGTTTGCTGACATCGTCACCGCTAAACAGGAACGAGCCGAGCACCTTGCGAGCATCAGTGTCGGTAAGTTGCGGAGCCGAGCGCTGCATGTTCTCTAGCACGGTGCGGTTCATGTCTAGCGTCTCGTGCTCTTGGGCGAAGTAACCAATCTTTAGGCCATGACCCTCGATGAGCGATCCCGTGTCTGACTTATCGATGCCGGCAAGGATGCGCAACAACGTGGTCTTACCGGCGCCGTTGAGTCCGATAATGACAACCTTGCTGCCGCGGTCGATTGCGAGGTCGACGGCCGTGAAGATTTCTAGCGAGCCATAACTCTTGCTCAGGTTCTCGCCCATTAGCGGCGTCTTGCCGCACGGAGCGGGATCAGGGAAACGGATGTTTGCAACCCGGTCAACCTCGCGAACAGCGTCGAGGCTATCCAAGAGTTTCTCGGCGCGCCGAGCCATTTGGTGCGCGGCCGCAGCCTTGCTGGCCTTGGCACCGAATCGCGCCGCTTGCAACTGAAGCGCGGTCGCCTTCTTCTCGGCGTTCTGGCGTTCGCGCTTGCGGCGCTCTTCGTCTTGCTCGCGCTGCTTCAGGTAGTGCTTCCAACCCATGTTGTAAACGTCGATAACTGCGCGGTTTGCGTCGAGGTAGAACACACGATTCACGGTCTCACCAATCAGATCGACATCATGGCTGATCACGATCAAGCCACCGGCATAGCCCTTCAAAAAGTCGCGCAGCCAAATCACCGAGTCGGCATCTAGGTGGTTTGTTGGCTCGTCGAGAATCATGGTCTCTGCCTGCGAGAACAGGATGCGCGCCAATTCGATGCGTCGACGCTGTCCACCACTCAGGGTCTTTAGCGGCTGACTGAGTACCTGTTCTTTCAACCCCAGGTTGCTAGCAATCGTAGCTGCCTCGGCTTCGGCGGCGTATCCACCGGCTGCCTGAAAACGTGCCTCCACTTTGCCGTAACGATTCATGGCTGCGTCATAGATTTTTTCATCGATGCTGCTCATGTCTTCGGTTGCCTTAGCCATCTGCTGAAGCAGTTCGCCTAGTCCTCGAGCATTCAGAATGCGATCGCGGGCAAGCTCCTCTGGGTCGCCACTACGCGGGTCTTGAGGCAGGTAACCGATTTCGCCGATTCGTTCAATGCTCCCGGCCGTTGGTTGACCGTCGCCTGCCAAAATCTTCGTGAGTGTTGTCTTGCCGGCCCCATTTCGCCCGACTAGGCCAACCTTGTCGCCCTTGGCCACGCGAAAAGTAACTTGTTCCATTAGCAGCCGCGCGCCAATGCGAATCTCAAGGTCGGCGACGGCGATCATTTTGCTCCAAGACTCATTTTGAAATCTGCGGGCTTACCGCAAAGCCCCTAGTTTACAATTGACCAAACAACGAACCTTGGAGACACATGAGCCTCGCATTGACCCACCGCAGCACCGTAGTTGACCGCTTCGTTTCGAAGTCTCTCGCTGCAGACATCATCCTTGTTCTGGCTGGCACCGCGCTGACCGCACTGGCCGCTCAGCTCGAGATTCCAGCTTCTCCAGTGCCATTCACTTTCCAGACCCTCAGCGTCTTGCTAGTCGGTTCGGCACTCGGCTCGGTTCGCGGCGCTCTCTCGCTAGCCCTTTATGCCTTACTCGGTACGGTTCTACCGATCTACAGCCACCAGGGTTCTGGTCTTGACCATCTATTCGGCGCAACCGGCGGCTACATCATCTCGTTTGTCGTCGCTTCTCTTGTTGTCGGCTTCCTTGCCGAGAAGGGCTGGTCAAAGAGCATTCTTGGCATGATCGGTTCTTACGCCATCGGTACTGTCATCATTTACGCAATCGGCGCAAGCTGGTTGACCTACGGTTGGCTACAGGGTGACTGGACCAAGGGCCTCGCGCTTGGTGTTACTCCGTTCCTAATCTGGGATGCGGTCAAGGCCGTTATCGCAGGCGGTCTGCTACCTGCAGCATGGAAGCTTGCCAGCAACCTAAAGAAATAGTTTTCATAAATCGAGAACCCCGCGAGATTCGCGGGGTTCTCGATTTATGTGGGGTGCTAGTCATTCGCTGGATTCAATGTCTTGATGCGCTTCAATTCGTCGGGTTTCAAGCCATAGCTCAATTTGTACTCACCGCTGAGTCCTGCCAAGGTCGATACGTCGATCTGGCAAACGAGGCCATCCGCGACCGTGTATTCGTAAGGCACCATGTCAGGCCCGCCTCGATGCATGGCTAACGTGAAGTGTCCATTGGGCAGCTTTGATACTTCTGGTTGCATTGCACTGGTGTGATTGCTGCTATCGACACAGAGAACATCGCCATCACCAAAGCCCCCGGCTGCCCACTCGCCCGAGAAGTTACTAATCATGTTGGATGGATCGAAAAAATGGTGGATGTCGATTGAGGGAGCAATCAAAATATCTGACTGCTTCAGATTGTCGGCTGCCATTGAGTAGCGCAGGCCGGTCTGCAATGCCTTGGCGCAACTACTATCCAGAATGCTAAAGAATTCGTTCTGAACAGCGTCATCTGCATTGGCTGATTCGTGAGATGTGACGCTCGGGCTTGCCGTCGGCTTTGGAGGCGCCGCGCATGAAGTCAGTAGCAGCAGACTTGCTGCAGCCACCGAGCCCCACTTGAACATGTCTAGATGCTAAAGCCAATGGCGCGCATTTGCTCTTTACCGTCTTCGGTAATGCGCTCAGGGCCCCAAGGTGGCATCCAAACCCAATTGATTCGGAATTCATCCACGACGCCGTCGAGTGCTTCTGCCGTCTGTTCCTCGATGACGTCGGTGAGCGGGCATCCTGCTGAGGTCAAGG
>JBDKLV010000014.1:0-8604 GCA_039795455.1 Actinomycetota bacterium
GTTCAAAATAGAAACTGAAGGTAAACGGCAGGTAAATTCAGCCTAGACCTGCGATGAACTAGCCAATTACGGTGGCCGCGACCCAGATCGAATCGATGCGGTACGGCATGGTCCAAAGCCCAGCGTGGATGCTCGTTGCCGAAGTAAGGCTAGCCAACTCGGCCGCGGTTGACCCACGCCAACTGCGGGTCGGAGCCAGCTCATCGTGCAGATTTCTCGCCAAAATGCCCGCCATAAGGGTTGCCGTGTCGGCAGCCGGTAGTGGGTTCACACCCAGTTTGCGCAGGCCGCGGTAGGTTCGCGCCAAAACCTTTTTGGCTCCGAGCACCGAGGTAGTCTCGGCCGGGGGCGCCACGGTGAAAGAGACCAGCGCACCCTGACGGGCTGCAACGAGAGCTCGCCAACGCTCCGAGTGTTTGGCCAGCAGGTAGCTTGGGCCTTGTCGGTTTGCACTGGCATCGAAAATGCCAACTTCGAGTTCTCCGTCGATCTCTGGTTCGGCTGGTTTGAGCTCGCCAAAGATTTGCCAGAAGAAATCGCGAAGCTTGGTGGTGAAACCGCGACCGCGATATGCCGCGATTTGCTGCCGAACAATTTCGGGGTTGGCGGCGATCACGTCGAGCGGCGTGCCCAGCCAAGAGAATGCGAGTTGCTGTTTCGGCAGATTTAGCGCGACGCTCAAAATGGCATCCTGTGCGATCTGTAGTTCAATTTGCTTCGAACCTGGCGCATAACCGTAGCTCGCGAAAACCATTCGCTTACCCAGAGTCGATAGTTGCCGCACGAACGCGCCGCAGTTTTCGATTTGCGAAATCGGGTCGAGACCTTCGGCAACAAAATAAAGCGTGCCAGCAGAAGTTTTTGCGTGGTCGATAAGTCGTTGCAACGCTCGGTCATTTTTGCGCGCGATCAACGCGACGCTACCGCCCCAACTCAGCCAGTCCCGTGCGCCAGACAGTTCTGCGTTGCCTGCGATTGCAACTAATAAGTCATTCGACAAATCGAGGTTCGGGTTGGCGCGCACAAAGTCGAGCGATCGCAACGCATCGATGGTCGCTTGCTGCTCGGTCAGCCCACTGGCTGAGCTTGGCAGCACAATGGGTCGCTTCAGTCTGGTGCCAACCACCGCTTCGAAGTCGAAAGCTTCGCGAGATTGAAAGCCTCGCAACGCCTGGGCGTAAGGGCTCTGACCCTGTTCATCTTGATAGTGCTGCCCCATCGCCGCCAGAGCGCGGTCGGCCACCTCTGGGTGGCTCAGCTCAAGCCAGCTGAACCGGCGAAAATACTGCTGATAGTTCTTTCGCCAATTACTCTCGGCCAGAATCTCGGCGGCGAGCGCCTGATCGAATGACCCAGCCGCCTCGGCTAAAACGAATTTTGCAAAGTCGGTCGAACCGGTTGGCTGGCCTTGGCCATCAATGAATCGACCGGTCACAAGGCATCCTTGCTAGAAAGACTTGCTGAACGGGGCCCGCAGCGAAGGCAAGATGTCCTTGCGGTGCACTACGAGATAAACCACCGCGAGCACTGCGTACAACCCGGTCATTAGCCACCTGAAGTTGGTATCGGTGTCGATAAACGAAATCGCGAAAAGACCGAAGAGCACAACCGCTTCACTCAAGCGAATTCGCAGAGCCATAATGACGGCCACACCGAGCAGGGCCTGCGTCGCCGTAAGCGAGAATTCCTCGATCTGACGAGCATCCATCGGTAGGGCCGCTCCGGTACCGCCACCCATCACGTAGGCGATTGGCATAGAACCGGCCAGCGCGGTCCACTGGTTGATCTTCGAGCTGAGCAAAATCGAGAGGCCAACACCAGGCTTGCCCTTGAAACCGAACATGAGAGCCAGGATGAACTCAGGTGCCTCAGAGGCAATCGGTGCCAACCACTGCACCAAGACAAATTCGTCGATACCGCTGGCCTTACCTGCGCCAATCAAGTAGTCGGCGAAAGGTTCGGCAGATGCCACGATTACCGCCGAAGCGATGATCACGGTAATTAGCAAAAAGACGCGACGGCCAATCTTCGGCAAGGCGCCGATGTATGCGGCCGTACCCTCAAGTTCTGGTTCTTCTTTTTCAAGCAAGGATGCTCGCCACAGATACGCCACGAACAGGGCAACCTGCACGACACCAAGCAGCAGTGGGTACGCGTGCATTGCAGGAACAATCAATGCAAGTACCGCTGCAATGGCCAAGAAGCCAATGTCGAGACGAGCCGCATTTTCTAAGTGGACGGTGAAGTGCTTTTGCTTAGCGGCTCCGCGACGGCGCGCAACCAAATAGGCACCAAAGCCCAAGAAGACAACCATTGGCCAACCGAAACCGAGCAACAAACGGTTCGCTCCGGTCAGGTTTGCCGAAGCGTATGCAGCGTAGGCAGGATCAGAACCCGCTTGATAGGCGAAGTAAATGTCGACCACGTACTCGGGCAAGATCGCGATCACTGCGAGCAAGCCAATCGACAAACCGCCAGAAAGATCTAGCTCTGCCGCTTCGGCAATCCAACCCAGCATGAAGGCCGACGAAACAATCGCGATGCCAAATACGGTTGCGCCGGCTATTTCACTCAAGTGCGTGTGGGTCATAAGCGTCACAACGGCGGGTACACAGAGTGCGATAGTGATGATAAAGGGGCTGAGTAGTCTCGCCCAGAACGCTGGCGAGTTCGAATACTTGACGCTCAAGAGCAACCTAACAAACTATGGTTTTTGGCAATAAACTTTTGCCAATCGGCTGCTCTTAGCCTAGCCGAGCCACTTTTTAAGGCGGAGCAAGATGGTAAATCGACTGCACACCAAGCTCGCCGATGGCCGCGACCTCTTCTATTTCGACGACAACGGTTCGAAACTTTCTTCTATCCGCAAACCGGATGCACGTGAGAGCGTTGCTCGCCCCGAAACCGCAACCATGCGGCTCGACTCACTCACCGGCGACTGGGTTTCGGTAGCAGCCCACCGCCACGGCCGAGCCTTTTTGCCTTCGGCAGATCAGTGCCCGCTTTGCCCGGCCACCGAGGCCAACCTGTCTGAGGTGCCAGACATCTTTGATGTGGCGGTATTTGAGAACAAGAACCCTTCGTTTGGCCCGGCATTGCTGACTGCTGCCGACCCGCACTATGCCGACGCCCCCAGCCTGCCGCTTGGGCTTACCCGCGAATCTGTGGGTCGTTGCGAGGTCGTTGTCTTCAGCCCAGAGCATCTTGGTTCGCTTGGCTCAATGAGCGCCAATCGCGTTAACACCGTTCTGAACGCCTTGGCTAACCGCACGGCCGAACTCAAAGCCACTCCGGGCGTCATGCAGGTTTTTCCCTTTGAAAACCGCGGGCAAGAAATTGGCGTGACGCTGCATCACCCACACGGTCAGATCTACGCGTACCCGTACGTAACCCCACGCACGCAAAAGTTGCTCAGCTCAATGGAAAAGTTTGGCCCTGACCTGTTCGCCCAAACGCTGGAATTCGAGAAATCGAGCGAACGCGTTTTGATTACCAGCGAAAACTTCACAGCGTATGTTCCGTTCGCCGGTCGCTGGCCAATCGAGATTCACCTGTTGCCACATCGTCACGTGCAAGACCTTTCGCAGCTGCACGAAAGCGAACTTCTTGAGCTGGCAGATATGTACCAGCGACTGCTCGCCGCGCTAGACAAGATCTACGACTCGCCCACTCCATACATTTCTGCGTGGCATCAGGCGCCGGCGATTGATGCCGGTCGCAACGTTCGATTGCAGTTGCAGATCACCTCGCCTCGCCGCGCTGCCGACAAACTCAAGTACCTTGCCGGTTCTGAATCGGCTATGGGTGCCTTCATCGCAGACTTTCCACCAGAGAAAACCGCAGGTCAGCTGCGCGAGGTTCTCTAGTGTCGCTGCTCGTCGACTTGACCGTCGAGGGTTTCGAAAAGCAATTCGAAAGCCAACCCGTCGGCATTTGGTCGGCACCTGGTCGAGTAAATGTGATTGGTGAACACACCGATTACAACGATGGCTTTGTGCTGCCTATGGCAATAAACCGACGAACCTTTGTGGCGGTCTCACCCCGCGATGACCAGCGCATTCGAGCAGCCACAAGTTTCACCGACAAGGTGATCGAGGTCTCACTCGATGCAATTGAAGGCTCGACCGAACTCGACTGGGCGGCCTACCCGCTTGGTGTTGTCTGGGCCTTGCAGAACCTGGCCGGCGGCAGCGTTCGTGGATTCGACGCCTACTTCCACTCGGATGTGCCGGTTGGCGCTGGGCTCTCATCGAGCGCGGCCATCGAGTGCAGCCTGGCGCTAGCCCTGAACGACCTGCTCGACCTTGGGCTTGAACGCAAGGCATTGGCTCGAGCCTGCCAGAGCGGCGAAAACAACATTGCTGGCGCGCCTACGGGAATTATGGACCAGACCGCTTCGCTGCTTGGCGAGCAAGATCGCGCGGTCATGATCGATTGCCGCGACCTCAGCATTCGCTCGATCAACCTTGGTTTTGCTGCTGTCGAGCTGGAGCTGCTGATCATCGACACTCGCGTTGCGCACCGACTAGTTGACGGTGGCTACGCTGCGCGTCGTGCCGCCTGTGAAGCGGGTGCCGCAACCCTCGAGGTCAAAGCCTTGCGCGATGTATCAGTCGATCGACTGCCCGAAGCCAAAGAACTTCTCGCCGATGTCACTTATCGTCGCGTGCGCCACGTGGTCACCGAAAATCAACGCGTGCTCGATTTCATCGACACCCTCGACGCTTCTGGCCCACGTGCGGTAGGGAACCTGCTGCTCGAGTCGCACAAGTCAATGCGAGACGACTTTGAAATTTCGATTGACGAGCTCGACACCGCTGTCGATGTTGCAATTCGCCACGGCGCAATCGGTGCACGAATGACCGGAGGTGGTTTTGGTGGTGCTGCGATTGCACTTGTGCCACTAGAGCGCGCAAGCGAAATCACTTTGGCGATCAAGGCAGAGTTTGAGCTCTTGGGCTACGCCGAGCCGAACATCTTTTCGGTTAACGCCGATGCCGGCGCTCGACGCGAACGCTAGTTGTTGCTAAGAGTATTTCCGCAGCGATAGGCAGCGGTAACCAAATTGTCGATCGCCTGCTTGGCATCGGCGGTCACATTGCCCAGGGCGTAAACGGCAAAAGTCAACTTGGTCGAATCTTTGGCGTTGATGATGCCGGCGAGCGTGTATCCGTGTTTGATCCAGCCAGTCTTGGCAATCACCTTGCCGGCGGCGTCGAGGTTGTCGCCACCGAATCGGTCACTCAACGAACCGGTCTCATGGGCAATCGGCATACCCTGCAGCACCAGCGGCCAGTGCCCCTGCCCGCTCGCGATCAAGATCGATAGCTTGGCTAGGAACATCGGCGGAACCGAGTTGAAGTCGCTCAGGCCACTGCCATCTTTGATGGTCAGATTCGCGGTTGGAAGCTGGGTGTAAGCCAAAGCCTGCTTGATAGCAACGTTCAACGACGAGAACGAGCCGTCGAATCCCTGTTGCAGCGAGACCAAGCGGGCTAGGTACTCGGCCTCGGTGTTGTCTGAAACCAACAGCATATGGCGAACCCAAACGTTGATTGGCTGCGAGAGCACGCTGGCGATCTGGGTCATGCCCGCGGGCATCTTGCCCTGAACGATGCTCGCACCGCTGGCCGAGGCGCCCAAAGCGGTCTTGAAATACTTG
Organism: Actinomycetota bacterium; assembly: GCA_039795455.1. GTDB lineage: Bacteria > Actinomycetota > Actinomycetes > Actinomycetales > Microbacteriaceae > Rhodoluna. The sequence continues at coordinate 5,663 of JBDKLV010000014.1, forward strand.
CCCGCATTGGCGACCGGCGTGGTGCTGCGAGTCGAAGTTTCTGCGGCAGGGTTGGCACGGTCGCCGTCAACCTGCAGCGCAGTCACCTCTGACATGAAGCCTTGGGTCTGCTCGGTACGCTCCCAAGTGGCATCCCAGGTCGGTCCTGCAAACAGGGTCGAGTCGAGAGTGATCTTGGTGATCTGAGTGGCGCCCAGTTTTGCATTCACTCCAACCGCAAGGTCAGACAATTTCGGTGCGTTCTGATAAACCGACTGCTTGCCATTCGCGGTGCGCGAAAGAGTTGGGTCGCCGGCACCGACGAGGTAAATGCTGCCTGGGTTAGTTGGGTCTTGGTAGACCTTGGTCTCAACGCGGTAGTTCGGGCCGAGCACCTGCAGTGCGGCTGCGGCGGTCAAAAGTTTCATGGTCGATGCAGTTGCGGCAGGGACATCCTTGCTGCGGTCAAAAAGCACTTCGCCGGTGCCGGCGTTCAGAAAGACGCCGGAGAAATTACCAAGCTTCGGATCGGTAGCCAACGAGGCGATCGAACAGGTTCGAGCACCGGCGGTCGAGGTGTCGGTCGGAGTAGCCGAGCTCGAAACCGAACTCGAGTCACTCGGCTGTGGGTTCGCGTTGTTATTGATCGGCGAACCGCTGACGCTGAAACCAAGGATGATCAGCACCAAAGCGAGAACGCCCGAACCGGCACCGATCAACACCTCTTTGAGGTAAGCAAATTTCTTGGCCAACGCAGCCCTTTCTAACTAAGGCAATTCTAAACTTTCGCGACCGCTGCCCCGTGAGGCCGCTGGCTAGACTTAAAAACATGAAGAAGTTTTTTGCAATTTTGCTCAGTTCAATCGCTCTAGTTTTCGCAGGAGTTTCTGCTCCTGCACAGGCACACGACGAAATCACCGGTACCTATCCAGAGGCCGGTTCGACCATCGAGGCCGGCGACATCACCCTGTCGGTTAGCTTCAACGAAGATGTCATGGTTACCGACAACAACGCCGGTATCGAGTTTGCGGTTACCGCCCCTGACGGCTTGGCCGTACCTGTTGGCTGTGTTCTGGTTTCGGGCAAAGACATTTCTGGCGTAATTTCGATCGCCATTGAGGGTGAGTACACCGTCGCCTGGCGTTCGGTGTCAAACGATGGCCACCCAAGCGAGGGTAACTACAAGTTCTCGGTCACCAACACCTCTGGTTTCACCGCAGCCGAAGACATTAACGCAGCCTGCATGGCTCGAACCACCATGGTTGGTTCACCAATGCCGCTAATGATGCCAGAGGCAAGCGATGACTCGACCGGTTCAGACGGCGACAGCGACAACAGCTCGATGGCATGGGTCGGCTTGGTCGTTGGCGCCGTATTCATCGTGATTGGTTCGGTCGCAGGTGCAATCGTGATGCGACGTCGCGAAAAGAAAGCCGAAAGCGATCCAGAGATTTTGAGCGACGACAAGTAGTCGTTCGAACTTTAGAAAAGGTGTCGGCCCGAAAGGGTCGGCACTTTTTTACATCTGTAGCGGACCAGCCAGGCGATCGACGTCGCCAAGAACCTCGTCGAATTCGGCTTCGGTCATGAGCGACATTTCGAGTACTACAGCACGAACTGTCTTGCCTTCGATGAGTGCTCGCTTGGCAACCTCGGTTGCATTCTCGTAGCCGAGCATCGGCGAAATCGCGGTGACGAGACCAATCGAATTCTCAACATCGGCGCGAAGCTTGTCGCGGTTAGCTGTTATGCCATCGACACAGCGGTCAGCCAGTGTGTAGCAGGCCTGACGAAGTTGGGTGATGCCCATCATGAGCGCGCGGGTGATGATTGGCTCGAATGCGTTGAGCTGTAACTGCCCGGCCTCTGCAGCCATGGTCACCGTCATGTCGTAACCGATTACAGCGAAGGCGACCTGGTTGACCACCTCTGGAATTACCGGATTTACCTTGCCAGGCATGATCGACGAACCGGCCTGCATTGGTGGCAGGTTGATTTCGCCGAGTCCCGCTCGCGGGCCGCTCGAGAGCAGACGCAGGTCGTTCGAGGTCTTCGAAAGCTTGACGGCAACGCGCTTGAGAACGCCGCTGACCATCACGAAGACGCCGGCATCCTGGGTGGCCTCAATCATGTCGGCGGCCGAAACAAAGTCGATGCCGGTTAGCTCACCGAGGCGCTTGGTAACAGCAGGCACGTAACCAATCGGCGCGTTTAGCTGAGTGCCGATGGCAGTGCCGCCGAGGTTGATTTCACAGAGCAGCGGCACGAGTTCGCGCAATCTCTGTTCGTCTTCCATGACCATACGAGCGAAGGTCGCGAATTCTTGACCGAGAGTCATTGGCACGGCATCCTGCAGCTGGGTGCGACCCATCTTGATTACATCGCGAAACTCGGTTGCCTTCGAAGCGAATGAGTTGCGCAGGTGATCCATCGCCTGCACCAATTCGCGAAGCTCAAGAATGAGCGCGACCTTGATGGCGGTCGGGTAAACATCGTTCGTCGACTGTGACATGTTCACGTGATTCAACGGATGAATGTGCTGGTACTCGCCTTTTTTGTGGCCAGCAATTTCGAGCGCACGATTGGCAATGACCTCGTTGGCGTTCATGTTGGTGCTAGTGCCGGCGCCGCCTTGAATGGCGTCGACGACAAATTGATTGTCGTACTTGCCATCGGCTACGTCGGCACAGGCGGCGACGATTGCGTCGTGTACATCCTTATCGAGTTCGCCAACCTGATAGTTGGCATCTGCAGCCGCAGACTTGACTACTGCAAGCGCGCGAATCAGCGATCGGTAGTGACCGATGGGCACACCGGTGATGGGAAAGTTTTGGACCGCTCTGGCAGTGTGTACACCCCAGTAAGCGTCGACGGGAATCTCGAAATCTCCGAGCAGGTCATGTTCTAGCCTCATTGCTGACATGCGTTCAGTCTTACACATCGTTTGGGGCTAAACGATTCTG
>JBDKLV010000015.1:0-8995 GCA_039795455.1 Actinomycetota bacterium
AGCTGATGTTTGCCGGGCACACTCACGGCGGACAAGTGCGCTTTCCGTTTATCGGGGCGCTCACCACGAACAGTGATTTGCCAAATCGTTACGCCAAGGGGCTCAGTGGCTGGCAGTTCGAAAAGCGCAGCCTGATGCTGAATGTTTCTTCGGGAATGGGCAATTCGATTTATGCGCCGGTGCGTTGGTTCAATCGCCCAGAGGCTCGGCTGATTACCCTCGTCGCAAAACGCGACTAGGCCCAGGCAACTAGTTCTTGGCTGCCCAGATGTTTGAACCTAGGGCAATGTACTGCCCGTTCTTGTTGTCGCAACGAGCGACCACCTCGGCCACGTAACAGGTGATGTCACCCACGGTGATCTTCTCGCCCGAGTTCAAAGTCGCAGCAGCCGAACCATCGGTGTAGTAACCGCTAGCGCAGACGAAGCCTGCCGTCTGGCCATTGTCTGGGGTGGTTGAGTAAAGCTTGATCTGGTAGCCGTAGCTGTATTCGCAGTCGGCTGGTGGAGTCACCGGCTTGTAAGTCGCCGAGGCTTCGTTCTGCTCGCAGAGCGCCCAGTTCTCGTCAGCGTTGATCGTGCACCAGGTTGGGCCTTCGCCAGCGCGGAACAAAAACTCGCTAAAGCCAACGTCGTAGAGGCTCGAGTCGACTGCCTTCACGTCGGCGCCAGGTGCTGGTGGAATCAGGCTGGCGTCAGGGGTTTGGATTGCCGAAGAAGTCGGGTCTGCTGTTTGACCGCCATCGGGGGTACATGCCGAAACAGTGATTAGCAGTGCGATTGCACCGATTACCCCAAATACCTTGCGCATAGTCAAAGACTAAGGCGTGCGATTAGAACTCGCGAGCAACCAGCTCGGCGATTTCGTAGGTGTTGAGTGCTGCACCCTTACGAAGGTTGTCACCAACTACGAACAGTTCGATGCTCTTGTCGAAGTCGAGTGACTGACGAATGCGACCAACGAAGGTTGGGTCTTGTCCGGCAACCAGATTCGGGGTTGGGTAAACGTTGTTCTCTGGGTCGTCAAGCACGCGCACGGTCGGCTGCTTCTGCAGCTCGTCGCGAACCTCATCTGGAGTCAACGACTCTGCGAAGGTTGCGTGCACGGTTAGCGAGTGAGCGACCTGAACCGGAACGCGCACGCACGAAGCCGCAACCTTCAAGTCACTGATGCCAAGAATCTTGCGCGACTCGTCGCGAACCTTCATCTCTTCACTGGTGTGACCGCCGGCCTTTAGCGATCCCGCAAATGGAATCACGTTCAAAGCAATTGGGTATGCCCAAGGCGAGTTCGATAGGTCGTTGCCGGCGTGTGCGAGAGCAGCCTTCACGTCGTCGGTCGAAGTGCCGAGTGATGCATCCTTGCCAACTACTGCAAGCTCTGCAGCAAGCTCATCGATACCGGCAGCGCCGGCACCCGAAACCGCCTGGTACGACGAAACGATAAGTTCCTTGAGGGTCCACTTGCGGTGCAGCGCACCCATCGCGGCCATCATGGTCAAGGTGGTGCAGTTCGGGTTCGAGATGATGCCAAGTGGACGGTTCTTCGCCTGCTCAGGGTTCACCTCAGGAACCACCAGCGGTACATCCGGGTTCATGCGGAATGCACCCGAGTTGTCGACAGCGACCGCGCCGCGAGCGGCAGCGATCGGTGCCCAAACCTCAGAGACCTCGTCTGGCACATCGAACATTGCAATGTCGATGCCATCGAACGCCTCAGGCGAAAGAGCGACCACAGTGAGGTCTTCGCCGTGAACCTTGATCTTCTTGCCTGCCGAACGAGGACTAGCGATCAAACGAATCTCGCCCCAGATGTTCTCGCGGCTGTTGATGATTCCAATCATCACGGTGCCAACGGCTCCGGTTGCTCCGACGAGGGCTAGGTTCGGCTTGCGGCTCATGATGTCTCCTGTTTGGGCTGCGGGTAAAAGTTAGCGGCCGGTTCCGGCGTAGACGGTGGCCTCGGTGTCGCTGTCGAGACCGAACGCCTTGTGCACCGCGCGAGCGGCATCGTCGAGTTGCTTCGACGAGGTGACAACCGAGATGCGAATCTCAGAGGTCGAGATCATTTCGATGTTGATGCCCGCGTCGGCAAGAGCCTTGAACAAGGTCGCCGAAACACCCGAGTGGGTGCGCATGCCCGCACCGACCACCGAGAGCTTGCCAATGTCGGCATCCTGCTCGAGTTCGCGGAATCCGAGAGTTGCCTTTGCACCTTCGAGGGCACCGGCCACGCGGCCAAGGTCGCCAAGCGGAAGAGTGAACGAAATGTCTGCAACGCGGTCCGTCACGTCGACACCGGTCGGGTTGTTCTGAACGATCATGTCAATGTTCGAGTCGGCCTCGGCAACCACGCGGAATACCTCGGCGGCCTTACCAGGCTCATCAGGAATACCAATGATGGTGATCTTGGCCTGACCCTTGTCGGTTGCTACACCAGAGACGATTGGCTCTTCCATGTGCTCTCCATTTTCTGAGTTGCCACCCGAGTAGACGATGGTGCCCGGGTCTTTGCTAAAGGTTGAACGAACGCGCAGGTCAACACCGTGACGACGTGCGTACTCAACTGCACGGATGTGCAAAATTTTGGCTCCCGCCGCTGCAAGTTCGAGCATCGATTCGATATCGATCTTGTCGAGCTTGTGTGCTGCGGGAATGATGCGTGGGTCTGCGGTGTAAACGCCATCTACGTCTGAGTAAATTTCGCAGAGGTCTGCGTTTAGCGCTGCGGCTAGCGCGACTGCGGTGGTGTCAGATCCACCGCGACCGAGAGTCGTAATGTCGCGAGTGTCTTTGTTGAAACCCTGGAAGCCCGCGACGATTGCGATGTCGCCCGCGTTGATCGCCTCTTGGATGCGGTCTGGGTTTACTGCATCGATGCGAGCATCGCCGTGCTTGCTCGAGGTCATGATGCCAGCCTGTGAGCCGGTGAAAGAACGTGACTTAGCGCCTTGGGCGTTGATTGCGATTGCAAGTAGCGCCATCGAAATGCGCTCGCCTGCCGTGAGCAGCATGTCCATTTCGCGCGGAGCTGCGTACGGGTCGAGTGCTACCTGCTGGGCCAGATCGATGAGTTCGTCTGTGGTGTCTCCCATTGCCGAAACCACGACGACAACCTGGTTGCCTGCGTTTTGGGTTTCGATTACGCGCTTAGCGACGTGCTTGATTTTCGAGGCATCGCCTACCGACGAACCACCGAACTTCTGCACAATTAGGGCCAACGACCTGCTCCTTGAAAATGGGGATTTGGCGAACGTTGCCAGGCTCTAATTCTAAATGCTAGACAGGCGCCCCTTGAAGGCTCGACCTAGGGTGACCTCGTCTGCGTATTCGAGATCGCCGCCGACCGGCAGACCAGATGCCAGTCGAGTGACCTCGATGCCAAGGGTCGACATCATTCGGCTCAGGTAGGTGGCCGTCGCATCGCCCTCGAGGTTCGGGTCGGTGGCAATGATGACCTCTTGAACCGTGTTGTCGCTCAGGCGGCCGAGCAGCTCTTTGATGCGCAGCTGGTCTGGGCCGATGCCCTCGATCGGGCTAATGGCGCCGCCGAGCACGTGGTACAGCCCCTTGAATTCGCGAGTGCGCTCGATGGCTTGAACATCCTTGCTCTCTTCGACCACGCAGATGCGGGTCTTATCGCGACGGGTGTCACGGCAAATGTTGCAAAGGTGATCTTCGCTCACGTTGCCACAGGTGTCACAGAAGCGCACGCGCTCTTTAACCTCGAGCAGTACTTGAGCTAGGCGCTTGGCCTGGTCGTCTTCGGTTTGTAGCAAATGAAATGCGATGCGCTGTGCCGACTTTGGGCCAACACCTGGCAGGCGGCTCAACTCATCGATGAGTTCTTGAATGACGCCTTCGTACACTAGCGACCGTTCTTTTTGTCGTCGACAGGTTCGGCATTAAGCATTTCGCGAAGTAGCGATTCGCCGTAGCGTGCGTTTTCGTCGACTAGCTTGGTGTTGTTGCGCGACTTGGACTTTGGTTTTTCGGCAGGCTTCTCTTCGACTACTTCTTGCGCTTCGGCAAGTTCGACTTCGAGCTCGTCGAGTTCTGCGTCGTTCGGCTCAACCGGTGCAGCTTCTTTTACGACCGCAATCTTTTCGGTTTTGGTTTCGCCAATTGCGGGCTTAAAGCGAACACTCACACCAAGAACATCGTTGATTGCATTGCGCAGTGCTTCGGTCGAGGCCGATGCGCCTCTAAATGTGTCGACATCGCGCTGGCTGGCGAACTGCAGAGTCAGCACACCACTCGAATCGAAGTCGACGACCTGCAGGGTGTAGGCGACCATCCAGGCGGCCTTCGAAATTTTGTTGACGCGATCAAGGATGTCTGGCCAAACATCGCGGAAGTGCTGAGTCGTGAGGTTCGGCGCCTCAACCGCTACCGCAGGTACATCTGCCGGAACGCTGGCCTGCGGGGCTGCAGCGGCGGGCTTGGATGCCTGCGCTGGAGCCGAAGTTGCGCTTACCGGCGCGCTCGTGGCGACCGGTGTCGCTGCTGGGGCTGCCGCCCCGGCTACGCCGATGCGACGCTCGAGGCGTTCGATTCGCGCGAGCGAACCCACCTCGTCGTTGTCTGCGGCCGGAACCAAAACCTTGGCACACATGATCTCGAGCTGCAGGCGTGGGCTGTTTGCGCCGCTCATCGAGTTGAGAGTTTGGCTGACCACTTCTGATGCGTGGGTCAGTTCGGCGATGCCGAACTGCATCGACTGCGTGGTCATCTTTTCGAGTTCGTCGGTCGACACTCCACGCAACACAGCCGAAGCGCTGGTGCCGAGTGCGTTCACGACGATTAGGTCGCGCAAACGCTCGAGTAAATCTTCGACGAAGCGTCTTGGGTCTTGACCGGTCTGAATGACCTTGTCGACCTGAGCGAAAACGTCGGCACTGTTCTTGAGCGCGAATGCCTCGACGACGGTGTCGAGAAGCGATGAGTGAGTAAAGCCAAGAAGTGCAACAGCGCGGTCGTAACTAACCAAACCGTCGTCGCTACCTGCAATCAACTGGTCGAGTAGCGAAAGCGAATCGCGAACCGAACCGCCACCGGCACGAACTACGAGCGACAGAACTCCGGCCTCGACCTTCACACCTTCTTCGACGCATAGCTTCTCGAGATACTCGTGCATTTGCGCAGGCGGAACCAAGCGGAACGGATAGTGGTGCGTGCGCGAACGAATCGTTGAAATAACTTTTTCTGGTTCGGTGGTCGCAAAGATGAATTTGACGTGGGCAGGTGGTTCTTCGACGATCTTTAGCAGTGCGTTGAAACCCTGCGGGGTGACCATGTGAGCCTCGTCGAGAATGAAGATCTTGTAGCGGTCGCGAACCGGGGCGTAGCCCGCGCGCTCGCGCAACTCACGTGCATCGTCGACACCGTTGTGGCTGGCCGCGTCGATCTCGACCACGTCGACCGAGCCGCTACCCTCGCGCGAAAGCTCGATACAGCTCGGGCACTTGCCACATGGGGTGTCGGTTGGGCCTTCGGCGCAGTTCAGGCAGCGCGCCAAAATGCGGGCCGAAGTGGTCTTGCCGCAGCCGCGAGGGCCACTAAATAGATAGGCGTGGTTGACGCGGTCATTACGCAGAGCGGTCTGCAGCGGAGCAGTCACCTGAGCCTGGCCGATCAGTTCGGCAAAGGCTTCGGGACGATATCTACGGTAAAGAGCGCTGACCACGCTTAGAGAATACCCGCTGCCACCGACGGCGAATTACGGCGTCAACACGGGCATCCGGGCAATAAAGAACTCCCAGCACACCCGCCAGAGCTCAGTTACCCTTGCTGCATTTCTGCCCTGGGGGAGTTTCCAAGTTGACGCCGCACTGGGAGTCCGTGGTCAAGTTTAGTTATGTGTGACCGAGACCACATCTCCGGTTGCCGACGACCAGCTGGCCGTGATCGTGTACTTACCAAAGGTCACACTCTCGCCCATCGCAAGCGGCGCCTTCAGGTAGCGCGGGTCATCGACCAGGTTCGAATTGGTCAGCACCTGAATTGGCCCATAACCCGAGGTCAAGGATGTATCAACTCGATAGACCAGCAAGCCCGGTTTCGCCAACTTCGAATCAATTCCGATGGCCTTGCGTGACTCAACGACGAGGTTGGTCGTGGTGTTGATCGGAATCACGAGTGCCTTGGTTCCACCAGCCGACTCAACCGGGGTAAGTGCATAGGTTCCCGATGCATCAGGTGCGCACATCATTTGGTTGTCATCGAGCCAGCCGAGAACGTAACGCTCCCAAGCGAACAGGCTCGGTGCGTTGCTTTGTTCGGAGCTGTAACCCATGAAACTGAAGTTGCCGGTGTACTTAAAAACGGTGTCGTAATTGCTGGTGTCCCATAGTGCCGAATACAAGTCGACCAACCCGAACGAGTGACCAATCTCGTGATTCAGCCAAATGCCACCCCAGAAGTTAAGGTCGGCTCCGCTAGTTGCTCCGTTGTGGATGTTGCTGCCATCGGCCCAGAAGCCATCGTTCGGGCGATAGGTAATTGCTGGGCCATTGCCCAAAGCACTCTGCGCAGGGTTCGACAGAATGATCAAACTGTCCGTCTTAGAAAAGTCGGTTGTCGGATCGGCAAGAGCAATCGCTTCGCCAACATACGAGTGCTGACCGTCGAAGGTCGCGAACGAATAAGAAGTCGAAGGCTTGCTCATAGTGAACCAGTGGAAGTTCGGATTGAGTACGTAATTCAACTTGCCGTACGAAACCTCACTGAAAATCTGCGATGAGCGAGGACTGATTTTGTCGAATGCCATCTCGGGTGACATGGTCGCTTTCACATCTGGAAAGTCGACAAAGATGACTGTCGCGTTGACGGTGCCGACATCCTTGCCACGGTTGTAAATGCGCGGAAGACCTAGGGCCACGTCGCCGCGGTTATCAGCAACCGGCAGCGTGCACTGATTGAAGCCCGCAAGGTAGGTACCAGTCAGGCCGGGCATCGGGCTAACAGTTGAAACCGGGGTCGGAGTTGGCTTCGGGGCCGCGCTGGTCTTTAGTTTCCAAACTTTGGTCTTGCCGCTGACTGTGCAGACATAGGTCTTGCCTGCCGAAATCGTGGTCTTGCCCTTGACTGTGCACTTGGTACCGGCCAGGCTCGCTGCAGTTACTGCCGACCCCTGTGTGCCTGCAACAGCCATGGCCACGAGGGCAAGTACGGCAAGAAATTTTCGAATGTGCACTGGTTTACCCTAGCCAATCTCTCGTTTGGCGCGGTGCTTAGTTTCGATGTTGAGACCCCAATAGCACGAAGCGATTATCAGCGCGGCACCAGCGAAGCCGAGCGCTCCCATCAATTCGCCACCGATGACAACTGGCACGATGACTGCCCATACCGGCTCGGTCGAAAGCAACAAGGATGCGCGTGAGCTTGAAGTCTTTCGAATGCCCCAAAGTAGCGCGACAAAACCAAAAACCGTGCAGAACACCGCGAGGAACAACACGTCCCCCCATTGTGCAAGCTCAAAAGTTGTCGCTGCCTTCACAGCGCCTGACGGATCGACCAGCGAGAAAAGTAGCGCCGCGAGCGCGATTTGAATAATCGTGACGTTATAGGTTCCTGCGGTTTCGGCCTTCATGATGTGACCTTGCGCGACCGTTGTTGCCGCTCGCAAAATAGCGGCACCAATCATGATCAAGTCACCAAAGTTCGGGTTCACGAATCCGTTTGCGCTCACCAGCAATCCCACACCGATGACAGAACCGCCAGCTGCCACAAAGAATTTGCCGGGCAGCCAGTTTCGCGACCACATCGATTCGAACATCGGGGTCAAGATAATCGTCAGCGAAATGATTAGTCCGGCGTTCGTCGCCGAGGTAAGCGAAATGCTTGTGGTCTCAATCATCATGATGACGAACAGCGAAACTCCTGTGATTACTCCGCCGATCAGGTCTGCCTTGGTGAAGCGATTGCGCCGAAACCCCCAGATCACGAGCATGATGACCGTTGCCACCGAGAAGCGGATGGCGAGCATCCCTGGCACTGATGCGTGTTGGGTCAGTTGCTTGGCAAAAAAGTAACTCGAACCCCAGAACACGGCCACCGTGAGCAGCAGTGCGTCGACTTGAGTGCCATTTCTTCTGAGCATCCATCCAAACTAAACTCTTTGGGTTGCCATGTCTGGCAATAAACCCAGGAGAATTCGCCTAGTGGCCTATGGCGCGCGCTTGGAAAGCGCGTTGGGTGCAAGCCCTCGGGGGTTCGAATCCCCCATTCTCCGCGAGCGCCGAGTACGGCGAATCTTTGATTCGACGGGCTGCGCGAGACCACCACTGGTGTCGCGGAACCTACGACTGAAAGACCACTGGTGTGTAAAAACATCAGGTTCGCAAATGAGACAGCGAGCAAGTCCCCAGAGCAATCTGGGGACTTTGTCTCACTTTTACCCAGTAGGAGCAACCATGCGCGTCGGATACGTCGTTCTTTATGTCACCGATCCAGAGGCCTGCCTCAAGTTCTGGACCGAGCAGGTTGGCATGATCGCCAAGAGCCACAAGGATGCCGGCCCGTTCAAGATCGTTCAGGTCGGTTTCGCCGACCAAGACTTTGGCTTCGAGCTGGTTCCACTCGCTCTGATGGCAGACAACCCTCACGGCCTTGACCTAGCCACCCCTTCGATTGCGTTCAAGTCTGCAGATCTCGAAACCACACGTGCCAATTTGATTGCTAACGGCATAGCGGCCACCGAGATTGGCGATATGGGTGCGGTTACTTCGTTCGCGTTTCCCGACAACGAGGGTCGATGGTTCGCAGTTACGAACTAAAGGACTGACCTTAGGTCTTCGACCAAGTCGAAATAGACATTGGTGACCATGGTGTCATCGGTTACCTCGTAGCCCATAGCCAACCAACCGGGCAGGTAGCTGGTGCGAAATTGGGGCCTACCTTCGATCGTAGTTAAAGCACTCTATCGGCGCTTAGTCTTTGGTTATGTTCAACATGATCTTCGTAAACCTGCCAGTCGAGAACCTAAAGCGCTCCGT
>JBDKLV010000016.1:0-16926 GCA_039795455.1 Actinomycetota bacterium
GGGCTTCAATATGAATTGGAGCGGATGACGGGAATCGAACCCGCACCATCAGTTTGGAAGACTGAGGCTCTACCATTGAGCTACATCCGCGTGCCGCTGACTAGCGAACCAGTCAATTCTAGGGCTAAGATAGCAAAGTTGTCTGCTTCACTGCAGGCGCAACCTCCGGGATGTGGCTCAACTTGGTAGAGCACCTGTTTTGGGTACAGGGGGTTGCAGGTTCAAATCCTGTCATCCCGACTAGCAACAAAAATGAGAGTGGCCTGCGCAAAACGCGGGCTCTTTTTTTAGGAGAAGGTTCATGAAAACCACCGTCGACCGCATCAAGCCAACTCGCGTAAAGCTCACCATCACTGCAACTCCTGCAGACCTGCGTCCGAGCATTGATCACGCATACGAGCACATTGCCGAAGATGTCAGCATCCCTGGTTTCCGTAAGGGCAAAGTTCCGCCAGCCATCCTTGAGAAGCGCGTTGGCAAGCCTGCGATTCTTGCGCACGCAATCAACGACGGTCTTGACCGCATCTACCGCGAGGCAGTCGAGGCGAACGACGTTCGCGTAATCGGTCAGCCACAGGCAGACATCAAGTCGACTCCTGACGAGAACACCTTCGAGGGCGACCTAGTCGTCGAAATCGAAGTTGAGGTTCGCCCAGAGATCAAGCTTCCTGACTACAAGGGTCTAAAGGTCAAGGTCGACGACATCGCTGTTAAGGCAGAAGAAGTCGAAGCAGAGCTTGAGACGCTACGCGCACGCTTTGGTGCACTAAAGACTGTTGAGCGCGCCGCCAAGAAGGGCGACTTCACTTCGATCGACCTTAAGGCTGTCATCGGTGACTTGACCATCGATGAGGCCTCGAACATTTCTTACGAGATCGGTTCGGGCAACTTGCTCGACGGTATCGACGATGCACTCGACACTCTTACCGCGGGCGAAACCACCACTTTCAAGTCGAAGCTTGTCGGTGGCGACAAGGCCGGCGAAGAAGCCGAGATCACTGTGACTCTGAACGCAGTCAAGGAGCGCGAGCTTCCTAAGGCAGACGACGAGTTCGCAAAGCTTGCATCAGAGTTCGACACCATCACCGAGCTCAAGAAGTCAATCGAAGAGCAGATCAAGGACAACAAGTCATTTGGTCAGGGCATCGCGGCTCGCGAGAAGCTCAGCGACAAGTTGCTCGAGATGATCGACGTTGCCGTTTCTGAAGAAATCATCAACCAGGATGTCAACCGTCACCTCGAGGGTGAGGGTCGTCTAGAAGATGACAAGCACCGCGCAGAGGTTTTGGTTGAGAGCACCAAGCAGTTCAAGACCCAGATGATCCTCGACGAGATCGCTCGTGCCGAAGATGTGAAGGTGAACGAGAACGAGCTAGTTCAGTACCTCATCCAGTTGTCACAGTCGTACGGTATGAACCCTAACGAGTTCATTCAGATGATCGACCAGAACGGTCAGGTTCCTGCATTCGTGCAGGAAGTTGCCCGTCGCAAGGCGCTAACCATCGTGCTTGAGCACGCCGAGGTCAGCGACTCAAAGGGCAAGATCGACGTCAAGGCGCTAATTGCGGCTCCTGAAGACTTTGCTGGCGAAAGCCACGAGGGACACGACCACTAGTCGATTTCCCCATCAGCGAACACTGCAGGCCATTTCGGTGGCCTGCAGTTAGCCTTTAAGCGCATCGGCAGTCTCAGCGCCGGTGCAAGAGAACAAGGATGAACATGGCAGAACACGTAGTCGACCGACCAAGCAGCATTTTTGACCGCTTGCTTCGCGATCGCATCATTTGGCTCGGCACCGAGGTGCGCGACGAGATGGCCAACGAAATTTGCGCCAAGATGCTTTTGCTCGCCGCAGAAGACTCGACCAAAGACATCTACCTCTACATCAACTCTCCGGGTGGCTCGATCACTGCGGGCATGGCGATTTACGACACTATGCAGTACGTGCCGAACGACATCGTCACCGTCGGCATTGGCATGTGTGCATCGATGGGGCAGTTCTTGCTTTCGTCGGGTAGCAAGGGCAAGCGTTACGTAACTCCAAACACTCGCGTGCTTTTGCACCAGCCACACGGAGGCTTCGGCGGAACCGCAGCAGACGTGCAGACTCAGGCCGAGCTCATCCTTGGTATGAAGCGACAGCTCGCAACTCTTACCGCAGCCCAAACCGGCAAGACCGTAGAGCAGATCATGCAAGACGGCGACCGCGACCGTTGGTTCACCGCACAAGAGGCACTCGAGTACGGCTTCATCGATCACATTCAAGAATTTGCCATCGGCGCAACCGGCGTTGGAACTAAGTAGGAACGAACCATGCAGAACAAGTTGATTACCCCTCAGGCTCGTTACATTCTTCCTAGCTTTACCGAGCGCACCTCTTACGGCTACCGCGAGCAGAACCCGTACAACAAGCTGTTCGAAGACCGCATCATCTTCTTAGGCGTGCAGGTCGACGACGCTTCGGCAGACGACATCATGGCGCAGCTGCTAGTTCTCGAGTCGCAAGACCCTGACCGCGACATCACCATGTACATCAATTCGCCTGGTGGTTCGTTCACCGCGATGACCGCGATCTACGACACCATGCAGTACATCCGTCCGCAGGTTCAGACCGTTTGCTTGGGTCAGGCAGCTTCGGCGGCAGCTGTACTCTTGGCTGCCGGTGCACCTGGCAAGCGCTTGGCGCTGCCAAACGCCCGCATCTTGTTGCACCAGCCAGCCACCGAGGGTGGTCCTGGTCAGGCTTCAGACATTGAGTTGCAAGCCAAGGAGCTCAACCGTTTGCGTACCTGGCTTGAAGAGACCATTTCGAAGCACACCAAGCGTTCGGTCGCCGAGGTCAACAAAGACATCGACCGCGACAACATCTTGACCGCGCCTGAGGCCCTCGAATACGGCATCATCGACCAGGTCTTGACCTCGCGCAAGAACGCGTAACAAGCCCGTATTTCCGCCACTTTTGGGTGGGTCGCAGTTAGAGTTTGTCTATGACCAAACTGGGCGAAACGAGCGACCTGCTCAAGTGTTCTTTCTGCGGGAAGAGCCAAAAGCAGGTACGCAAGCTAATTGCAGGCCCGGTTGGCGTATATATCTGCGATGAGTGCATCGAACTCTGCAACGAAATCATCGAGGAGGAGCTCGGCGGCAAGGTTCGCCAGCAGCTCGAAGACATCGAACTTCCTAAGCCACGCGAGATCAAGGGTTTCCTTGATGAGTACGTGATCGGCCAAGACCAGGCCAAACGCGCCCTATCGGTGGCGGTTTACAACCACTACAAGCGCATTCGTAGCCGCGGCACTCTGACTGCCGCCGGCAAAGAGCACGACTCAATCGAAATCGCCAAGTCGAACATCTTGATGATTGGCCCAACCGGTTGTGGCAAGACCTATCTAGCTCAGACCCTGGCCAAGCGCCTCAACGTTCCGTTTGCCGTAGCCGATGCGACCGCACTGACCGAAGCCGGCTACGTTGGCGAAGACGTCGAGAACATTCTGCTCAAGTTGCTGCAGGCAGCCGACGGCGATGTAAAGCGTGCCGAGACCGGCATCATCTACATCGACGAGATCGACAAAATTTCACGCAAAGCCGAAAACCCGTCGATTACCCGCGACGTATCGGGCGAAGGTGTTCAGCAGGCACTACTCAAGATTCTTGAGGGCACCGTTGCTTCCGTTCCGCCGCAGGGTGGCCGCAAACACCCGCAGCAGGAGTTCATCCAACTCGACACCACGAACATCCTGTTCATCGTCGCCGGCGCATTCGCGGGTCTCGAAGAGATCATCTCGAACCGCGCAGGCAAGAAGGGTATCGGGTTTGGCTCGCCAATCTTCGCCAAGGATGACGTCGCCGAGATATTCACCGAGGTACAGCCAGAAGACCTGCGCAAGTTTGGCCTCATTCCTGAGTTCATTGGTCGTCTGCCGGTTATCGCAACCGTCACCGAGCTTGACCGCCCAGCGCTAATGCAGATTTTGACCGAGCCAAAGAACGCACTGACTAAGCAGTACCAGCGCATGTTCGAGCTCGACGGATTCGAACTCGAATTTGACCAGCCGGCTCTCGAGGCCATTGCCGACAAGGCCGTTGAGCGCGAGACCGGCGCCCGCGGATTGCGCGCAATCATGGAAGAGATTCTCGGTCCAATCATGTTTGAGATTCCTGGCAGCGAAGTTCAAGGTGTGGTTCGCATCACTCGTGAGGTTGTCGAATTCGGCGAGACTCCTGCAATCGTTCCGTTCAAGGGTCGCCAAGAAAAATCTGCCTAGTAAATGGCCATCAACTTTTCTGATCACAAAGCTCCGCTTCTCGCTGGCACCGTAGCCTCGGTTACTGGGCAGGCAGCCTCTACCGGAGTGGTGCTCGCCGCTTTCACAGCGCTCGGGGCAACCAACAGCCAAGTCGTTTCGACTATCTTTTCGATGTTGTTGCTGTTCGGAACTCTCTCGATTGTGCTTTCTTGGCGTTACAAGATGCCACTGAGCATCGTTTGGTCGACTCCCGGTGCGGCAATGATGATGGCCTCCGGAAGTTTGAACTTTGGTTTCAACAACGTTGTCGGTGCTTTCATTTTCGCGGCCCTGCTTATCGCACTTACCGGCCTCTGGCCGGCTCTAGGAAAACTGGTTTTCTCCATTCCTAAGCCGATTGCTAGCGCAATGTTGGCCGGTGTGATTTTCACGTTCTGTATTGCTCCATTCAAGGCACTTCCGACCGCGCCACTTATCATCGTGCCGGTGCTGGTGGTTTGGTTGGTGCTCTATCGATTTGCCACCATCTGGGCAACGCCGGTTGCCATGGT
This sequence comes from Actinomycetota bacterium, assembly GCA_039795455.1. Classification (GTDB taxonomy): domain Bacteria; phylum Actinomycetota; class Actinomycetes; order Actinomycetales; family Microbacteriaceae; genus Rhodoluna. The sequence continues at coordinate 4,799 of JBDKLV010000016.1, forward strand.
CATGCTTTTCACGCTCTCGGCAATTCAGTCGCACGTGAGCGTGCCACTCAACCAAATTTTGCCGACGGTCGAGTTTGTCAGCCCGCAGTTTTCGCTTGCGGCTATCGTCTCCATCGGTATTCCGTTGTATTTGGTAACCATGGCGAGCCAGAACATTCCAGGTATCGCGATCATGAAGTCATTCGGGTTCGAGGTTCCATTTAGACCAGTGATGCTCGCCACAGGAGTAGGTTCGCTCCTGGCCACGTTCTTCGGCGGCTACCTTGCCAACTTGGCGGCAATCACCGCGGCAATCAATGCAAACGATCACGCTCACAAAGATCCTTCGCGCCGCTGGTTGGCCGCCGTTTATGGCGGAATCGTCTATCTGCTCATGGCCGCAGGAACTGGAGCGATGATCACGTTCGTAATTCAGCAGCCGCGCGAAATCGTATTGGCCGGCGCTGGTGTGGCCCTCTTCGGCACCATCGTCGGCGCTTTCACGGCGATGGTCGAAGAAGACAAGCTCAAGCTTCCTGCTGTGATTGCCTTCTTGGTGGCGTCGTCGGGCATAGCGCTGTTCTCTGTAGGTTCAGCCTTCTGGGCGTTACTCGCCGGCGTTGTCGTCTGGCAGGCAATGTCACTTAGCTCAAAGAAGCCCGTTTAGAGCAGTCCGCGTCGCTTCAATAGTGGTTCGATTGCGGCATCCTGACCTCTGAAGTTTCTAAACAACTGCAGTGCATCCTGAGTGCCTCCGCGCGAAAGCAACTCTCGTCTGAAGTGATCGCCGTTGTAGCGAGTCAGACCGCCGTTGTTCTTAAACCAGTCCACGGTCTCAGCATCGAGCACCTCCGACCAGATGTAGCCGTAGTAGCCGGCTGAGTAGCCGCCAGCAAAGATGTGCGCAAAGTACGACGTGCGGTAACGAGTCGGAACCAAGTCGAAGTCGAGTCCGTAGTTTGCAATAGCACGAGCTTCGAAGTTCTCGACCTCGTCTGGCACCTGACTTGGATCAAGTTCGTGCCAGGCCAAGTCGAGAATCGCAGCTGCAAGGTACGAGACAGTAGCGTGACCCTGGTTGAAGGTCTCTGCGCGTGAAAGGTTGTCGATCCATTCCTGTGGCAATGCCTCGCCGGTCACGTAGTGCTTTGCGTAGTTGGCAACAACTTCTGGCCAGAGCATCCACATTTCGTTTACCTGAGAAGGGAACTCGACGAAGTCGCGTGGGGTGCTGGTTCCGCTGAAGCGCGGGTAGTTCACATTCGAGAGCATGCCGTGGAGCGCGTGGCCGAACTCGTGGAACAGGGTAGAGGTTTCATCGAAGGTGAGCAGAGTTGGTTCGCCCTTCGGAGGCTTCGGTACGTTGAGGTTGTTTACGACAACTGGCAATTGCCCGAGCAGGTGGTTCTGGTCGACCAGGTTGTTCATCCATGCGCCACCGCGCTTTGAGTCACGGGTGTAGAAGTCACCAATGAAGAGCGCGAGCTTGCTGCCGTCTTCGTTGAACACCTCGAAGGCGCGAGCCTCTGGGTGATAGGTGGTTAGGTCTTTGCGCTCCTTGAAAGTGATGCCGAATAGCTTGTTGGCGGCAAAGAAGACACCGTCGAACAGTACGCGATCGAGCTCAAAGTAGGGCTTGAACAGCTCGGTGTCGATGTTGTACTTCTCAAGACGAACCTGCTCGGTGTAGATGTCCCAGTCCCACGACTGAACCTCAAAGTCGCCGCCCTGGGCCTTGATCGCAGCCTGAATGTCGGCCGCTTCGCGCTCCGCGTTGCGACGAGCAGGGGCCGCAATCTTGTGCAGCATCTCGTGTACGTTCTTTGGGTTCTTGGCGGTGCGATCGGTCAGCACGTAGTGCGCGTGCGACTCGTAGCCGAATAACTTGGCCTTTTCGGCGCGTAGTTTGACCATTTCGAGCAGTACCGGGCGGTTGTCGTTCTCGCCGTCGCGTCCGCCCTTTAGTAGCGAATTGCGCATGACGCGCTCGCGCACCGAACGGTTCTTTAGGTTGGCAAGCAGTGGGTGACCGGTGAAGTTAACCATTCCGATCATCCATTTGCCTTCGAGGCCACGGTCCATGGCAGCGGCTGCGGCTGCAGCAATCTGGTTCTCACTCAAACCATCTAGTTCTGCAACGTCATCGATGATTACGGCAAGATCGTTGGTGTCGTTCAGCAATTGCTGGCTGAACTTGGTGTCAAGCTCGGCAAGTCGCTGGTTGATCTGCATTGCCTGATTGCGCTCTGCCTCGCTTAGGTGAGCACCGGCCTGCCTAAAGTCTTCGTAGTAGCGAACCAATAGCCAGTCGCTCTCAGCGTCGAGTCCTAGTGATTCGCGCTTGTTGTGAAGTTCTTCGACTCGTGCGTAAAGGGCAGGGTTCAGTCGAATTGCATCGGTGTGAGCCGCCAACTTAGGCGCAATCTCTTCTTCGATTTTGTCGAGCTCAGGCGAGGTGTCGCTAGAAGACTTGTTATAGAACACGAGCAGCATGCGCTCGAGCAGCTTGCCGGCCTTCTCCATGGCCACGATGGTGTTCTCGAAGGTTGGTTCGCCCGAGTGCAAGATCGCTTCGATCTCACCTAGGTGCTGCGAGCATCCTTCGTAGAAAGCAGGCAGGTAGTGCTCTACGCGAATCAGTTCGAACGGAGGAAGTTCGTATTCGAGAGTCGAGCGGTGGGCGAATGGGTTGTCTGAACTGAAGGTCATAGGCAATAGCCTAAGCCTGGCTTTAGACCTCTTCGACCGGCTTTAGTACCACATCGATAACGGCAACTTCGTTGGCAGATTCGAGTGCGAGATCGGTAATTCGACCGACGCCCTTCAGGTCTGCTTCGAATACACGGATGCTCGTGAGCACGCTTGCCGGAGCCTGCAGGGTTGCACTCAACACCTCGGCCTTCATCGATGCCTTGGCGTCTGACTTTGCCTTGCGAATGCCGAACAGCACACTGGCGGCTACTTCGAGTAAGCCGTGGTTGCTGGCGTCGAGACCATCGGTGAGTTCGCTAGTCGTAGGCCAAGCGGCTCGGTGAATCGAGCCGGTCTGCCACCAGCTCCACACTTCTTCGGTGGCGTAAGGCAAGAACGGGGCTAGCAGGCGAAGCATCACGTGCAGTGCCTTGCGAAGCGCAATGGCCGCGCTGGCCTGAGCCGCAGGGCTTGCACCAGCTTGGCCATAGGCGCGCTCTTTGACCAACTCAAGGTAGTCGTCGGTGAAGTTCCAGAAGAAGCGCTCGGTGAGTTCGAGTGCCTTGGTGTGGTCGTAGTTCTCGAATGCGTTGGTCGCATCGCGAACCACGTCTGCCAAAGCCAAAAGCATGGCCTGGTCGATCGGTTCGCTCACGACACTGTGTCCGGTAGGAACCTCGAACGAAAGTGCAAACTTGGCGGCGTTCAATACCTTGATCGCTAGTCGGCGACCAATCTTCATCATTCCGGTGTCGAATGCGGCATCTGTACCGAGGCGAGCCGATGCCGCCCAGTAGCGAACAGCATCGCTGCCGTGCTCGACGAGCAGATCGCTCGGGGTGACAACGTTGCCCTTCGACTTCGACATCTTCTTGCGATCTGGGTCGAGAATCCAGCCCGAGATCGCGGCATTGCTCCACGGCAACTTGCCGTGCTCTTGTTCGCTGCGAAGCAGTGACGAGAACAACCAGGTACGAATGATGTCTTGTCCCTGTGGGCGCAAGTCGTAAGGGAATACCTTCTCGAAAAGTTCTGGGTCGGCAATCCAACCACCAGCCAACTGCGGAGTCAGCGACGAGGTGGCCCAGGTATCCATGATGTCCATCTCGCCAACGAAGCCACCAGGTTGGTTGCGCTGCGACTCTTGGTAGCCAGCAGGAACGTCGCTAGATGGGTCGACAGGTAGCGAAGACAGCTCGGGCACAATCGGTGAATCAAAGTCGGTCTCGCCGTTTGAATCGATCGGATACCAAATAGGAATTGGAACACCGAAGAAACGCTGACGCGAGATCAGCCAGTCACCAGTCAAACCGTTGACCCAGTTCTCGAAACGCACGCGCATAAAGTCAGGGTGGAACTTGAGGTCCTTGCCGAGCGTGATTAGTCGGTCACGAAGCGCGGCGTCACGGCCACCGTTCTTGATGTACCACTGACGAGTCGAAACAATTTCGAGCGGCTTGTCGCCCTTCTCAAAGAACTTGACCGGGTGAGTGATTGGCTTTGGCTCGCCAACCATGTCGCCAGACTCGGTCAACAGCTCAACCACGCGCTGCTTGGCGCTAAATACGGTCTTTCCGGCCAGTTCGGCAAAGGCTGCCAGGCCCGCTTCGCTGGTGATCGCCTCTGGCGCGTCTGGCAGCAGGCGGCCATCCCAGCCAATGATGGCGCGGTTTGGCAGGTCGAGTTCGCGCCACCAGATCACATCGGTCACGTCGCCGAAAGTACAAATCATGGCAATGCCAGAACCCTTGTCGATCTGAGCGAGTCGGTGTGCGACGACAGGTACCTCAACATCGAACAGCGGGGTGCGAACGGTTTTGCCGAACAGCGACTTGTAGCGGTCGTCATCTGGATGCGCGACCAGGGCGACACACGCAGCCAAGAGTTCTGGGCGAGTTGTCTCGATGTAAATTTTGCCGCCATCCCAAAGCGCCGGGTCGACGTTGAAGCCGATGCGGTGGTAGGCACCCGGCTGGTCGCGGTCTTCGAGTTCGGCCTGAGCAACTGCGGTTCTAAAGGTGATGTCCCAAAGGGTAGGGGCCATCGACTGGTATGCCTCGCCGCGAGCGAGGTTATTCAAGAACGCTTTCTGCGAAACCGCCTGCGCGTTCGGTGCGATGGTCTGGTAAGTCTGCTTCCAGTCGACCGAAAGGCCGAGCTGTCGCCACAGCGACTCAAAGACTTTCTCGTCTTCGACGGTTAGTCGCTCGCAAAGCTCAATGAAGTTGCGGCGCGAGATAGGGATCTGGTCTGCAGCCTTCGAGCTCTTGTTGTCGCCACCCTCGAATGGAGGCACAAAACCGGCTACATAAGGAAGTGTCGGATCGCAGCGAACGCCGTAGTAGTTCTGCACGCGGCGCTCGGTAGGAAGGCCGTTGTCATCCCAGCCCATCGGGTAGTAAACCTCGAAGCCCATCATGCGCTTGAAGCGCGCGACGACATCCGTGTGCGTGTATGAGAACACGTGGCCAACGTGTAGAGAGCCCGATGCGGTTGGTGGCGGAGTATCGATCGAGTAGACCTGAGCGCGAGTAGCCTCACGCTTGAAGCGGTAAACGCCAGATTCTTCCCAGACCAGGCCCCACTTCTGCTCGAGACCCTCGACGCCTACCTTCTCGGGTGCGGTGGCCGGGGCTAGAACGTCATTCTGGGCGTGCGAGGTCAAGCGAGAGTCTCCTGAAAAGTGGGTTGTTAAAGGTTAACATTGACCTAGTCATTCCCAGCCAGAAAGCTCTCGATGTACCCAAAGTCCGAATCCGGCCGCGACGGCGTCAACCCGAGCCCGAGCTTTCCGAAAATTGAGGAGCAGATCCTCGATTTCTGGGCCAAGGATGGCACCTTCCAGGCTTCGATTGACCAGCGCAAGGAGCAGAACGCTCCAGAGTTCGTCTTCTACGACGGCCCTCCGTTCGCCAATGGTCTACCGCACTACGGACACCTACTTACCGGGTACAGCAAAGACATGGTTCCGCGCTTCAAGACCATGCAGGGCTTTAGGGTCGAGCGTCGTTTCGGCTGGGACACCCACGGCCTGCCTGCCGAGGTAGAGGCAGAGAAGCAGCTCGGCATCTCGGGTCGCCCAGAGATCGAAAAGTACGGCATCGACAAGTTCAACGACTACTGCCGCACATCGGTGCTCAAGTACACCGAAGACTGGCGCACCTATGTGACCCGTATGGCTCGCTGGGTCGACTTTGACAATGACTACAAGACCCTAGACGCAGACTTTACCGAGAGTGTGCTTTGGGCATTCAAGCGCCTGCACGACAAGGGCCTAATTTACGAGGGTTTCAAGGTGCTTGCTTACTGCTGGCGCTGCGAGACTCCGCTGTCTAACCACGAACTTCGCATGGATGACGAGGTCTACAAGAACCGTCAAGACCAGACGGTGACCGTGACCTTCCCAGTAGTCGGCGGAGAACTCGATGGAGTGCGCCTGCTGGCTTGGACCACAACGCCTTGGACTCTGCCGACCAACTTCGCGCTCGCGGTGGGTCCAAACGTCGAATACGCCGTTGTCGTCGCCGGCCCGAACGGAGCAGCAGACGGCGGAGCGCCCGGCACCAAGTATCTGATCGCCAAGTCACTCGCCGCAGGCTACGCCAAAGACTTCGGTTATGAAACCGCAGAAGACCTAGTTATCGAAAGCACCCACGTTGGAACCGCGCTCGCGGGATTGCGTTACCAGCGTTTGTTTGACTACTACGCAGACGAGACCAAGTTCGATATCGCTAATGCCTGGCAGGTCGTCGTTGCTGACTACGTTGCAGACAACGAAGGTACCGGCATTGTGCACCAGGCTCCTGCCTACGGTGAAGATGACCAAAATGTCTGCAACGCCGCTGGCATTCCTACCTACGTCTCGGTCAACGAGCGCGCAGAGTTCAACGCCCTGATCACCGACTTTGAAGGCATGCACGTCTTCGACGCCAACAAGCCGATCACTCAGCGCCTCAAGGCCGACGGCCGTCTACTTCGTCAGGCTTCATACGAACACCCATACCCGCATTGCTACCGCTGCAAGAACCCGCTGATCTACAAGGCGGTTTCATCATGGTTCGTTGAGACCACCAAGTTGCGCGACCGCATGCTTGAGCTCAACCAGCAGATCGACTGGACCCCTGAACACACCAAGGATGGCTCGTTCGGTAAGTGGCTCGAGAATGTGCGCGACTGGGCAATCTCGCGCAACCGTTTCTGGGGTGCGCCGATTCCGGTCTGGAAGTCGGACGACCCGAATTACCCGCGCATCGATGTCTATGGTTCGCTTGAAGAACTCGAGCGCGACTTTGGTGTTCGCCCTGCAGACTTTCACCGTCCACACATTGATGAACTGACTCGTCCGAACCCAGACGATCCGACCGGAAAGTCGACCATGCGTCGCGTGCCAGAGGTGCTCGACTGCTGGTTCGAATCAGGCTCGATGCCATACGCACAGGTGCACTATCCGTTTGAAAACCAGGATTGGTTCGACACGCACAACCCTGGTGATTTCATCGTTGAGTACGTTGGCCAGACTCGTGGCTGGTTCTACACCTTGCACGTACTCTCGACCGCGTTGTTCGATCGCCCGGCATTCAAGTCGGCAATTTCACACGGCATCATCCTCGGTAACGACGGCCAAAAGATGTCGAAGTCACTCAAGAATTACCCGGATGTCAATGAGGTGTTTGACCGTGACGGTGCCGATGCAATGCGTTGGTTCTTGTTGTCGTCGCCGATTCTTCGCGGCGGAAACTTGGTGGTAACCGAGCAGGGTATTCGCGAGGGCGTGCGCCAGTTCATCCTGCCGCTTTGGAACACCTATTACTTTTTCACTTTGTACGCGAATGCCGCTGGCGTAGAAGCCAAGCGTTCATTTGCCTCGACCGATGTGCTCGATCGTTACCTTCTCTCGAAGACCAAAATTCTGATCGGCGAACTCGAGAGTGATTTCTCGCGCTACGACTCGACCGGTGCAGCTTCGAAACTTCGCGACTTTGCCGATGTGCTAACCAACTGGTACGTGCGTCGTTCGCGCGATCGCTTCTGGAACGAAGACCAGAATGCGTTCGACACTCTGTACACAGTGCTCGAAATTCTTTGTCGAGTCGCTGCTCCGCTGGCCCCAATGATCACCGAAGAAATCTGGCGCGGCCTCACCGGTGGTCGCAGCGTGCACCTCGAGAACTGGCCTGCAGCCAGCGAAGTTCCTGGCGATGATGAGTTGGCAGCTGCCATGGATGCGGTTCGCACTATTTCATCGGTGTCGCTTGCTCTTCGCAAGACAAACAGCCTACGCGTTCGACTACCGCTCAATGCCTTGACCGTGGTGACTCAAAACGTGAGCGCGCTTGGCGACTTTGCCGACCTGATTGCAGACGAACTGAATGTGAAGCACGTTCAGCTCGAAGAGCTTTCGCTCGATGCCACCGACAAGTTCGGCGTGGTCAAGCGACTCAGCGTGAACGCCCGTGCGGCAGGCCCTCGTCTTGGCAAGAATGTCCAGGCTGTGATTCAGGCAGCCAAAGCCGGTGACTGGTCAGAGGTTAATGGTGTCGTCACCGCGGGCGGCGTTCAACTCGAAGCCGGCGAGTACGACATGGATCTGGTTGCCAACCTAGCCGAGGGCGTAGATCACGACGAGCGAGTCGACTACATCGGAATCTTGCCGAGCGGCGGTTTCGTAATTCTTGACGGCAAGGTCACCCCAGCGCTTGCAGCCGAGGGTCTTGCTCGCGATGTGATTCGAGCAGTTCAGCAGGCCCGCAAGGACGCCGACTTAAACGTCAGCGACCGAATCAAGTTGGCGCTGAGCGCATCGGCATCCGTGCTCGAATCGATCAGTAACCATCAGGAACTGATCAAGGGCGAAACTCTAACTCTCGAACTTGAGTTGAGCGAGCAGACCCTAGCCGACGGTGTCGCTGTCGGCGATGACGAACTTGTTGCAATTACGGTGAACAAGCTTTGAGCGAAGAGTCCTACTGGGCGAGCCGCGCTGACGAAGTAATGGATGCGCTACTCACGCGCATTCCAGAAAACAAGCTTCGCCCGCGGCTCGAACCAACCCGTCGCGCAGCGGAGTTGCTCGGCAACCCGCAGCACGCCTACCGGGTGATTCACGTCACCGGCACCAACGGCAAGACCAGCACCACAAGGTTCATTGAGCGCATACTTCGCGAATTCGGCCTGCACACTGGCCGATTCACTAGCCCGCACCTGGTCAAACTGAACGAACGCATGTCGCTCAACGGAGAACCGGTCTCAGACCAGCAACTTGCCGAGGTCTGGGCAGACACGGCACCGCTGCTTGAGATCGTCGATGCCGAACTTGAGGCAGCAGGCGACACCAAACTGACCTTCTTCGAAGCCCTTGCGTTGCTCGGCTTTGCGGTCTTTGCCGACGCTCCGGTCGACGTGCTCGTGCTAGAGGTCGGCATGGGTGGCGAGTGGGATTCGACCAATGTTGCAGACGGCGACGTCGCCGTATTCACGCCGATCTCGATTGATCACGCCGAACGACTCGGCTCAACTTTTGCCGAAATAGCTACGACCAAGAGTGGAATTATCAAGCCTGGCGCGCTTGTACTGAGCAGCGAACAGCCAGCCGAGGCTGCCGCGGTGCTGCAGGCCAAGGCCGAAGCTATTGCCGAAGGATATTTCAAGTACGGTGCCGATTTCGAAGTGACCAACCTCAGACTCGAAGCAGCTGGTCAGCGTTTCGACGTGCGTACACTCGCAGGTGAGTATCGCGATTTGTTTTTGCCGCTGCACGGCGAGTACCAAGCCGAGAACGCCGCACTCGCAATATGCGCGGTCGAAGCGTTTCTTGGTGGCGGCACTCAGCGACTGCTAGACGACGTGATTCGTGTTGCGCTAGCCGATGCATCGTCGCCGGGGCGCTTACAGGTCATTTCGCGCAAACCGCTCGTGATACTAGATGCCGCTCACAATCCTGGTGGTGCTGCAACCTTGGCCCGCGCGCTCAAACGCGATTTCGATTCGCCAACAACCACTGCAGTTCTTTCTGTACTTGCTGAAAAGGATGCACGGGGACTACTCGAAGCATTGAAGCCGGCACTCGACCATGTGATCGTCACTCAGTCGACCTCGCCGAGGGCAATCGCTGTCGAAGAGTTGTTTGAACTTGCAGTCGAGATATTTGGCGCGGCGAATGTTTCGCAAGAAGTGTCGGTCTATCGCGCTCTCGAACTTGCCAAGACTCGCGCAGGAACGACTGGAGCAGTAGTGGTTTCGGGTTCGATCTCGCTTGTCGGCGATGTGCTCAAGCAAATTCAGCTAGATGACAGCGACTACAACGACGCTGACGATGCTGACGACGAAGATGACGCACCAGACTTTGTTGCCACCGAATATGAAATCGAGGATGAAGATGGCGAAGACTAGAAACAAATCCATCAAACGCCTACTTGCGGCAATTGTCATGGCTGTGAACGCCTTCGTGGTGTTCTGCTCGACCATCGCCGGCGCTGGTTTTCGAGTTGCCGAGCCAGCCACAGTTTGGACAGTCGGCCTTGTCTTCACCTTTGTTTTACTGGCGACCCCGGGCATCCTTGGAAAGCCGTGGAGTTACTACTTTGGCTCTGTTTTGCAGCTGGCAGTGGTTTTGATTGGTGTCTGGCTGCCCGCAATGTGGTTCGTGGGCGGGCTGGTTGCCTGCCTATGGGTCTGGGCAATGATCGCGGGTACCACGATCGACCGAGCAAAGGCCGCTGTTGACCGAGCGCAAATGGGGCAAACTTTAACTGTCGAGGTAACTCTCGACGAAACAAAGGAAGTCGAATGACCGAGCAAACTCTAGTTCTGATCAAGCCAGACGGCGTAAAGCGCAACCTAATTGGCGAAATCATCGGTCGCATCGAAGCCAAGGGCTACGTTGTCGTCGACATTAAGAAGTTCACGCCCACCCGCGAACTCCTGCACGCACACTATGCGGAGCACGAGGGCAAGCCATTTTTTGACCCGCTTGTTGAATTCATGATGAGCGGCGATGTCGTGGCACTCTGCATCGAGGGCAACAGAGTAATCGAAGGTTTCCGTAGCCTAGCCGGCGCCACCGACCCAACGGTTGCTGCACCTGGCACCATTCGTGGCGACCTGGGTCGTGACTGGGGTGGCAAGGTTCAGCAGAACCTGGTGCACGGTAGCGACTCTGCCGAGAGTGCCTCGCGCGAACTAACTCTTTGGTTTTAGTTCGGCTTTAGGCCAAACCAAAGAATCGCAACCACAGCGACCAGAATCGCACCGCGATGATCGTCGCGATGGTTAGAGCCGTGACAAGTGCAAATACCCACGCGTAGTCGTAGAGGCGAACGAATGCGCCAATGGTTTTAATCGGCACAGGGATGTAGCCCTCGCGAGTTCCGTGAAAGAACAACTGCCAAAACAGCGGAATCACTGCGGCCCAAGCGACCATGCAGTAAGGGCAAAGCGAACCGATGTCGAAAATCGCTTCGTGCGAAAGCCAAATTACGAATGCAAATGCAAGCACGTGACCGACAAAGAAAATGCGCCAGAACCAAGCCGCGAATTTTGCACCGGCCAGAATTGCCCAACCGACAAAGAACGGGGCCATGAACGCGGCAAGCCCAATCAGCGGATTGGGAAAGCCGAAAAGTTTGGCCTGGTGACTGAGCATGACTGACTTACACGAGATAAAGGTGGCCACATCGCAGCTCAGCGTGGCATTTGGGTCGGCCGCTACGTGAAAACGCTCGAGAGTTAGGGCAAATGATGCCGCCCAGCCAATCAGGCCGGCCACGATCAAGAAGATAGCCAAGGCCTTAGATGCCTGGATTGGTGCGGTTTCTGGCTGATTTGCGGTGCTCATACCAACAAGTCTAGGCGTGCTGCTACTGACTTTGACGGGGCTGACTGGCATACTTGGGGTAGTCGCTTCGGCCACACCCGAATCGATCAAGATACAGAGCAAGACGAGATTGCCGCGTAAGTCCAATTGGCAGCGAGTGCCGTCGAAGGCTCAAAGGTTTTGTTGTTCAACCGAGCAACGTTTAGTTTTATGGCACTTTCTGGGTGCGTGTGGCCCTGGTAAATGCCAGCTTGGAGCACACCGCAATGGTGAATGAAAACGAATCAGGCAAGAAGCCTGCCGCAAAAAAGTCAGCAAAGCCTCAGGGCGAAGCCGTCGAGAACAAGACAGTGAAGAAGCCTGCCGCCAAAAAGCCGGCTGCAAAAAAGCCAGAGGCTAAAAAGACCAGTGCAAAGTCAGGCGAGCCAAAGGCAGCCGCGCCTAAGTCAGAGAAACCGGCCAGCAAAGCGAAGACAAAGCCTGCCAAGGCAAAGAGTGAGAACGACACTGCACCGGTCACCGCTGAATCGGCGCCGAGCGTGTCGGCGACATCCATGTTGTTCATGGCCCCTGATCTGCCGACTCCGGTCATCGATAAGAAGCGCGGTCGCCCTGTCGATGCAAAGAACGACAAGAACACGGATGG
>JBDKLV010000017.1:0-8679 GCA_039795455.1 Actinomycetota bacterium
GAGGTCGAGGTAGATTTCCAGGAGCTTTTCGCCTATTCTTATACGAGCGAAGACGAGCTCGTCGTTGTCGATGAATCCATTGATTTACAGCAGCCAGTCCTCGATGCGGTGGTTCTAAACCTCCCATTCCAACCAATTTGTAGCCCTGACTGTCTAGGTCTATGCCCAGATTGCGGAATCCGGATGGCAGACGATCCATCTCACAAGCACGAAGCTGCGATTGATTCGCGGTGGACTGAACTGAAGAACTTTAAGGAAGATTGAAATGGCAGTACCAAAGCGCCGCCTCAGCCGTAGCCGCATTCACTCGCGTCGTTCGCAGTGGAAGGCCAACCCTGTTGCCCTCGTGAAGACTGTTGAGAACGGCAAGGTTGTTTACAGCCTGCCTCACCGTGCCAAGGAAGTTGTTGACTCAACCGGCGCAGTTCAGTTCTTGGAGTACAAGGGCCGCAAGGTCGCTGACGCCTAAAACTTTTTAGGCTGGTCGTGAATCTCGATGAACTGAGCGCAAAGCTCGGCGTCGACATTGACCGCAACCTACTAAAACTTGCACTAACTCATCGCTCGTGGGCTTACGAGCATGGCAACCAACCCAATAACGAAAGACTCGAGTTTCTCGGGGATTCGGTGTTGGGTTTTGTTGTTACCAGCCACATTTACGAAACCCTCGATCTTCCCGAGGGTGAAATGACCAAGATCAAAAACGCAGTGGTCTCTGCTCGCGCGCTCGCGGTAATTGCTGGCGCACTCGGCATCGGCGAATACCTGATGCTCGGCAAGGGCGAACTCGCAACCGACGGTCGTAACAAACCAAACTTGCTCGCCGATGCATTCGAGGCGATTCTCGGTGCCGCATACATGTCACTCGGTTTCGATGCTGCACGTGGACTGGTCGAAAAGTTCGTCTTTCCGTTGCTTGATAATCCGGATGACCTGCGCGCCAACTCGGATCCGAAGACAACCCTGCAGGAGCGAATCCAGGCGCTTGGCCGCGGAACTCCGACCTACAAGACCACCTTCGATGGTCCAGATCACGACCGCAATTACTACTCGACGCTGCTGATTAACGGCGAAGAGATTAGCAAGGGCACTGGCCGCACCAAGAAGTCTGCCGAGACTGCAGCCGCAGTCACCGCGCTCGACGCTTTGGTCGACGAAGTGCCAAAGGCCAAGAAGAAGCGCAAGCGCAAGTAATGCCTGAGCTACCCGAAGTCGAAACGGTTCGCGCCGGCTTGGCAGGTCGCCTGACCGGTGCTCGGGTCACGGGCATCCGTGTTTTTGATGTTCGCTCGCTAAAGCGCCACAAGGCAGGTCCGCGCGATTTTGCCAAGACTCTTACAGGTGCGACGTTCGCCGCAGTAATTCGCCGCGGCAAGTTCTTGTGGTTACCACTCGAACTCGATGGTGCGCCAACAGGGCTCGCACTTGTCGGCCACCTCGGCATGAGCGGTCAGATGTTGCTGCGCAACGCTGGCTTCGCCGAAGACAAGCTGACCCGCGTGATCATCGATTGCGAAACCAAGAATGCAAAACCAATCGAGTTTCGATTCATTGATCAGCGACTTTTCGGCGGATTAATGCTCGATGAGCTGGTTGCCACCGATGACGGATTGCCAGGCGGGTTTACCAAGACTGCGGCCAAGGGCAAGTGGTGGGCGAACCTGATTCCGGCCAGTGCCGCGCACATCGCTCGCGATCCACTCGATGCCAACTTTGACAGCGAACTCGTTTGGCAGCGGTTTCACAAAAAGCGCTCCGGGGTAAAGCGCGTGCTACTCGATCAGCAATTGATGAGCGGCATCGGCAATATCTACGCCGACGAGGCTCTGTGGTTAACGCAGTTGCACTATGACCAGCCGGCCGACAGCATCAAGAAGGCAACCTTCTTGAATCTCGTCGCCGCTGTGCAACAGATTCTCGAGAAGGCCGTCGGCGAAGGTGGCACCTCGTTCGACGAGCAATACAAGAATGTGAACGGCGAGAGCGGCTACTTTGACGTTTCGCTCAATGCTTATGGCATGACCGACCTGCCATGCCCGCGCTGCGGCAAAGCGATCAAACGTGATTCTTGGATGAACCGCGGTTCGCATTTCTGCCCAAGCTGCCAGCGACTCAAGAAGTCGGCGTAGGGCTGCTGTTCGGGCATCCGTGCGGGGCTGACTGGGCAAAAGTTGTAATTCGACCCCTAAAAAATGGGGTAATTTTGAGGGGTTAGGCGAGCGGATGCCGCCGAAAAGACCATAAAAAGGGGTGTTGCGCTTGTATCTGAAGAGCCTCACCCTCAAGGGCTTCAAGTCGTTTGCCCAGCCAACCACCTTCACTTTCGAACCGGGCGTGACCGCCATCATCGGTAAGAACGGCCACGGAAAGTCGAACGTATTCGACGCGATGGCCTGGGTAATGGGTGAGCAGGGCGCCAAGTCGCTTCGCGGCGACAAGATGGAAGACGTCATCTTCAAGGGTTCCGAAACTAAGGGCCCTCTCGGTCGTGCCGAGGTCGAGCTGACCATCGACAACACGGATGGCGCGCTGCCAATCGACTATGCCGAAGTCACAATTTCTCGAACCCTGTTTAGAAACGGCCAGAGTGCCTACGCGATCAACGGCGATGAATGCCGCTTGCTCGATGTTCAAGAGTTGCTGAGCGACTCGGGTCTCGGCCGCGAAATGCACGTGATTGTCGGCCAGGGAAAGCTGAACGAGATTTTCGTCGCTTCGCCTGCTGAGCGTCGTGGCTTCATTGAAGAAGCCGCCGGAATTTTGAAACACCGTCGCCGTAAAGAAAAGACCGAGCGCAAGCTCGAGTCGATGCAGGCAAACTTCACTCGCTTGAACGACTTGGCGGGCGAAGTACGTCGTCAGCTAAAGCCGCTTGGTCAGCAGGCCGAAGTTGCTCGCCAGGCCGCCGACATTGCAGCAAACGTTCGCGACGCAAAGTCGCGATTGCTTGCGGCCGATATCGCCGAATTGAATGCAGCGCTCGAGTCGACCTCGAAGAGCGAGAACGACAGCAAGGCAGAGCGCAACATTTTGCAGCAGTTGTTCGAAGACAACACCGTTCGCATTCGCGAACTCGAAGCCGCTTTGATCTCGACAGAGTTCGATGCCGCTCGTAACACTTCTTACTCATTCGACTCGCTGAGCGAGCGCCTCCGCGCACTACTCACATTGGCAAACCAACGCGTTGCTCTCTTGGGTTCGCGTGCAGACGCAACTGGCGCACAGATTAACCCAGCTGCCATCGAAGCCGAGGCCGATGCAGCCGATGCCGCAGTCATTGAATTGCGCGACGCGGCCGCCTCGCTCGAACAGCGTCTTCGCGACGCCGAGGCTAAGCGCTCGACAGCACGCGATGAACTTGAGGCATACGACGGCCAGATTGCCGAGGCCAACCAACTGCTCTCGGCTTTCAACCTTGAGAAGGCTCGCCTGGCTAACGAGGTAACCGTTGCCGAGTCGAAGGTTGCCGGTCTGCGCAGCGAACTTGTGCGTCACGAAGGCGCATTGGGTGAGGCCCGCGACCGTCGCAGCGTCGCTCAGGGAGAGCTCGATGAACTCGACTCGCGCCTGCAGAGCCAGCAGTCGGTCGGTGACAACACCTTGCAGGCGCGCCACGAGGCAGCTGTTCGCGCGGTGTCAGAGGCCACCGCCCAGATCGAACGCGTGCGCGACGAGATTCACACCGCCGAGCGCGAACGCGACTCTCTCGAAGCTAAGCGTTCGGCGCTCGACCTGACCTTGGCTCAAAAAGACGGTGCCAGCGAACTCACCTCGGCCGGCCTCCGCGGTATTCGCGGCCTGGTGGCAAACCACATGCGAATCGAAGCCGGATACGAAATCGCCATCGGTGCTGCTCTCGGTCCGCTAGCCGATGCACTCGTTGCAGACTCGCGCGACGAGGGTCTTGCGGCACTCGAACACCTCAAGAAAAACGATGGCGGTCGCGTCGAGCTAATCGTTGCCGACGTTGACAGCGCGTCTGGTGCAGCCCGCGCAGCCGAAGTTGCCGGCGCTCGCTCAGCGGCATCCGTGGTTGAGGCGCCAGCCGGCGTGATCTCACTCCTAAACAACGTTGTCATTGTTGACGACCTTGCTGCTGCTCGCGAACTTTATTCGCGCGACAAGTCTGTTCGCGATCTGGTTGTCATCACCAAGGATGGCGACGTTCTTACTGAATCGATCTTGCGCGGTGGTTCACAGTCGAAGCCTTCAAAGGTGCAGTTGGTTGCAGAACGCGATGCCTCGGCTACGCGCATCGCTTTGGTTAACTCAAACCTCGACTCGCTCCGTGGCGAGCTTGCCCAGGCACGCGCAACTGAAGAGGCTGCAAAGCAGACCGAAAAGCAGGCGCTTGCCGAACTTAAATCTCACGACGCAGAACTTGCAAAGAACGCCGATGCTGTTGGCCGTGCACGTGTGGGTCTTGAAGCAATCGACGCAGAAATTTCGCGACTCAACCAAAATGTTGAGCAGTCGCGTGCAGCAATCGCCGATGCAGAGCAGGCGCTTCAGTCGGCAATCTCGGTTCACGATTCATTCGCTGCTCAAGAGCGTCCGGTAGTTAGTTACGAAGATCGCCAGCGCCTGGCCGAGAACGTCGAGCAAGAGCGAGCCAACGAGACTCAGATTCGCATCGAGCTTGGTTCAGCTGCAGAGCGACTTCGCGTCGAGCAAGAGCGTGCCGGCACACTTCGTGCCCAGGTCGCTGAAGCCCGCGAGGCCATCGAGCGCGCCAAGGCTGCGGCCCTTGCCCAGCAGGCCCAACTCGAATCGGCTCAAAAGGTGCTTGCGGCGCTACCAGCCTTGATGAACGCCGTTGCCGATGGCGCGGCCGAAGCCAAGACTGTACTTCACGAGATGGACCACGCTCGTAACAACCAAAACCAAGAACTGGTTCGCCTGCGCGGCGAAACCGCCGATTTGCAAATGAAGCTAAGTGGCCTGACTCAGGGTGTTCATGACCTTGAGATGAAGAACCACGAGAAGCGCATCAACCTTGCCAACCTCTTGGTCAAGGCGACCGATGAGCTAGGTCTCGACGAGGCGACGTTGCTCGCCGAGTATGGACCGAACGTGCCAATTGAAGATGCCGATGCCGAAGGTGGCAGCAAGCCGTTCAACCGCGACGAGCAGGTCAAGCGCCTTCGTGAGGCTGAGCGCCTTTACGAGCGTCTAGGACGAATCAACCCACTCGCGCTCGAAGAATTCGCCGCACTCGAGGAGCGCCACAAGTTCTTGACCGAGCAGTTGAATGACTTGGTTCAGGCTCGCAAAGACCTTGAGCAGATCATCCAGGAGCTCGACGAAAAGATGCAGCTCATCTTCAAGAGCGCATTCGACGACACCAAGGATGCATTCCACAAGATTCTGCCAACCCTGTTCCCGGGTGGTCAGGGCCAAATGACTTTGACAGAGCCAGAAAACTTGTTGGCCACCGGTATCGACGTTCGCGTCAAGCCAGCCGGCAAGCAGTGGATGTCGATGTCGCTTCTTTCGGGTGGAGAGAAATCACTCGGTGCGATCGCGTTCCTTATGGCGATCTTCAAGTCGCGTCCGTCGCCGTTCTACATCATGGATGAGGTTGAGGCAGCTCTCGACGACGTGAACCTAACTCGTTTGCTCGCGATCTTCGCCGACTTGCGCGTCAACTCGCAGCTGATTCTGGTTACTCACCAGAAGCGCACCATGGAGATCGCCGACACTGTTTACGGCGTGACCATGAAGGATGACGGTATTTCGCGCATCTTTGGTCAGCGCCTCGAGCACGCCGAACAAAGCGCGTAATGGGCCTGCTGTTCTGGCGCAAAAAGCGCGAGACCACCGCTGGTGTCGAGCTACCTGACACTTCAGCAGAAGTTGAAGTTGCCGTCGAAGACGCGGCTCAGCCCGAAGTCGAGACAGTCGCCGAGCCCGCTCCAAAGAAGAAGTTGTTCGGCTCAAAACCTAAGCCCAAGCCAGAAGCCAAGGTCGAACCAGCTCCTGAGCCAGCGGCCGAGGCGGAGGTAGAACCGGAGCAAATCCCTGAACCGGAGCCGGAACCTCAGCCAGAGGTCATCTCCGAGCCGGAACCGGAACCTGTTCCAGAACCGGTGGCCGAGGCCACCACTGGTGTCGAGGAACTTGAGGTACCACCTGCCGCCGAGGTCGAACTCGAAGCAGTAGAGCTACCAAAGCGCAGTTTCGGAAAGAACCTCAAGTCGCTCTTTACTCGCATCAAGTTCGACGTTGAGAACCTCGAAGATCTCGAAGACGTTTTGATTCAGGCCGACTTTGGTGTCGAGGCCGCTGAGTCAATTGTCGAAGGTGTAAAGCAGCGGGCGAAGAAACTCGGCGCCAAGACCGAAGACGAGCTCAAGAGCATCCTTGTCGATTTGATTACCGAGCAACTTCGTCGCGACGACTCGGCGCTCAATTTGCAAGACGGAAAGCTTCCTTACGTGTTGTTAGTAGTCGGCGTGAACGGCGTTGGCAAAACCACGACCATCGGCAAACTCGCGAACTGGTTGAACGAAGGAAACTGGCGAGTCGTAATTGGTGCGGCCGATACTTTCCGCGCTGCGGCGGTTGAGCAGATCGCGACCTGGGCCGAGCGCGCAAACGCAACTCTGATTCGCCCTAAGGCTGAGGGCCAAGACCCGGCCAGCGTCGCATTCGAAACCGTCGAGGTTGCGCTGCGAAACGATGCGGATGTTGCAATCATCGACACCGCGGGTCGCCTGCAAAACAAAAAAGACTTGATGGCCGAGCTCGACAAAATCAAGCGCGTGGTCGAAAAGAATGCGCAAATCAGCGAAACACTCTTGGTGCTCGACGCAACCACCGGTCAGAACGGCTTGAATCAGGCCAAGGCTTTTGCCGAGGTTGCCAATGTGACGGGCATAGTCCTAACGAAACTTGACGGCACTGCCAAGGGTGGAATCGTTTACGCGATACAGCGCGAACTCGGCATTCCAGTTAAATTGGTAGGGGTCGGCGAAGGTATCAAGGACTTCGCCTTCTTTGACCCAGAAGAATTCGCCAAAGGACTGGTCGGTTAGTGTTCGGTAATCTCTCGCAACGCCTCACTGAGACGTTCCGCAATCTGCGCACCAAGGGCAAGCTGACCCCAGCCGATATCGACGCCACCCTTCGCGAGATCCGCAAAGCGCTGCTCGAGGCCGACGTAGCCCTCGACGTTGTCAAAGACTTTGTAACTGCAATCCGCGACCGTGCCCTCGGCGACGAGGTGTCAAAGGCCCTGAACCCTGCCCAGCAGGTAGTTCAGATTGTGAATGACGAGTTGGTGCGCATCCTTGGTGGGAAGCAACGCAAACTAACTTTCGCCAAGCAGCCACCGACCGTAATCATGCTCGCGGGTCTGCAGGGTAGCGGTAAGACCACACTGGCCGGAAAACTTTCAAAGTGGCTCAAGGACCAAGGCCAAACCGTGATGCTCGTTGCTGCAGACTTGCAGCGACCAAACGCAGTTAATCAGTTGCAGGTGGTTGGTGAGCGAGCTGGCGTTGAAGTGTTCGCCCCTGAACCTGGCAACGGTGTCGGTGACCCGGTCAAGGTTTCGAAAGAGGCAATCAAGGTTGCCGAAAAGAAACAGTTCAGTGTCGTAATCGTTGACACCGCCGGTCGACTCGGTATCGACGAAGAGTTGATGAAACAGGCAAGCGAAATTCGCAAAGCCACCAACCCCGACGAAGTGCTTTTTGTCATCGACTCGATGATCGGTCAGGATGCCGTAAACGTAGCGAAGGCGTTCGAAGACGGCGTCGGCATTACAGGTGTAGTACTCACCAAACTCGATGGCGATGCGCGCGGCGGTGCGGCGCTATCGGTTGCGTCGGTCACCGGCAAGCCAATCATTTTCTCTTCGACCGGTGAAGGCCTCGATGCGTTCGAGCCGTTCTATCCGGATCGCATGGCTTCGCGCATCCTTGATATGGGTGACGTGCTCAGCCTTATTGAACGCACTCAGTCGGCGTTCGACGAGGCCGAGGCGCAGAAGCTTGCCGACAAGATCGCCAGCGAGACCTTCACGCTTGAAGACTTTTTAGAGCAGATGCAGCAGCTTCGCAAGATGGGCTCTATGAAGAGCCTGCTGGCCATGATGCCGGGCGCTCAGCAGATGAAGGCTCAGCTCGAGAATTTTGACGAACGCGAGATCAACCGCACCGAGGCGATCATTCGCTCGATGACTCCGAAGGAGCGTCGCGAGCCAAAGGTGCTCAACGGCTCACGTCGACTACGCATTGCTAACGGTGCGGGAACTACCGTGACCGAGGTCAATTCGCTGGTCAACCGCTTCGAGCAGGCGGCCAAGATGATGAAGACCGTGGCCAAGGGTGGAATGCCACAGGTGCCGGGCATGATGCCTGGCATGCCGAACGCTGGCGGTGGCTTTATCGGCGGCAAGAGCAAGAAGAAGGACAAGGGCAAGAAGGGCTCGAAGTCTGGAAACCCAGCCAAAAGAGCTGCCGAAGATGCCGCCAGGGCGTCAGGACAGAAGCCGACCGAAAACAACGGTGGCTCTGCCTTTGGCATTTAGCCCAATTTCTGGCAGAATAGAGCGGTTGTCTGCGCTTGACCCTCTAACCAAGCGATTTTGATAACCCCCAGAGCTTGAATACCGAGTGTGCCCCCACGCTCACGGTTGATTGTTCGCCCCAATACAAATAACAGGAGCATTGT
>JBDKLV010000018.1:0-8095 GCA_039795455.1 Actinomycetota bacterium
AGCACGTGGTCTCAACCCTCGAGCGCCGCGGTGCGGTGTTCGTCAACGAAGTTGACGAGGTTCCTGAGGGGAGCATCCTTGTTTTCTCAGCTCACGGCGTAAGCCCAGCCGTGGTTGCCGCTGCCGAGGCACGCGGCCTGCAGACCATCGACGCCACCTGCCCGTTGGTGACCAAGGTTCACCGCGAAGTGCAGCGTTTTGCCAAAGAGGGCTACGACATTTTGCTCGTCGGTCACGAGGGCCACGAAGAAGTCGAGGGCACAGCCGGCGAAGCGCCAGACGTTGTTCACGTTGTCGACTGCGAAGAGTCGATCGAGGTTGCCAAGGTGCGCGACCCAGAGAAGGTTGTTTGGCTTTCACAGACCACACTTTCGGTCGACGAGACCATGAAGACCGTGGTGCAGCTGCGCGAGAAGTACCCAACTCTGCAGAACCCACCTAGCGACGACATTTGTTACGCGACTCAGAACCGACAGGTTGCCATCAAGAAGGTCGGCGCTGCGAGTGACTTGGTGATTGTGGTTGGCTCGGCAAACTCGTCAAACACGGTTCGACTTGTCGAGGTTGCGTTGCAGGCCGGTGCCAAGGCTTCTTACCGTGTTGACTTTGCCAGCGAAATTCAGGATGCCTGGTTCGAGAACGTGCAGACCGTCGGCGTCTCGAGCGGTGCCTCTGTGCCAGAAGAGCTCGTCGACGAAGTAATCGCAGACCTCGCTCGTCGCGGCTTCGGCGATGTTCACACAGTGCAGACTGCTGAAGAAGACGTGCAATTCTCGCTGCCGAAAGAGCTTCGCAAAGACCTCAAGGCTGCCGGCGAAAACACCGACAACAAGAACAAGCGATAAGCGCTTAAGTCGTATTCTGAAGTTGGGCAGAGCCCACTAAGGAGTAATCAAAATGGGATTCATCAAATTCATGGCCTCGACCGCAGGCCGAGTCGTTCGTTTCGTCGCCGGTGTAGCGCTTGTCGCCTGGGGCCTTTCAGCTTCAATCGTCTGGCTTTGGCTCATTGGACTAGTGGTCGGCGCAGCTGGTCTTTTCGACTTCTGCATTTTTGCGCCTCTGTTCAAGATGCCACTTAGCGGCAAGAAGATTCGCGCTGGCAAGTAGGCAAAGCGCAAAAACGGGTCCGAGAAATCGGGCCCGTTTTTATTTGCCAAAGTCAGTTTCTTTAACTAGCCGCCCATTACGGTCGAAGGTTTTCCAGATACCGATTTGACGATCATCCTTGAACGATCCAGAGCGCATGAGGCTGCCGTCTTTGCGGTAGAACTCCCACGGTCCTTGCATCTTGCCATCGACAGACTTGCCCTTAAAGCGCGGAAGCCCGTTGTCATAGAACGGGCTTCCGGTACTCATTGAATTCTTAGAGCGACATTGACTTGCCGGCCGAGCCAAGCTCGGTGGCAGCTTCAACAACGCGAGCCGACATGCCGGCCTCGCCGATCTTGCCCCAGGCGCGTGGGTCGTATGCCTTCTTATTGCCAACTTCTCCGTCGACCTTAAGAACGCCGTCGTAGTTGGTGAACATGTGAGCAGCGATTGGGCGAGTGAACGCATACTGCAAGTCGGTGTCGATGTTCATCTTGATGACACCGTGGCTGACTGCTTCGGCAATCTCTTGAGGGGTCGAACCCGAACCACCGTGGAACACCAAGTCAAACGGCTTGTGCTTGCCGTACTTGGCGCCGACTGCCGACTGAATTTCGCCGAGTAGTTCTGGCTTGAGCTGAACGTTACCTGGCTTGTAGACGCCGTGAACGTTTCCGAAAGTTAGAGCGACCATGTAGCGGCCGTTTTCACCAAGACCCAGAGCCTCTGCGGTAGCAAGACCGTCGGCAGGGGTGGTGTAGAGGTGCTCGCCGTGGCCGCCTTCAACGCCATCCTCTTCGCCGCCGACAACGCCGACCTCGATCTCGAGAACAGCACCGATGCCGTTTGTGAGCTTGAGCATCTCCTGTGCGATCTGCAAGTTCTCACCCATAGGCACGGCCGAGCCGTCCCACATGTGCGAGTTGAAAAGCGGGTCTTGACCGTGCTTTACGCGGTCCTGCGAAATTGCGATCAACGGACGAACGAACTTGTCGAGCTGGTCCTTGGCGCAGTGGTCAGTATGAAGCGCGATGGTGATGCCGTAGTTCTTGGCAACTTCGCGAGCGAAAGCCGCCATTGCGGCAGCACCCGAAGCCATGTTCTTGATGGTCGGACCCGACCAGTAGTCGCCACCACCGGTGGTCACCTGGATGATGCCATCCGAGCCAGCGGCCTGCAAACCTGCGAGGGCTGCGTTCAAAGTTTGCGACGAAGAAACGTTGATCGCCGGATAAGCGAACCCACCGTTCTTTGCGCGGTCGAGCATCTCAAGATACTGATCTGGGGTTGCTACTGGCATGGCGAATCTCCTAAAAGGCGTCTTCGGGGGCTTTACGAATAAGGTTAGCCCATGGCACACGACGAAATCGGCACTCCAACCCTCGACTTGTTGGCTGCAACGGTCTCGGCAGCTGCGGCAGCCTGGCCACTAGTCGGTGCGGGTGACAAGAACGGTGTCGATCAGCTGGCTGTCGATGCCATGCGCGGATGCCTTACCGAGTCAGAGTTCACCGGCATCGTCGTGATTGGCGAAGGCGAGAAAGACGAAGCCCCGATGCTGTTCAACGGCGAGGTAGTTGGTCGCGTGGGCATGACCCCGAAGTGGGATATCGCGGTTGACCCGATTGATGGCACAGCCCTTGCTGCCGAAAACATCGAAGGCGCGGTCAGTGTCATGGCAGCTGCCGAACGTGGCGCACTGCTCGACTGCAGCAACGTCTACTACATGAAGAAACTTGTCACCGGAGCTGCCGGCATCGGTGTTTGCGATATCGACATGACGGCAACGCAGAACATTCACGCGCTCGCCGCCGCCAAGGATGTTCCCATCGCAGATCTTCGTGTCGCCGTGATCAACAAAGAGCGCAATCGCGACCTCATCGCCGAGGTCGAGGCCAGTGGCGCGACCTGGGTGTGCTTCGATGAGGGTGATGTTGCGATGGCGGTTGCCGCAGCAACCGACGACAGCGGAGTCGACATGTTGCTCGGCGTGGGTGGTGCGCCAGAAGGTGTTGCTACAGCATGCGCCATCCGTGTGTTGGGCGGTCACATGCAGGCTCGACTCGCTCCGGCTGATGCCGATGAGATTGAGCGTGCAATGGTTTCGGGTTACGACCTTGAGAAGAAGTACGAATTACAAGATTTGGCCGGCGGCTCGCGCTGGATATTCGTGCTCACAGGTGTGACCGACGGTTTGCTCGTGCGCGGAATTCGCGAAGTTGAGAACGCGCTTGAAGTGCAGACGTTTGTATTAGACAGCGCGCTAGAAGATGGTCAGATTCTCGACGTTCGCGTCGAGCACGGAGCCAAGCTCTAGCTAGGTTTTCCGATTGCTGGCTCGTCGAGCGGAGTGCTCGGATCTGGGTTCTCGGTTAGGTAAGAGGTCGGCAGGTTGTCGACCGAGGTAAGGCCCGAGGTTGGCTGGGTAACAGCCAATGCGCCCCACTGAACAGCGGTCTTTACGCCCAACGCCACGTTGTAAGTGAGGCCATGGTCTAGTTCGCCAGCAGCAACCGGGTTCTCAACGATTGCGGTCAAGAAGCCCGCGAGGGTTGCGTCGCCGGCACCCACGGTGTTGATTACCCGAACCGGGTCGGTCCTAGATGCCCAGGCTGAATCCTTAGTTACGGCAACCATGCCGTCTGCTCCGAGGCTGGCGAGAACTAGCTCGACGCCCCACGAGTTAACCTCGCGCGCTGCATCGATGACGTCGCCGAGAGTGTGAAGGTTGCGGCCAACGATCGAAGCGAGTTCTTCGGTGTTTGGCTTCATCATGGTGGCGCAGCCACGCTTTGCCCAGTAGGTCAGTGCTTCACCCGAAGTGTCGAGCGCGGTCTTTACGCCGAGCGACTTCATCTTGTCGAAGAGTTCGTCGAGCTGCACCATGGTGCCAGTCTCTTTATAAGTAGGTAGCGCACCTGCGATGACCAACCACTTTGCGCCGCTCTCGCGAACGGTCTTTTCAGTCAGGTCACAAACTGCATCCCAGTCGTCGCGGCTGAGTGGGCGAGGGGTCTCGTTGATCTTGGTGGTGGTGCCACCGTTTTCAAGGATGGTCGTCGAAACGCGAAGGGTTCCGTCGACCCAGAGTGGGTGCAAGAAGTCTGATGATCCGGTGCGCGCAAGTACTGCAGGGTCTGCGTTGCCGATTGGAACGATTCCGATGTTGGCGACGTTTGCGAGGTGTAGTCCGCGGCTTACGTTGATGCCCTTGCCGGCGAGTTCTTCGCCCACTGCGTCTGCTCGGTTAACTGCACCCGAAACCAGGTTGGTTACAAAGTAGGTGCGGTCTAGGGTTGGCGCAGGCGTCAAGGTGACGATGTGCGATGCATTTGTTGACATGCATGACTCCTAGTGGCTTGTTCGTAAAAATGACCCCGTGCAATTAGACGCCGGGGTCTTTGAGAATCAGCGAACTACTTTGTTTGCCGTGCTCCGTTTAGTTTAGCCACCGCCTTTGGCGGAACCTTTATGTCATTACATGAACAAAGCCGCCCGGTTCCACACCGAGCGGCTTTGCCTTCACACACAACCGGGAAGGGGAAACCGATTGCTTTGAACCTCTTATTCGTCGGCTTCTAGGGCCTTCTGATCCGAGGTAAGTTCTGGCTTTGTGAACTGTCGAGCTTGGCTATCGACAGTGTCTGGGTCTTCGATTTCACCTGAGCGGCCCAGTTTCAGGCCTTCTTCAGTGAGTTTTCGGGTTGTGGTCAACAGGTTCGACTCAATGCTTCCAACCAAGCTATTGAAGTGCTTGACGCTTGAGTTGAGGCTCTTGCCCACACTCTCAACGTGGCCAGCGACAACCTTGAGTCGCTCGAAAAGCTGTGTGCCGAGCTGGATGATCTCGCGCACTGAACTCTCCTGAGCTTGGTGACGCCACATGTAGTTGATAGTTCGAAGGGCTCCGAACAGCTGCATTGGCGAGACCAACTGCACTTGACGCTGAATGGCGTATTCATACAACGAAGGGTCGTGCGAGAGAGTGTTGCTATAAACCGATTCAATCGGGAAGAACATCAGAGTCATCTCAGGAGATTCGCTCAAGTCTTTCGCATCGTCGAAGCCGGTGAAGTAAGTCTTCTTTTTGATGTCGTCGATGTGCTTCTTGACTGCCTTTATGTGCTCGTCGAGAAGTTCTTTGCGACGCTCGGCTTCGCGAGCCGAAGTGGTGTCAACGATCGCCATCGCCTGTTCGAAGTAACTAAACGGGAATTTTGCATCGATCACAACGAAACGCTTGTTCGGATAACGCACGATGTAGTCAGGTTTGATTACCTGGCCCTCTTCGTTTTCAAGCACGGTTTGCTTTAGGTAGTCGCGCCCTGCCTGGAGCCCGCTTGCGTTTAGCAAGTTCTCTAGCTGAACTTCGCCCCATGCTCCACGCTCTTGATTGTGTCCAAGCAAATTCTTTAAAGCAGAAGTGGTCTGATCGATCTTGCTATTGCGCTCGTCTGCATTTTTGAGAGATTCGGTAATAGTGCCGAAGTTGGTGTTGGTTGCAGTCTTGAGCCCTTCGAGCCCTTTGTTCATTTCGCCAACGAGAGCCTTGATTGGCTCGAACTCTTTGATGAATGCCTTCTCTTCTTCGGAAGAGGCAGCTTTCTCAGCTTCGAGGGTTGCGACTCGAGCTTCGAGCAATTCCTTAGCTCCTTTGAGCGCCGATGACTTAGTCATGCTGAAGAGGTAGCCGATGGCAGCGCCCGCAAATAGGGCGACGATGGTTACAAGTACGGTCGTGATATCCATGCGAGCGAGTCTGCCACCCGCCACCGACATTTAGTCCGCAGGCTTCAAGACGGGTTTGAGCGCCTTGTTGGTTTCGGCCAAAAGCCCGGCGAGATCATCCGTGCCCATGTGCTTTGTGGCGTGAATGATGATGTGGGCGCAGGCCAGGGCATCCTCAAGGGCGTTGTGGTGGTTGAATTCCTCGAATCCCACCCGGTAGGCCACGGCCGGCAGGCGGTAGGAGTCGAGACCTTTATATGCAACGCGCGAGATGAGCAGCGAGCAGGCGTAGTGCAACTCGGGAAGGCTAAACCCCACATGTTCGGCCGACGCCCGCAGAACCCCCATGTCGAACGGGGCGTTGTGGGCGATCAGTACATCGCCATCGATGAAGTCGATCATGAGTTGCAGTGCCTCGACGAGAGTCGGCGCGCCGACTACATCCTCGGGATGGATGCCGTGAATACCAATGTTGCCCTGATGCCAGTAGCCGATTGTCTCGGGCGGTTGAATCAGGGTCTCGAAGCTATCGACGACCTTGCCGCCGCGAACCTTGACCAACCCGACCGCGCAGGCGCTCGCACTGCTCGAGTTGGCAGTCTCAAAGTCGATGGCGGTGAAGTCTAGGGACACAGACCAAAGATACCCGCAACTAAACTTGACCCTCGTGGCTCTTACTATCGGAATCGTCGGTCTCCCAAACGTTGGCAAGTCGACCCTTTTTAATGCACTGACCAAGAACAACGTGTTGGCGGCGAACTACCCGTTCGCAACAATCGAACCGAACGTTGGTGTCGTGAACCTTCCAGACCCTCGTCTGGCTCAGCTCGCCGGCATATTCGGCAGCGAACGCCTTTTGCCTGCGCCGGTGTCATTCGTTGACATCGCGGGCATCGTGCGCGGGGCATCTGAGGGTGAGGGTCTTGGCAATAAGTTCTTGGCGAACATCCGTGAGGCTGATGCAATCGCTCAGGTCGTGCGCGGATTCATTGACGGCGATGTAGTTCACGTTGACGGCAAAGTCGATGCTGCGAGCGACATTGAGACCATCAATACCGAGTTGATTTTGGCCGACATGGAGACCATCGACAAGGCTCGCACTCGCTACGAAAAAGAGGTCAAGGGCAAGAAGCTTGAGCCGGTTGTGCTCGAGACTGCCGACGAGGCTAAGGCTTGGCTCGATGCCGGCAAGCCGCTGTCGTCATCGACCATCGACTTGACTCCGATCAAGGAGCTCGGCCTGCTGACCGCAAAGCCAATCATTTACGTTTTCAATGTCGACGAGTCGATTCTCACGGATGCACAAAAGAAGGCCGCGCTCGCGGCACTCGTTGCTCCGGCCGAGGCTGTGTTTCTCGACGCCAAGGTTGAGAGCGAGCTAATCGATCTCGACGCTGCAGAGGCTGCCGAACTGTTGCAGTCACTCGGTCAGGATGAATCTGGGCTTGACCAGCTTGCTCGCATCGGTTTTGACACCCTTGGTTTGCAGACTTACCTAACTGCTGGACCGAAAGAGGCTCGAGCCTGGACTATTCGCAAGGGCTGGAAGGCTCCTCAGGCTGCCGGTGTGATTCACACCGACTTTGAGCGCGGGTTCATCAAGGCCGAGATCGTCTCGTTCGAAGACCTACTCGCTGCAGGTGACATGAACTCGGCGAAGGCTGCCGGCAAGGTTCGCATGGAAGGCAAGGACTACGTCATGAAGGATGGCGACGTGGTCGAGTTCCGTTTCAACGTTTAGCCTTCGCATAGACTGCGACCATGAACATCCTTCTTGAAAACATCAACTGGCTCGCTGTGCTCGTTAGCGCGGTTGTCGCGTTCGTAATCGGTGCGACCTGGTTCGGCCCAAAGACTCTTTACCCAACCTGGATGCGCGCAATGGGGCGCGAAGTTCCAACTGAGCGCGTCGAAATGAGCGGCGGCGAGACCGCACTGATGTTCGGCGGAACGTTCGTGGCTAGCTTCATTCAGGTGGCAACTCTGGCCCTGATTCTGACCCTCGCCCGCGCTGTCAGCGACACATTGACCGTCACCACCGGCGCGCTGTTCGGCTTCATCTTCTCGCTTGGCCTAGGCGGTTTCGCATCGCTGAGCCACCGCATGTTCGGGGCTGCGAATCACAAGGTTTACCCGTCTCTAAAGGTTTGGATCATCGAGATTGGCCAGGATGTCGTCGCAATGACGGTGGCTGGTGCCATTCTCGCCGTATGGCACTAATACCTAACTTCTGGGGGCGAGTATGAAAAACGGCTGCTTGGTACTTGTGGCGGCG
>JBDKLV010000019.1:0-2786 GCA_039795455.1 Actinomycetota bacterium
CAGTGGTTGGTCCGGCGCCTATGTAATAGGCCATTCCGTTGAGCGAAACCGATTGAGCGGTGTACGAATTTGCGGCGGCGCCGTTAATACCGCCGAGATTTTGCGTTTGAGTTTGCGCCAAGAAAGTTGAGTTTCCGAGTGGAGCGACGGCTTCAGCCGGAGTTAGGCCCGCGAAGGCAACAAACGCGCTCGTGGCAAGTGCTGCTGCAGCCTGCCAGGCGCGTTTAGTTGAGTGGCGAAAACCCATTGCTCAAGTTTGCCAGCGCAGGCCCTTTATTGACTAGTGAAAATGCGGGTTCCCACGCGTGTGGGTGGGGAATCGGGTTAGCCTTTAGCCATGCGAATCGCGACCTGGAACGTCAACTCGATCAGAACTCGAGTCGGTCGAGTCACCGATTGGCTTAGTCGAAGCGACATTGACGTTCTCGCCATGCAAGAGATCAAGTGCAAACCTGAACAGTTTCCGAGAGAACCCTTTGAGGCTCTTGGCTACGAACTGGTCGTTCACGGGCTGAATCAGTGGAACGGCGTTGCCTTCGCGAGCCGCATCCCCGCCGAAGAAATAGAGATCGGTTTTAGTGGTCAGCCAGAATTCGGCAAAGAACCGCATCAAGAGGCCCGCGCCATCGGTGCGACCTTCGACGGAGTGCGAGTCTGGAACCTCTACGTGCCGCACGGCCGTTCGCTCGATGACCCGCACTACTCCTACAAACTTGAGTGGCTCGACCGGTTGGCCGGTAATGTCGCCGAATGGCAGGAACATCTGCCCGATCAACCGCTTGCCCTGATGGGCGATTTCAACATCGCTCCATTCGACACGGATGTCTGGGACCTTGCCGAATTCGAAGGTGGCACTCACGTGAGCGCACCCGAGCGCCAGGCTTTCGAGGCCTTTGAACAACTTGGCCTGACCGATGTGGTTCGCCCGTTGATTCCGCAGGGTTACACCTACTGGGACTACCAGCAGCTTCGCTTTCCGAAAAACGAAGGTATGCGCATCGACTTCATTCTCGGCAACGAGCCCTTTGCCGATCGGGTGAAGAACGCTCTCATCGACCGCGAGGAGCGTAAGGGCGAAGGCCCGAGCGACCACGTGCCTGTCGCCGTTCAGCTCGATTAACCCTCGGTCTTAGCCAAGAGCCAGCGCCGACGTTCGCTCTCTGACAACTTTTCGATTGAATAGCGCAACGCCGTGCGTGGCATGGTGGCAGCGTGCTCGGTCAGAAACGCCCTTAGCGCCGAGATGTTGCGCTTGCCGACCTCTCGAAGAACCCAGCCGACGGCCTTGTGCATCAGGTCGTGCTCGTCATCGACCAGGCGGTCACAAAGTTCGAGACTCTCGGCAACTGAACCGGCACGCAGGTGGGCGAAGGTCAAAATCACGGATGCCCGGCGTTCCCACAGATTCTTCGACTTCGAGAGTCTGCGCAGCAGGGGCAATCCGCTTCGCTTGCCAAGCAGTTCAGCCCCAATGCGAGGAGCGCTCACATCGACCAGATCCCAGTTGTTGATGTAACCGGCGGCAAGCCACGCCAACCAGGTGTCGAAAAGTTCACTTCGCAGGTGTGCATCCTTGGATTTCTCGAATCGAGTGACCAGAATGACCAACGCGCATAGGCGCTCTTCGTGGAACTTCGACTTGGCAAGTTTTTGTAATTCGCTTGCCTGCAACGCAGCGAATTCGGCGGCAACCTTACGTACCTGAGGAACGGTCAAGCCAACGAAAACATCGCCTTCGCCGTAGCCACCGGGTTCAGTTTTGAAAAACCACTGGAGGTCTTGCGCTTTATTTGGAGAAGCAAAAGCCGCCAACGCTTTTGAAACGCTGACGGCCTTTGCTGCTTGTGTAACCAATGAAAGTTATTCCAAGTCTCCGATGACGATCAAAGTGTCGCCCTCTGCTGGAGTAAACGAATCGGTCTTAGCTGGGTTGAGCACGACACCGGTCGAACCATCTGCCGCAGAATTTGCAGCAACGCGGTAGCCAACTACTGACTCACCGTGACTGCGACCGATAGCAACTAGCTCGCCGAAGGTGACCGACTTGCCGAGTGGAACGTAGTGGTCAATTCGGTTCGAACCGAGAGTTGCGCCGTCTGCATCGAAAAGGTCTTCGAACACTGGTGCGAGCGACGGGTTCTCAGAAATCTGAGCGATCATCAAAGCAGCCAAGTTGTCGCTGACCACTAGGTCGTCTGCGACTGCAACCTGAGCGAGCTCCTGCTTGCGCGAGTCAAGAATTTCGGCGACCAAACGCGTTGGGTCAACACCGTTACCCTCGGCTGCAAACAGCTGGTTCATCTGCAACATGGTCAACATGGTCTGAGCGTCTGCCTCAGACTCAGAGATTGCATTGCGGTAACCAAGGATGATGACCTCGTTGTACTTCTTTGCAGAGGCAGCAGCGATCAGTTCATCGATGTCGCCGTTTACCGAAGCGTAAGTGACCTTGACGTTGCCGAACTTAAGGTCGGCGAGTTCTGCCGGGGCCACGAACTTGTTCTGGGCAACGATGTGCACGGTTGAGCCCTTAGGCAAGAACTGCGCTAGCTCGCCGATGACTGAACGACCCATCGATGACCAGCCGATAACCAAAAGGTGCTCGGCCTTGCGAACGATGGCCTTGCGGGCGGTGGCCTTTAGTTTGGCTAGGTCTTCGCGAATGCCGGTGTAGACAACCTTGTTGTCGTCTTCGGCGATTGCGATGATCTTGGTGCCTGCGGTCAACTTGGTCTTCTGGTCTGGGTTGATGTGGGTTACCCCCTTCTCATCAACCAAGCCGATGA
>JBDKLV010000020.1:0-6090 GCA_039795455.1 Actinomycetota bacterium
AGCGGCGCTGATGCCGCGACTACGAAAAATACGATTCCGGCGACACCGAGCATTCCCTTTTTAAGTGAATGTTCGCCGTGGTGCTGCTCTGCCATAGGCGGGTTCTCCTCATTGAGTAAAAATCGTTCATATCCAAACGACCTGTCTCAAGATTTCCGCAAAAACGGATCGAATTCCAATCGGCAGAGCGGTTTTCGCCCGTATTTGCCTAATCGTTATAAAGCGTTGCGACTTGGTTTATTTGGGTACAAACGACCTCGCTATTGTTTATTTATGACTGATCTCAAGGGTTTCTTCGCCCCGCTTACCCCGACTGGCCGCAGCAGCGTCGCTCCGGACATGCCTTGGTTCTACTCGGGCAACCTGCTTACCGTCGAGTACCTGACCGACCCGGCCAACGTTCGCGCAATCCTGCCACCCGAGCTTGAACTGGCAGATGAGCATCCTGGCGCCGTCGCCTTTATCTGGGCCGACTGGCAGTCGTGCTCAACCGGTGGGGCCGAACTGCTCGACCCGATGCGCTCGCAGTACCTTGAGGCATTCGTCGTCGTGCGCTGCAAGTACGAGGGCAAGACTTACTCGCGCTGCGTCGCTATCTGGGTCACCAAAGATTTTGCGATTGCACGCGGTTGGTTCCAGGGCTACCCAAAGAAGCTCGGTTCGATTCACATGACTCGCATTTTTAACTTCGGTAAGGCTTCGCCTCGACTAGAAGCCGGTGCCAAGCTAGGCGCTTCGGTTGCCGCTTATGACCACCGACTCGCATCGGCGGTCGTGACACTTCGCGAACCTGCAAAGAGCAACGGATTTGTAAACGGTCACCCAATGTTGCACTCGCGCTGGATGCCATCAATCACTCCAGGGCTTGGAAACTCGCTCGACCAGTTAATCACCATGAGCGGTGTCGATGCCGAACTCGGTCAGCCATGGGTAGGCGATGCCAAGCTCGAATTGCACGACTCGCAGTGGGATGAAATCAATTCGATCTTGCCGATTCAAGAAATTCTTGGTGGTTACTACCAAGAGGTCGGCGTCACTTTCAACGGTGGCAAGTTGGTCGCAGACAAGTCAAACCCAACTATCTAGTAAGCCTCAAGCAAAAGTGCCTCGGAGAAATCCGAGGCACTTTTTGTTTCTGCGCGACCCACCATGGCGCGAGAGGTTTTTCTAGAAATTGAAGATGTACTCGTCGTGCTCCCACTGGGTAACGTCGCGAGTCTCTGGGTCGTTTACCGATTCGCGGTAACGAGCAATCTCGTCACGCTTCATGACCAAGAACGCATCGATCAGCTGAGCCGACATCTGCTCCTTCATGTTCGGGTTTGCCTCGAGCGCATCGAGGGCCTCGGTGAAAGTGGCTGGCAGGGTAGGGGCGCCCTCGTTGTCGTAAGCCATGCCGACTGCATCCGGTGGGCAAGCAAGCCCGCGCTTCAGACCATCGAGACCAGCAGCAAGGATGCCCGCGATAACGAGATACGGGTTGGCCGCACCGTCACCGACGCGAACCTCGAGGCGAGTGCCCTGCCCGCGCTCAGGCGGAACGCGAACCATGCAGCTGCGGTTGTCGTAGCCCCAGTTAGCGCGGAACGGAGCCAAAGTGTCTGGGCCCAAGCGCTTGAAGGCGTTGACCGTTGGGTTGGTGAACGCAGTCAATGCGTTGGCGTTGGCGGTGATTCCAGCGATCAGGTGCTTGGCCACATCGCTTAGGTTGCCGTTGTCGTCGTGCATCTTGTTGACGCCGACTGCGTCGGTCACCGAGAAGTGCAAGTGGAAACCACTGCCGCCCTCGTCGCCCCATGGCTTGCCCATAAAGGTTGCAAGCTTGCCTTCGCGCCAAACGATGTCTTTGATTGCCGACTTGAACAAGAATGTGCGGTCGGCTGCATCGAGGGCCTCACTGTGCCAGAGGTTGATCTCGTACTGCGCAGGTGAGAACTCGTGGTTACCAGCGAAGACACCGATCTTCATTTGGTCAAGCATGCGAATCAAATTCAAGAAAGTTCCGTCTGGGTCAACCATCGAGTTGCTGGTGTAAACCTGACCGGTGTATTCGTGCTGACGCTTCCAGCGACCATCCACGTTCTTGGCAATGTAGAACTCGAGCTCTGGGCCAACCACCGGGTGCAAACCGAATTCTGCGTATCCCTCAATCACCTTGCGAAGCACGGTACGTGGCGAGAACAGGTTCTCTGATTTGTCTGGGTTGTAGGCATCGACGATTGCGTAGGCAACTCCCGGTTCCCAAGGAAGCTCAGTGATGGTGTCGACATCGATCTTGCTGACCAAGTCTTGCAAGCCATCGGATGCAATGTTGCCGGCATCGAGTACGCCACCGCGTGTGCTGGTAACCCAAACTCCTTGGCAGAATGCTGGTCCGTTGTGCGCACCCTTTTCGAGCTGGCTTACCAGCATGTCTTTCGCGCGGGTGACACCGATCACGTCTGAGTAGATAACTCGAACGACATCGATGTTTCGTGCCTCGAGGTCTTCGCGAAGTTTGACCAAATCATGAACCATTGCAACTCCTTTGTCGCCGATTCGTTAGGGTTCAAACGAAATCCTAGTAGCCTAAAACAAGGCGATTAGGCCAGAATCATCAAACGTAATAGTTCGGTTACCAAAGGTGGGCACATGAAGGCTTTGTTCATACAGCACGACCACATCTCGCCGCCTGGTCCGGTAGCCGACCGACTGCGCCACCACGGCTTCGAGGTCGTCGAGCAACTGGTGGTTCCAGAGGCCGAGTTTCGCACCCCGAACGTGCACTTTGAGTTTCCGTCAATCGACGACTACGACCTGATCATTCCGCTGGGTGCCCCGTGGGGAGCCTGGGATGACGGCTGCATCGGCAACTGGCTTCAGCCGGAGCTCGAGTGGGTTCGTAATGCCGTGCTCAGCAACAAGCCGGTCCTCGGTATCTGCTTTGGCGGTCAACTCATGGCTCGCGCACTTGGCGGCTCGGTCGGCCGCGCTCCTGCTCCCGAGATCGGTTGGAAAGACATTTGGAGCGATGTCGAGTGGTTATCGAACGGTCCTTGGTTTCAGTTTCACTACGACCGCTGGGTGACTCCACCAGGTGCTACCGAAATCGCACGCAATCCATATGCGTCGCAGGCTTACATCGTCAATCGTTCGCTCGCATTGCAGTTTCACCCTGAACTCATTGGCGAAGCATTGCAAGGATGGCTCGACTGGGATGGTTACGAGCTAGTCGAGAAAGACGGACAAAACCCAGACGTAATGATGGCGCAGACTCGCGCATACGAAGCAGATGCAACGGCACGTACCTATCGTTTGATCGACGGTTTCTTACGCGACGTGGCGCAACTCATTAGCTAAATCTCGCGCAAAGAAAAACGGGTGTCGATTTCTCGACACCCGTTTTCGCTACTAAGGATTAGCGAGTGGTTACAGTCACAGGCATTCGCTTGATGCCGTGAACAAAGTTCGATCGCAAGTAGTCGATGTTGCCGGCAAAGTCGGCGGTGTCGAGTCTCGAGATCAGGTCTTCAAACATCACGCGCAGCTCGATGCGAGCGAGCGCGTTGCCGAGGCACATGTGTGGTCCGCCTCGACCGAAGGTCATGTGCTCGTTTGTTGCACGCTGAACGTCGAACTTGTCAGGGTTCTCGAAAATCGCGCTGTCCCGGTTACCCGAGGCAAACCAAGGCACGACCTTGTCGCCAGCCTTGATGAGTTTGCCGCCCAATTCGACATCCTTGGTGGCGGTTCGTCTGAAGTGGTAGACCGGGCTCGCGTAGCGCAAGAACTCCTCGACAGCCCAAGGAATCAGGTCAGGGTTCTCTTGCAAGATGGCCAGTTGCTCTGGGTGCTGCATGAGGTTGCGCATGGTGTGGGTGATGGTGTGACGAGTGGTCTCGTTACCGGCCACCACAAGCAGCAAGAAGTTGGTGTGGAAGTCGCGCTCTGACAGTGGAATACCGTCGCTCATCTCGCCATTCACCAATACCGAAACCAGGTCGGTGCCGTCTTTGCCGCGACGTTCGCGAGCAAGGGCATCGCCATACTCGTAAACCTCGAGTGCGGCAGGCGAGCGGAATGGAACCAAGCGGTATTGCTCTGACTCTGCAGAGTTAATCAAAACGTCGGCGTGCTCTGGGTCGTCGAAACCGATCATGCGGTTTCCCCACTCGATTAGTTGGTGAGTGTCTTTGACCGGAACATCGAGCAAGCGCACGAGTACGTTGATCGGAAAGTCTGCTGCGACATCTTCGACAAAGTCAAAGGTCTTCTTTGCGAATGCATTGTCGAGAGTGGTTGCGGTGATGCCGCGCAAGAAGGTTTCGTACTTTGCAACTGCAGCAGGAGTGAACTGACCTTGCAAGAGGCGACGAAGTGCGCGGTGACGCGAGCCATCGGTTTCGAGAAGTGAACGACGAGCTTCTTCTTGCTCTTTGTCTACTTCTTCGAGGTTGGTGAATCGCTCGCTGGTGAAAGTGTCAGGGTCGCGTAGCACCTGCACGATGTCGTGAAACCGAGTGACAGCCCAGAATCCGTGGTTCGGTGCTTCTTCTTCGTTCCAGTGCACTGGGTCGTTCGCGCGTAACTCGGCGAATTCTTTCCACGGTGCACCGTTCTCGAATAGATCGAGGTCGGTCAAATTGATGCTCGACGCTGAGCTCATGGTGTACTCCCAAAAATCGTTTGGACACTAACAATCTTTACCCTAGCGGCATTGGCGAACCCCGCAATCCAGAATGGACAATAATTAGGTAACGAATGAATAAGGGGAGTCATGGCTGGTACCCACACCCTCGCCGAGACCGAGCGCCAAGTAAACGAGCGCCTGGCCGGCATGACCATCGACTTCAAGGCCATGGCCGTCGCTTCGAACCTGTTCCGCGCTGCCACCGCCGTTCGTAATCACCTCGAGCGCACCGTGCTCGCCCCACACGACCTGAGCTGGACCGCATTTGTGGTGCTCTGGGTGGTCTGGATCTGGGAGCCAATCGAAACTCGCCAGATCGCAGAAGAGGGCGGCTTCTCAAAGGCAACGCTTACCGGCGTGCTCTCGACCCTAGAGGCCCGAAAACTGGCGATTCGCAAGAAGAGCAAGGATGACGGACGCCTAGTGCTGGTCGAACTGACCCCGGCCGGCCGCCGACTGATGAAAGATCTTTTCCCTGAGTTCAACAAGCAAGAGGCTCACATCGCCAGCGTGTTGTCGAACAGCGCTCAAGAAACCAGCGCAGAAGCGCTTCGCAAAATCACCAAGCACCTCGAGGGCTAACCACTCGAGACGGCCCGGAGGGGCCTAAATGCGCTTGGCTGCCTCGCCAATAAAGGTCTTTACGATTTCGAGCTGCGGGGCATCTTCTTTGTAGTTGTCTTCAGGGTGCCACTGCAGGCCAAAAGCCCAGCCGCCACCGTCGTAACGAACTGCTTCGATGTGCCCTTCGGCCGCCCAGGCAATCGGCTCGACGCCGGCACCCAATCGATCAAGAATCTGGTGGTGGAAGCACGAGGCGCTCACGGTTGGAATGGTTACACCAAGTGCATCCAGGTTTTGTTTAATGGTGACCTCGGCCACGTGGTGGCGGTGTGGGTCGTGCATGTGCTGAACCAGAGTGCCGCCAAGGGCCACATTGGTCACCTGGGTGCCGCGGCAAATGGTCAGCAGCGGAATCTTGTGTTCGAAGACATAGCGAACCAGCGATAGGTCGACCGAGTCCTGCAGTGGGTCGATGCCGTAGAGCTCGTCGCTCTGTGGCTCTTGGCCGTAGGCACGTGGGTCAACATCGGCTCCGCCCGGCATGAGCACGCCATCGATGATGCTCAGGCGTTCATCCCAGTTCGAATCGGCAACCGGCAAAAGGGTGATCGGTTCGCCACCGGCGGCCCAGACCATCTCTAGTAGGCGACGGGCATTTACCACTCCGCCCATTCGGGTAGCCGAGGTGCTCTCGGCAAAACGGCCAAGAATCGCGATACGAGGGCGACGAGTCATGTTTCTCCCAAATCGTTATAAATAGCGGGATGTGCGCTTCTCAGTATGCCCTATTGTGAATCATTAGCATCCAAATGAATATGGACGTCTGACAAAGGAGCCAGTCGCAATGACTTCTATTG
>JBDKLV010000021.1:0-5989 GCA_039795455.1 Actinomycetota bacterium
GCCGCTTTGGTGGAGCGAATGTTGCGAAGTACCGGCCGCCGGCTCGATCGAACTACGCCTTTCGTCGACGCCGCGTTACCTGACGGTACTCGTCTGCATGTTGTGATTCCAGACATATCACGCGAGCACTGGTCGGTCAACCTGCGCAAGTTTCCGAGGCAAATATGGCAACTCGGTGATCTGGTTGAACGTATTGTGTTGACCCGAGCCGAGGCCCAGTTCCTAGGCGAACAGGTCTTGGCTGGGCGAAACATCTTGGTGAGTGGCGGTACGCACACGGGCAAGACCACAGTGCTCTGTGCATTGATCGAAGAGAGTCGAGCGGCGGCGCGGTTGGTGAGCGTTGAAGAGACCTTCGAGATTCGCTCGAACAAAAGTGACTGGGTAGCTCTACAGACTCGCCAGGCCAGCACTGAAGGAAGCGGCGAAGTCACTCTGAGACGCCTGGTCAAAGAGAGTCTGCGCATGAGGCCAGATTTACTTGTGGTTGGCGAAGTGCGCGAGGCAGAGAGCTTCGATTTGCTGATTGCCATGAATAGCGGAATCCAAGCCATGTGCACGATCCACGCCAACTCTGCTAAGGAAGCGATCACCAAACTGTGCTCACTGCCGCTCTTGGCGGGGCAGAACATCCCGCAAGAATTCGTTCAACAAACTGTCGCCAGCAGCGTCGACCTGGTTGTTCATTGCCAAATTGATAATGATGGCAATCGCAAAATTGCTGAAATATCACGAGTGCACCAGTCGCCTTCAGGTGTCATCGAACTCACGCCTATCAGAATGGGCGATTTGTGATTGTGCGATTCGCCGCGCTGGCACAAAAGGCCGGTTTGCTCCACTTGATTCGGTTCAAAGCTGCGGTCGCAGCTGGCTGCATATTGGTCTTCGCCTCAAGTTATGAAGTGTTCAAG
This sequence comes from Actinomycetota bacterium, assembly GCA_039795455.1. GTDB lineage: Bacteria > Actinomycetota > Actinomycetes > Actinomycetales > Microbacteriaceae > Rhodoluna. Next base: position 912 of record JBDKLV010000021.1, read on the forward strand.
CTTTGGCCGCTTTCGCTTGCTCTCACCATCGGAATGGCCGCGCTCGTTCTTGATTGGCTAGCCAAACGTGGTACTCGCCGAACCATCCAATTGATTGCTGAGTGGCCGGTTGTGCTTGAGTCGCTCGAATCGGCAATACGTTCGGGTCTAAACCTGGTCGACTCCTTTCGCGATTTGGCCCAATCACACAACCTGACCTGTTCGCCACAGTTTGGCAAGACCGTTCAGTTACTGGAAAGCGGTTGGTTGCTAGATCAGGTACTCGATGAGCTCAAGGCCAGTCTCGGGACCGTTGCAAGCGACCTGACGATAGAGGTGCTTAGGCAGGCAGGGCTCTCTGGTGGGTACGGTTTAGCCGACGCGCTCCTCGCCCAAGCAAATGACCTGCGGCATGCAGAGAACGACCTTGCCCAAATCGCAGCCAAACAGGGTTGGGTGCTGGGCACCGCCAAGTTGGCCGTGGCTGCTCCTTGGGTGGTGCTGGTCTTGGTAGCTATCCGGCCCGAGAACGCGTCGCTCTTTGCGTCTGCTTCAGGAACCTTGGTCATGCTGGTTGGGCTTACAGCAAGCATCGTTGCCTATCGGTTAGTAAGTCGAATCGGGCACATCCCTGAACTACCACGGGTGCTCGCGTGATCACTCTTACGGTTGCTGTCTGTCTCGCCGCGGTCGGCATTGCCGCATTGATTCTCATGCAGGTTCACACTCCGAATCGTTTCGAGTTGCTCGAAGGGTTTCTGCCTGGCGCAAGAATCAAAGTAAACCAGGCTCGCAAATCTCGAGTTAGACGAACGTTCAATAAAAGTGCTACATGGGCAATCGATTCGCAACTTCCAGATTTGGTCACACTACTAGCAGTGAGTATTCGCGGAGGCGAAACGCTCCAGTCGGCCATGATTCACATTGCCAGTCGGTCCCAAGGTGAAGTGAGTCAAGCGCTGAAGCAGCTGTGCACCAACCTCGACCTTGGTTCGACATTCGATACCGAACTCAAATTGCTATGCCAAGACCTGCCAACTTCGGGCGTTCGAGATCTTTGCAACAAACTAGCAATCGCCTTGAATCGCGGCACTCCACTGGCTCAATCACTCGAGAATCTGGCGCAGTCACTTCGTCGCCGAAGTTACAACGAGTTGTTGGCGCATGCGGGTGCCAACGAAACCAAAATGATGATTCCACTGGTGACCCTGGTGTTGCCTGTCACTGTCTTGTTCGCGCTATTTCCGAGTTCCGGAGTTTTGCAGTTTCAACTATGAAAGGAATGCAAATGAAAGAAACACCCAACGATGATCTTGCTTCTGAGCGCGGCGACGTACCTGGCTGGGTGCTGATCACAATCATGACGGCGGGTCTGGTCGTGTTGCTCTGGTCTGTAGCGGCGCCAGCGCTCAAGGGCATCTTTGAAACGGCGCTCTCCAAGGTGGCTGTTTTTTAGGTGCCACTGCGATCTGACAGCGGTTCGGCCGTGGTCGAATTCGTACTAGTTTTTGTGCCTTTCGCACTCTTGCTCTCGCTGCAACTCGGTTACCTGGCTGACTGCCTCGAGCGCACCGAAGTGAGGCAAGCGGCTGTCGAGGCTAGTCACTACGCGGCCCTGGCTGACGTATCGGCCGCCGAGGCGCAACATAGGCTAAGCGACTTGATTGCTGGCTTTACCCGAGTTAGTGCATCGCTAGCCTTCAGCCCAAGTCATGCCCTGGTTACCGCCAGATTCCCCAGCCACATCTGGCTGTTTAGCTCTATTCCGATTGAGGTTCGGAGCATCGCCAAACGCGAGATCGACTGGTAGGGGCTAGCAATGAATCTGCGCAGCGACAACGGAAACGCAATCGTCGAATTCGTAATTGTGGGGCTAGGGCTACAGCTGGCCGTGTTGGCTGCAGTACAAGTCATCACCGGGCAGATCGACGCGGCTGCCGCAGGTCAGGCGATGCTGCACCAGGGGTTGCGAGCGGCACAGCTAAGTCAGACAACCGACGCGGTTGCGATAACAATGAGCGATGTTGCCAAGACCTTTGGCATCGGGTCGAGTGACTTTAGTTTCACTGTTACTGGCGACTGTGCATCCGTCATTTCGCTGCACGTCAAAGTGAAAGGTGCCGAGCAAAGTGCCACCGGTCATTGCTGAGTACAAGCGCGACGATGGCACGATGTTGCCGCTTATGGTTGCCGCTGGATTATTTGCAGCAGTATTTGCGTTGGGTTCGGTGGATGCCGCCATGGTCTATTCGTTTCAACAACAACTTCAATTCGAAGCCGACCAATACGCGCTTACTCTTGCGATGTTGGAGGTCGAGAGCTCGGCCGACCTGATTGCCAAGACGCACGTGGCAAATCGAGAGAGTTATAACGCATTCGATTACTCCGTGCAGGGCACCGATGCTCGAGTGAATTTGTGTGCGGTTTGGCAAGCACCGATAAAGCTAATCGGGCTGCCAGCTCAAAGCACAGTGTGCGTAAAGTCGACAGCCCGATGAAAGCCTTACGGAATAGTGACCAGCTTCACGTTGCTAACTGCAATGGCACCACCGGTGGTCTTGCTAATTGCAGCGAACGCGATCTTCTTGCCCTTTAGAGCCTTGGTGTAATCCCAGTAGAGACGGAAGCTAGCCGAGTCATCGCTACCGATGTAGGTCCAAGTCTTTGCTCCTGGCATCTTGAGCGCGAATGAAACGGTGGCTGGGTCTTGAGTGTTCAGGGCGGCCGTTAGGTTCACGGTCTTGTGGTCGGTGTCGAACTCATAGGTCAGCACCGGCTTGACCGCTGCGGTCGCTGGGGGCAGCTGGCTCTCCGAGCGCAAAACGATGCTCGAGTGGGCCGGAATCTTGATGGTCACCGAACCAGGGGCATCGCTAACTACATCGTCTGATACCCCCCAGACCGACTTGAATGTGCTGGCCGGCGAGCTGGTGGTGAAGGTGAGAGTGGCATCCTTGTTGGCGCTATTGAAACCAACCAAGAACTCACGACGATCGCTTGCATCGATGCGGCTAACTGCCAAAGCACCACCGTCGGCGTTACGGAAGATCTCCGCGCCGCTTGCTAGAGCTGGGTACTTGGCGCGCAACGCGTTCAAGTCAGTGATGCGCTTCATGATCGGGTTGTCGGTGATGGTCAGCGACGAGTTGGTGCCGATTGCTCCACCGGTTACGCGAGGCTCCGACTTCCATTCGCCAACCTGGGTCGCAAACATGTCTTCGCGAGCGGCCTTGTCGCCACCCCAACCGATCATGCCGACCTCGTCACCGTAGTAAACGCTCGGGGTTCCGCGGTTCAAGAACATCAGGTCGTGAGCAAACAAATCTGCTTGCAGCAATGTTGCAGTGGTTGCGCCCGAGTGCAGCAGGTTGTAGCCGACACGACCCATGTCGTGGTTGCCCAAGAAGGTGACCAAGTTGTAAACGCTCTTGCCGACCGCGTTGTACTTGTCGTCTTGGTTGAGCACATACATGAGGTTTCCGGCGTCGCCGTCGCCACCTGCGTAGGCAACCGCGTCGCCCTGGAAACCAAAGTCGAGAGCAGACGGGATGCCACGGTTGCGAACGTAACCACTTAGCGTGTCGATGTTGCCATCGAAGAACTCACCGAAAGCGGTGAGACTCGGCTTGCTTGCCTTGGTCAGTGCCTGAACCTTTGGCCACCACTTGGCAAAGAAATTGTCGTCGACGTGCTTTGCGGTATCGATGCGGAACGCGTCGACACCGTAGTTGTTTACCCACTGCGAGTAAACGTCGGCGAAGCCGTTGACCACTTCTGCGTTCTCGGTGGCGATGTCATCTAGACCAAAGAAGTCGCCCATCTGGTACCACCACTTGTCGCTCCAGTCAGAGACGTTTCCGCGGTTGTGGTAGTTGCTGAGTTTGTTGAGCCAAGCGGGGTTCTTGGCATTCGCATCCGCCGTTGGAATGTATGCGGTGCCATTGTTCTTGTACTGAATCACGTCGGCGGTGTGGTTCATGACAATGTCGAGAATCACCTTCATGCCGAGGCTGTGGGCGCAGTCGACCATCGCCTTGAAGTCGGCGTTGGTTCCCCAGTGCGGATCGATGTTCAAAAAGTCGGTAATCCAGTAACCGTGGTAGGCAGCAGAATCGCCCTGCACGTATTTCTGCTTGAACGGTGGGGTGATCCAGAGAGCAGTGAAGCCCATGTTGTGGATGCGGGCCAAGCCGGTGCCTGTCGTGCACCCGCCGGTCAGACCCTTCAGGTCACCGCCGTGGTAGTACGAGTCGCTGGTCGGGTCGAAACCGTCGGTCGAGATGCTGCCGCCGACAATGCCGCCGTGATCGTTTGAGGTGTCGCCGTTCGCGTAGCGGTCGGTCATGACAAAGTAGATGCTGTCGTTGACCAGGCTGCCTTTAGCTTGTGCACGCGCGAGGGTCGCTGCTTCTGCTGCGGTTGGTGCTGCCGGCACCACAGTGGCCGACCAGGCCAAGGTAGGAGCCGATATGGCTAGAGCAGAGGTGGCGGCGATTGCGAAACGAACGAGGTTCTTGAACTTTGGCATTTGCCAATTATCTAGGACTTTTTATGAACCTAGGGATGTATCGATAGAACAACCAGGCAGTTCCTAGGCCAACTACTCCGAAGCTCGCCATTCCGGTGCCGAGGCCAACAACAGCAGTAATGGCCGAGAGAATCGGCGGGGCAGCGGCGACCCCAGCGTCAACCAAAAGTCGAAAGCCCGCCAAGAACTCTGGTCGTGCGTCGTCAGGTGCGAGGTCGGCTCCTAGGGTGAGCACGAGCCCCGAACCGAGTCCATTGGCTAGCGACATGAGTACCGCGAAGATCAAGAAGGTTGGCTCATCGGTGGCTACAAACATAAAAATGTGCGTCAGCGAAAGCCCGATGGTTGTCGGCACAGCCGCCCAGCGGCGACCCCAGCGGTCCATAATCTGACCCGAGGTGTAGAACAGTGCAAAGTCGACTACAGCCGCAACACCGATGTACAGCGTCGAGCGTTCAGGGGCGAGCCCAATGACCAGTGCCCAGAGAGGTAATCCAACTTGGCGTGTAGTTCGCAGAACGCCGACCATCATCGCGCCAACACCAACCGTCGCAAGTTTCTTACCCTCACG
>JBDKLV010000022.1:0-5219 GCA_039795455.1 Actinomycetota bacterium
CAAGGCTGCCCTCGGCACCGAAATGATGATCGAACTATTCGACGCGTGGCTCGCGCCGCTCGGCTTCGAGCTGCTAACCCCGCGCGATGCGAACAAGCGCGGCGGGCACATCACTGTTGGCCACCCAGAGGCCAAACGAATTGCTGCGGCCCTGCGCAAATTCGCCAACGTGGTGCCCGACTATCGCACACCAGATTCGATTCGCCTAGCCATCGCGCCGATGCCGACATCGTTCACAGAGGTGTGGGACGGATTCGATCGCATCCGTGCTTCTGTCGAAGCGCAGGACTACCTAAAGATTCAAGACGACGGCAACCGAGTTACCTAAATGAACGACAAAGCACTCACCTACATCAGCTATCTCAAGATTGATGAGCTGCTCGACTTGCAGCACCCGCAGAGCGATGGCGAGCACGACGAAATGTTGTTCATCATCATTCACCAGACGTATGAGCTTTGGTTCAAGCAGATCATTCACGAGATGGGTGCGCTGCAGGCTGCGCTCGAAGGCGGCGACACCCACCGTTCGCTCGCTGTGCTCGGTCGCATTCGCACGATTATGAAGACCTGCGTTGGTCAGATCGACATTCTCGAGACCATGACGCCGCTGCAGTTCAACTCGTTCCGCGGTCGCCTGCAGTCTTCGAGCGGTTTTCAGTCGGCGCAGTTCCGCGAGGTCGAGGCCATTCTTGGTCGACGCGATCACGCAGGTGCTGGCGCTCAGGTCGGCAGCGGCATGCGCATGGCCGAGCACCTGATTGCCGGCTCGCCTGCCCGCGCCCGAGTCGAGGCAGCCATGGCTCGTCGTTCGCTCTGGGATTCGACCCTGCACTATCTGGCCTCGCGCGGTTACGACGTGCCGGTCTCGTTGCTCAGTCGCGATGTGTCGGTTAGCTATGAGCCGAATGAAGCCATCCAGGATGTTCTGGTCACAGTTCACCGCAATGACCCAGACGCGGCTGCCGTCTGTGAGCGTCTGGTTGACCTAGACGAGGGCCTACAGGAGTGGCGTTACCGCCACGTCAAGATGGTCGAGCGCACCATCGGTCGCAAGACCGGCACCGGTGGCTCGGATGGCGTCGGCTACCTAGCCTCGACCCTGTTCCACCCGGTCTTTCCGGACCTGTGGGCTATTCGCGCGCAGCTCTAGATCGACACGGCGTGGATCCCAGCTTTGGGGTGGGGATCGCCTAAGATCCTTTGTGGAGCGTGAAATGGTCTACAAATCCCCGAAATACAAGGAACCAACCAACCCAGTTGGTAACGTCGCTGAGCTATTTGCGGGCGTCGGCGGGTTCCGTATTGGCCTTGCCGCAGCAGGATGGAAGACAATCTTCTCGAACCAATGGGAACCCTCTACAAAAACACAGCACGCATCTGATGTTTATTCCGCTCGCTTCGGCGAAGAGGGCCACACCAACGTAGACGTAGCGACCATCAAGGCGCTTCCTAAGAACACGGACCTACTTGTCGGAGGTTTCCCTTGCCAGGACTACTCGGTCGCTAAGTCGAAAAGTGCGGCGAAAGGCCTAGAAGGCAAAAAGGGGGTTCTCTGGTGGGAGATTCTTCGCCTTGTTCAAGGCCAGAAACCAAAGTTCATTTTTCTTGAGAATGTAGACCGACTTCTAAAGTCACCTTCTTCGCAACGTGGTCGAGATTTTGCGATCATGCTCAAGACACTCGGCGAAGAAGGTTACGTAATCGAGTGGCGAGTAGTAAATGCCGCGGAGTACGGCTTCCCTCAGCGTCGAATTCGCGTATTCATCGTCGCCCGCCGACTAAACACGTTGGCAAAAGGTTGGAAACTAGACGCGGCAAAACACATTTACAAAGAGGGTGTTCTAGCTCGAGCTTTACCGATCCACCAGGAAAACAACAACCCAATCGAAGTAGACCTTTCAGACGACGCCGACGTGATTTCAAAGACCTTTAATAAGGGTGCAGGAAAGTCGCTGTTTTTGAACTCAGGCGTTTACCTAGATGGCATTGCCTACACGCTAAAGACTTCAGCCGTTCTCGCCAAACAGCCATTGCTTCTCGGTGACATCATCATCGACGACTCTGAAATTCCCGCTGAATATTGGGTTGAAAAAGGGCGCCTAGACGAGTGGAAGTATTTGAAGGGCTCGAAGAGCATCGAGCGAACACACGCTGGTGGTGGCAAATACATGTACAGCGAAGGCTCCATGGCTTTCCCAGATCTTCTTACTAACCCAAGCCGCACGATTTTGACCGGCGAAGGTGGCACCACGCCGTCCCGCTTCAAACACATCATCAAAACAGCCAAGGGTTACCGACGCCTCATGCCTATTGAGCTCGAACGCCTGAATGGCTTCCCAGATGACTGGACTCGCTTTGGCTCAGACGGCAACGAAGTTTCAGACGTGCGCCGTTCATTCTTTATGGGAAACGCCTTGGTGATCGGACTGATCGAACGTGTCGGCAAAGTCCTTGCCGCAGACTTACTTAAATAAGTACGACGCTGCTTTCGCTTCGCCCAGTCACTGGATTTTTGACGGCTTCTAGCCTGAACGATTTAGGGGCTTTGAGTCCAATTAGCACCATAGGAACCGTTAGCTGATTATGCATTGGAATTAGGTAACGCAGAACTTTCTCGTACTCACCTACTGCATTGTCAAAGCTGCCGGCAGATTTTAGTGCTGCAGTCGCGGTAATGACGATACCCACACCTGCACCAATGTCAACAGATTCATTTTTGTGAATGTGGTTGATTTCGGATGCCAAAACTGGCTTCAAAATATTCCAAGCGATTGCCTCACCGTGATTGAATGCGACCTCAACTGCCATTCCTGACTTACGCTCACGATTATCGTCAGCATCATCTGGTGCGCCGGCTATTACAGTTTGCTTCAGGAAGTCTAGACGCCATACATTTTTGTATTCAGCACCCTGGAATATCTCAGCTTCCTTGAGCCACCCACGCTTGTCGTGCAATTCTTTTCGTAGGAGTGCATTTATGGCATAACTTAGCGACTTCGCAGGGCCTTTTTCTCCAGATTGAAACTCCTCGATGAGAGCCTCGTCAGTTAGTGCGCTAATTGCATCCAATATCTCTTGGTAAAGGACGTTGAGTGGTTCTGTTCTCGCAATAATCTCAGTTGCGAAGCGATGAGAAGTTGTTACGTAGTCCATGGTTATCCCCTCGACACTATTGGAGCCGGTGTCTTCACAACCAAGTTACTAACAACTAGGAGCGAGAAGCGATCTCGACGACGTTCTTGAGCAGCATCGCGCGAGTCATCGGGCCAACTCCGCCCGGGTTCGGCGAGAGCCACCCGGCAACATCGGCCACGGCAGGGTCGACGTCTCCCAATAGGACAGATGAGGCATCCGTGTCGTGACGGGTCACGCCCACGTCTAGAACGGCAGCGCCAGGCTTGATCCACGAAGGCTGCACAAAGTGCGGCACGCCGAGGGCAGCAACCACGATGTCTGCCCGAGCAACCGACGCCGCAATGTCACGCGAGGCCGAGTGCAACAGGGTGACGGTGGCGTCGACGCCTTTGCGCGACATGAGCAAACCCAAAGGCCGGCCGACTGTAACGCCGCGACCAATCACTGCAACCTCTGCCCCGCGAGTCGGCACGTCGTACCGGCGAAGCAGCTCGACGATACCGGCTGGAGTGCAAGGCAGCGGTGACGAAATCTCTGAGTTCACCCCAAGCACCAGGCGACCAAGGTTGGTCGGGTGCAGGCCGTCGGCATCCTTGGCTGGGTCGATTAGTTCGAGCATCGCGTTGGTGTCGATACCGACCGGTAGCGGCAGCTGCACAATGTAGCCGGTCACATCGCGAGCATCGTTCAGATCGCGAATCGCCGCACGAATGTCATTCGCCGAAGCAGTTGCCGGCAAATCGACGCGAATCGAGTTGACGCCAATCTCGGCACAGTCGCGGTGCTTGCCCGAAACGTATTTGTGCGAACCGGCGTCGTCGCCAACCAAGAGCGTTCCCAGACCAGGATGCACGTCGCGCTGCTTAAGCTTCGTAACCTGCACTGCGAGCTCATCCTTGATGGCTTTCGCGGTGGCAAGTCCGTCGAGCTTAATTGCGGTCATTGGCGAACTACCAGCTCTCGAGACCCTGGTACAGCGGGAATGCGTCGGTCAACTTCTTGACGCGAGCCTTGAGCGCTGCAATGTCTGGGTTAGGCAGCAAGACACCAGCAATGATGTCGGCAACCTCGGTGAACTCATCGCGACCAAAACCACGAGTAGCCAGTGCAGGAGTACCGATGCGAACACCCGAGGTAACTAGAGGTGGGCGTGGGTCGTTAGGAACCGAGTTGCGGTTGACTGTGATGCCAACCTGGTGAAGAAGGTCTTCGGTCTGCTTGCCGTCGATCGGTGCGTTGCGCAGGTCGACGAGCACCAAGTGCACCTGAGTGCCGCCGGTTAGAACCTGAACACCGTTGGCGACCACGTCGGCTTGGGTCAAACGCTCTGCAATGATCGCCGCGCCATCGATGGTGCGCTGCTGGCGGTCTTTGAACTCTGGGCTCATGGCGGCCTTGAAAGCCACTGCCTTAGCGGCAACCACGTGCATTAGCGGGCCACCCTGCTGACCTGGGAACACTGCCGAGTCGATCTTCTTGGCGTATTCGGTCTTGCAAAGAATCAGACCCGAGCGAGGGCCAGCAAGGGTCTTGTGAACGGTGGTCGAAACGACATCGGCGTAAGGAACAGGCGATGGGTGCAAACCGGTCGCAACCAGACCTGCAAAGTGAGCCATGTCGACCCAAAGCTTTGCGCCAACCTCGTCGGCGATCTTGCGGAACTCCGCAAAGTCAAGGTGACGCGAATAAGCCGACCAACCAGCGATGATCACCGCAGGCTTTACCTCGTGCGCGCGGGCACGAACAATGTCCATGTCGACCAAGTAGGTCTCTGGGTTCAACTCGTACGAGTGCGCCTCGTACATCTTGCCCGAGAAGTTCAACTTCATTCCGTGAGTCAGGTGACCACCGTGCGCCAATTCCAAACCAAGGATGCGGTCACCAGGGTTTGCCAACGCCATTAGTACTGCGGCGTTTGCGCTCGCACCCGAGTGTGGCTGAACGTTTGCGTGCTCTGCACCGAACAGCGCCTTAGCGCGGTCGCGAGCCAAGTCTTCGGCAACGTCGACGGCTTCGCAACCACCGTAGTAACGCTTGCCCGGGTAACCCTCGGCGTACTTGTTAGTCAGCACCGAACCCTGTGC
>JBDKLV010000023.1:0-27482 GCA_039795455.1 Actinomycetota bacterium
TTATTGCGACGCTGGTGGCGAGTCTTACGAAGCAACTTGCGGTGCTTCTTCTTCGACATACGCTTGCGGCGCTTCTTGATTACGGAACCCATGAAGACCTCACATTTATTGGCTAACCCGCCAGCGGGGCCAGCGAACAAAACAGAGTTCCATTCTAGTCAGCGCCTTACATACACTCAAAGCGTGACCGAACAACAACCCTTCAGCGTGCTGGCAAAACACGGCCAGGTCGAGCTGCGACTCTATCCGAAGTACGTGCTGGTGCAGACCACAGGTCGCGGCGAATTCATGCGGGCAGGCAACCAAGCCTTTAACCCGCTGCTGCGCTATATCTCGGGCAATAACGCCTCAGGGCGCCAGATCGCTATGACCGCGCCGGTGCTGCAGTCAACCGATCACACGGATGTACACACCGTCAGTTTCGTGATGCCCGCCGACTTCGTAGCCGATGCATCCGTGCTGCCGAATAGTTCGTCGCTTCAAGTTGTTCCCGTCGACGAACATTACGCCGCTGTCATCCGGTTTAAAGGTTCTTGGAATGCCGAGAGATTTGAGCAGATGGGTCAAGAATTGATGCGAAGGGTTCGCGAACTCGGACTTGAGCCGCTCGGTGATGTTTATTGGGCGAGATTTGATCCACCGTTCAAACCCGGCTTTATGAAAACAAATGAAGCAATCGTCAAGATTGCAAAACCAACAAAGGAGTTAGCTTCGTGAACATGAGTCCACTACTACGCAAGATGTTCGCCGAATTTCTCGGCGTCGCATTTTTCTTGACCGCAATTCTTGGTGCCGTTAGCTCGGGATCGTCGTTCGCAGCATTAGCGCTGTCGACCGTTCTTGGCTTGGCAATCCTCGTAACCGCATCGATCAGTGGCGGCCACCTAAACCCAGCTGTTTCGCTTTACTTCTACTCACGTCAGCAGATGTCGCTCAGCGAGTTGCTCGGTTACATTGCAGCTCAACTGCTCGGTGCCGTTTTCGGTACCTGGGTCGGTTTGACCATGTGGCAGAAGTCGCTCGATGTTGCTGGCGGACACAACGCAACCGCTCCTGCGTTCCTAATCGGTGAGCTTGTTGCTACCGGTGGTTTGGTCTGGTTGGTTGGCCGTTTGGCTTCGACCGGTCGAGGCAACATCATCCCTGTTGCTGTCGGTCTTTGGGTTTTCGCCGCAGCGACTTTCACTCCGACCGGCGCCGAGGCTAACCCTGCGGTCGCGTTCGGTTTGTTGTTCGCCGGTCACTCGGTCAATGAGACCGCGCTTTACATCTTGATGCAGCTACTCGGCATGCTGATTGCTTCAATCTTCGTGATGATCTTCGCTGAGAAGGCTGCGCCAAAGGCAGTTGCTGCCGAGGCAAAGCCAGCTGCGGCCAAGAAGCCTGCAGCAAAAAAGTCAGCGGCTACGAAGCCTGCCGCCAAGAAGGCAACCAAGTAACAAGTTCAAGCGTTCAGGGAGGGCTTCGGCCCTCCCTTTTCGTTTGAGCGCGCTGGCCGGTGGCCGGTTACCTGCCGTTCACCCATCACCCGCATAATGAAACTATGAAACCTGAAGCGTCGGTACTTTTCGTCTGTGTCCACAACGCCGGTCGTTCGCAGATGGCAGCGGGGTTCTTGCGCGAGCTCGGCGAAGGACGCATCGAGGTTCGAAGTGCTGGTACTCAACCTGGCGAGCGAGTGAACCCGGTGGCAGTCGAGGCGATGGCAGAAATCGGCATCGACATTTCGCAGAATTTTCCGCAGCGCCTAACCGATGAATCCGTGTTGGCTAGCGATTACGTGATCACTATGGGTTGCGGCGACGCCTGCCCTTACTTTCCTGGCAAGACTTATTTGGATTGGCCGCTTGATGACCCAGCCGGTCAAGGTATCGAAGCCGTTCGCCCGATTCGAGATGAGATTAAAAAACGAGTCGCAGGCTTGATCGCAGAAATTGATTTGCGCGGCAAATAGCGCGCTCTAACTACTTGCGCTTTACGCGTGCCTTGACTTCTTTTACAACTTCGCGAATCTGATCGCCAGCGGTGTCATCGGCCTGCTTCTTGGCATCGGCAAGTCGACGACCAATTTCGCGACCCAAGTCTTCTGGAGACTTAATGCCAGTGCCTTCTGCAAACTTTTCGCCAAGCCAACCGCTACCGGTAGCAATCCAATCGCCAAGCTTGTCTGCCAACTCATCGACCTGCTTGTCGAGCTTGGTCTTTGGCCCGCCGGTCAACTTGATTACCCAACCGGCAATCTTGTTTAGCCCCGCCGCACTAACCGAGTAGTGCTTTTCTTTGCCAGCTACTCGTGCAGTTACCAAGCCAGCGTCGTGAAGTTTGGTGAGTGCCTTCTTGGCATCGGCATCCGTGATTTTGGCCTTCCCAGCGGCCTCGCCGGCAGTCAAACCAGGATGCGCGTTCAGCACCTCGATCAACTTGCGGTGGATTGGGTTGGCTAGGGCTTCGAATGCATCACTCATGACTACAGGCTACCCGCTGCCACCGACGGGGTTGCGAGTTATTTGCCGGCTGCGATTTCGCGAGCGCGAGCCAATGCGGCGTCGGTTGCCTCGGCGAAAACTTCGCCCAGATCGGCCTGGTCCATGCGAGCGATTGCCTGCATCGTGGTGCCGTTCGGGCTGGTCACCTGGCGGCGCAATTCCTGCGGGGTCTTGCCACTGGCGAGCAATAAGTCGATCGAACCCAAGAAGGTTTCGTTCACCAGCAGGCGAGCTTCGTCGTCGTTGAAGCCCTGGTGTTTCGCCGCCTCGATGAACTTTTCGACAAGAAAGAAAACGTATGCCGGGCCGCTGCCACTAATAGTGCTCAGTGCATCGATGCGACTTTCGTCGAGCACCAAGGTCTTGCCGATGCTTTCAAACAATTCGACGGCAAGTTGTAGGTGTTGCTCGTTCGCACGCGAGCCTGCAGAGATTCCGGTTACCGCCTTGCCGACAATCGCAGGAGTGTTCGGCATCGCACGAACCACGGGGTTGCCCAGTGGCAGCGCAGCTTCGATGGTGGCACAGGTAATTCCGGCGGCGACCGAAATGAAAAGTGCATCCTTGTTTAGGTGTGGTTCGACAAGTTCGGAGATGCTTTCAACAATCAGGTATGGCTTCGCCGCAAGGATGATCACATCGGCGTCATCGATGGCTGCCAAGTCGTTTGCAAAACTCTCTTCGAGGCTGAACGCGTTAACCGGGTATTTCGCGCCGAGCTTTTGTGCGCTGTAGGCAGTGTTAGTGAGAGTCGAAATGTTGCTCGGGTTCATGCCGTTGGAGATGAGCCCATCGATGATCGCAGTGCCCATTGACCCTGCGCCAAGTACGGCCACTTTCAAATTCTTCACAGTCAAAGTTTAGGCAAGGCACTGTCTGTGCCACAGGGTAGTTTTGTCTCATGGCTCCTAAGACCTCATACTCATGCAGCGAATGCGGCTGGTCATCGGTCAAGTGGGTCGGCCAATGTGGTGAGTGCGGCTCGTGGGACACAATGCGCGAGGGGGCCGCGGGTTATTCTAAGGGCCTCGGAGCCACCCGTTCGGTCAAAGCCAATGTGATCGTTGGCTCGTCGGCGGCTCGCCCAATCACAGAAATTTCGACTCAGTCAGTAGCAAGTCGCTCGACCGGAGTAGCCGAATTCGACCGCGTGCTCGGCGGCGGGCTCGTGCCTGGGGCGGTCATACTTCTCAGCGGAGAGCCAGGCGTTGGCAAGTCGACCCTTCTGCTCGAGGTAGCTGCCAGAACGGCTAAAACGGGGTCGCGAGTGCTTTACGTTAGCGGCGAAGAGTCGGTCGGGCAGATTCGCCTTCGCGCCGAACGCACCGGCGCACTCAGCGAAAACCTCTATTTGGCCAGCGAAACCGATCTTGGCAACCTGCTCGGGCAGGTAGCCGCCACGGCTCCCGAGTTGCTTATTGTCGACTCGGTTCAGACCATTGCACACGCCGAACTCGATGGTGCCGCCGGCCTTCCGTCACAGGTCCGCGAAGTCGCCAGCAACCTAATTCGAGTGGCCAAAGAGCAGAACCTGCCGGTGATTTTGGTTGGTCACGTCACCAAAGATGGCAACATCGCCGGCCCGCGCGCTCTCGAGCACCTGGTCGATGTGGTGTGCCACTTCGAAGGCGATCGTCAAACTTCACTGAGATTTGTACGCTCTCAGAAGAATCGCTTTGGCCCGACAGATGAAGTTGGCTGCTTCGAAATGACCGGCGACGGAATTCGCGAAGTTCCAGACCCGAGCGGTTTGTTCTTGTCGCGCGCAGATATTCCGGTCTCAGGTACTTGCGTCACCGTATCGGTCGAAGGTAAACGCGCATTGATTGCAGAAGTTCAAGCATTGGTGGTTAAAAGCTCTTCACCGCAACCGCGTCGCGTTACGAACGGTGTTGACTCTTCGCGCGTCGCAATGATTCTCGCGGTGCTCGAACGTAGAGCCGGTTTGCGACTAAGCGAAGTAGATGTTTACGTTTCGACTGTCGGCGGAGTAAAGATCATCGAGCCGGCAGCCGATCTCGCAATTGCGATTGCAATCGCGTCGGCAATCAACGACAAACCTGTTTCGCACAACCTCGCCGCTTTCGGCGAAATATCTTTGGCTGGCGAAATTCGCCCAGTCAGTAACAACAAGTTGCGCAAGAACGAAGCGGAGCGTCTCGGTTTTGTGCGAAGTGTCGACTCTGCAGTTGGCGGCCTAAAACAGGCACTCGCCCTGGCGTTGAACTGGTAGTCGACTAGTTCAACATGAACTGCACGTCACTCGAGGTGACGTTGTTCACTGTCGCAACCAGGTGATACGAAGCACCCTTGCCAGGAGCGGCCTTCTGCCCAGTCGAGCAACCTGTCGATGACGAGTAAACCTTCATCCATGACGATGCCGGCGACGAAACGGTCGCGCCTGGCTGCAGCACGATTGGCGAGCTAACATCTTGGCTGCGGTCACAGTCGTGTGAATCCCAGATGACGGTCGAGCCGCTGGTGATCTTGTAGAACGAGCCGAGCGTGCCGGCATCGAAGGTGCAAGGCGCAGTCGAGTTGTTGGTCAGTTTGAACCACAGGTATGGGGTGTCTGAGGCACCAAAGGTCGTCATGGCGTTCAGATTTTGGTCGCCCACTCCGGCGATAACAGAGACCACGCCAGCCTGGCAGGCGGCGTTCGGGTCACCGGTAGCGGTCGGAGTTGCGGTAGCTCCGCCACCCGGATTGAAGATGCCATTCACGAAGCCAACGACGGCATTGACCACAATCACAAGCAGGGTGATCACCACGATGAGTCCGACTCCAACAACAATGCGGCGTCTGCGGAACATGGCCGCATCCTGGGCTGCGCGAGGAGGTAGCGGCGGGCGACGACGGTTGTTGTTACGTGGGTTAGACATGAAAAAAGGCTAACCAGCGCAGGCGTTAAAGCAGCTTAAGCATGCGGGTGTTGCCGAGCGTGTTCTCTTTGACTCGTGCCAAATCGAGAAACTCTGCCACACCATCATCGGTAGAGCGCGCCATTTCGTTGAAGGTCTCTTCGTCGACCGGCACGTCGCTGATCTCAACGAAGCCGTGGCTGCCGAAAAAGTCGGTTTCAAAAGTTAGACAGAAGACTCGCTTGATTCCCAGGTCGCGGGCTGCATCGAGCAACGCTTCGAGAAGTAGGTGGCCAATGCCTTTGCCGCGCAGGTTGCGGTCGACCACAATTGAGCGAACCTCGGCCAGGTCGTTCCACATCACATGGATAGCGCCTGCCGCCACTACAGAATCGGACTCGTCGACAACAACGTAGAACTCTTGAACTTTTTCATAGAGCGCAATCAGGTCGTGCTTGAGCAGGACTCGGCCCTCGTCAGGTTTGCGAATGCCCTGAATAGCAGGCACGTCTGTCGTGCGAGCACGACGAACGCGATACTGGCTAGAGGTCATTGCTAAATGGTAGCCGCACCCTCGCGCGCAAGGCTAGTGAAAACGAATTCGCCATTTAGGTAATCGACATCGACGTGCTCGGTGTTGTTGAGTTCGCCGTGCAGAATCTTCTCGCTCAAGCGGTCTTCGATTTCGCGCTGCACCGCACGACGCAGTGGTCGCGCTCCGAGCGCTGGGTCGAAGCCGATCTCGATGAGGCGATCCTTGGCTGCCTGAGTCAGCTTGATGCTCATGCCGCGGTCTTCGAGACGAACGGCAAGCTTCTTGATGAATAGGTCGACAATCTGAACCAGCTCGTCCTTGTTGAGCTGCGGGAACACGATGGTCTCGTCGACGCGGTTCAAGAACTCCGGCTTGAAGTTCTTCTTCAGCTCTTCGTTGACCTTGCCCTTCATGCGCTCGTAGTCCTGCAGGCCATCGCCCTCGGCCGAGAATCCCATGACTCCGCGAGCAATGTCGCGAGTACCAAGGTTGGTGGTCATGATGATGATGGTGTTCTTAAAGTCGATTACTCGACCCTGACCATCGGTCAAACGACCCTCTTCAAGAATCTGAAGTAGCGAGTTGAAGATGTCTGGGTGAGCCTTCTCGATCTCGTCGAACAAGACCACGCTGAATGGCTTGCGACGAACCTTCTCGGTGAGCTGGCCGCCCTCTTCGAAGCCGACATAGCCCGGAGGCGCACCGAACAGGCGTGAGACGGTGTGCTTCTCGGCGTACTCAGACATGTCGAGCGAGATCAAAGCACCTTCGTCGTCGAACAAGAACTCGGCGAGTGCCTTGGCGAGCTCGGTCTTTCCGACGCCGGTAGGACCAGCAAAGATGAACGAACCCGATGGGCGGTTTGGATCCTTCAGGCCGGCACGCTGGCGACGAATCGACTTGGAGATTGCGCGAATCGCATCCTCTTGACCAATGACGCGCTTGTGCAGTTCGTCTTCCATGAAGATGAGCTTTGCGCTCTCCTCTTCGGTGAGTTTGAAAACAGGGATGCCCGTTGCCTGAGCAAGCACTTCTGCGACGAGCCCCTCGTCGACGATGCCACCTGCGGCCACGTTGCCGTTGCGGTACTGCTTCTCAAGCTTCACGCGCTCAGCGTTTAGGTTCTTCTCTTCGTCGCGCTTGCTTGCCGCGAGTTCGAAGTCTTGGTTTTCAATCGCCTGCTCTTTGGCCTTGCGAATTTCGGCAATCTGATCTTCGAGTTCGCGAAGCTCGGGTGGCGAAGACAGAATCGAGAGACGCAGGCGTGCGCCGGCTTCGTCAATTAGGTCGATCGCCTTGTCTGGCAGGTAGCGGTCGGTCACGTAGCGATCCGAAAGGTTTGCTGCGGCCACGATCGCGCCATCGGTAATCGACACCTTGTGGTGTGCCTCGTAGCGGTCGCGCAGACCCTTCAAGATGTTGATGGTCATTGGCAGAGTCGGCTCGTTCACCATCACCTGCTGGAAGCGACGCGCCAGCGCTGCATCCTTTTCGAAGTATTTGCGGTACTCGTCGAGGGTGGTAGCTCCGATGGTCTGAAGCTCCCCACGGGCCAGCATTGGCTTGAGAATCGAGGCTGCGTCGATAGCGCCCTCGGCCGCACCAGCACCTACTAGCGAGTGAATCTCGTCGATGAAGGTAATGATGTCGCCGCGCTGGCGAATCTCTTTGGTGACCTTCTTTAGACGCTCTTCAAAGTCTCCGCGGTAGCGAGAACCGGCGATTAGAGCACCCATGTCGAGGGTGTAAAGCTGCTTGCCTTTCAAAGTTTCTGGAACATTTCCGTTCACGATTGCCTGAGCAAGGCCTTCGACGACAGCGGTCTTTCCGACACCAGGCTCACCAATGAGCACTGGGTTGTTCTTGGTGCGACGCGAAAGAATCTGCATGACGCGTTCTATCTCGCGCTCACGGCCGATTACCGGGTCGAGCTTTCCGTCGGCTGCAGCCTGAGTCAGGTTGCGACCAAACTGATCGAGAATCTGCGAACCCTTTTGCTTCTCGTGAGTCTCGCCGCCAACGTTGACAGTCTCTTTACCTTCGGTACCCGAAAGCTGCTGAATGACTTGCTGACGAACCTTGTTGGTGTCTGCACCAAGCTTGGTGAGCACCTGAGCAGCGACACCTTCGCCTTCGCGAATCAGACCGAGAAGCAGATGTTCTGTTCCGATGTATGAGTGACCAAGCTGAAGTGCTTCGCGAAGCGAAAGCTCCAAAACTTTTTTTGCGCGAGGAGTAAATGGAATGTGTCCGGTTGGTGCTGTCTGCCCCTGACCGATGATCTCTTTGACCTGCTCACGAACTGACTCAAGCGCAATGCCGAGTGCCTCGAGCGACTTAGCTGCGACGCCTTCGCCCTCGTGAATCAAACCGAGCAAGATGTGCTCGGTGCCGATGTAGTTGTGGTTCAGTAATTTCGCTTCTTCTTGAGCGAGAACGACAACTCGACGGGCCTTGTCAGTGAATTTTTCAAACATCATTTACTCCTTGCAACGCAGCTGCTCCTGCGTCTGCTTTACAAGGGTAGGTCGAAGGCAAGCCCTAAAACAGGGCTGTTCGCTGATGGCAAACCGCTATTTGGCGGCTTTCTTGGCGGCTGGCTTGACCGACTTCGCGGCCTCACGTTCGGCGCGAATCTGCGCCTCGAGCTTCGAGTAGGCGTCGCGTTCCTTGCGGTCGGCGCGCACAATCGAGCGAATCATGAGTACGAATAACAGAAAGACTCCGACGGTCGGCACCGATGTCCAGATTGCCGATTCGAGCCACTGCCACACGGTCATTTGGGGCTACTTCACCAGTGGGAACATGATGGTCTCGCGAATGCCGAGGCCGGTCAGGCTCATCAGCAAGCGGTCGATACCCATACCCATACCGCCCGAAGGTGGCATTCCGAACTCGAGCGCCTTCAAGAAGTCTTCGTCAAGCTTCATGGCCTCAGGGTCGCCGGCTGCAGCCAGGGTGACCTGCTCGACAAAGCGCTCACGCTGAATAACCGGGTCAACCAGCTCTGAATAGGCGGTCGCCTGTTCGTAACCGCGAATGTAGAGGTCCCACTTCTCGA
This sequence comes from Actinomycetota bacterium, assembly GCA_039795455.1. Lineage (GTDB taxonomy): Bacteria > Actinomycetota > Actinomycetes > Actinomycetales > Microbacteriaceae > Rhodoluna. The sequence continues at coordinate 8,944 of JBDKLV010000023.1, forward strand.
CGACGCCATCCTTGGTGCGGTGGTTTCGCGTAAGCGGCGAGGTGTCAACCGGAAAGTCGATCACAAAGGTTGGGTTCTCAAGGCCGCTCTTCACGAAGTGCTCCCACAGCTCTTCGACGTACTTGCCGTGCAACGGATGCTCAATCTCAATGTCTGCCGACTTTGCGAGTTTCTTCAACTCTTCGATCGGAGTGTTCGGCGTGATCTCGACGCCAGCGGCGGCAGACAGTGACTCGAACATCGAGATGCGCGGCCAGTTGCCACCAAGGTCGTTGATGCTGCCGTCTTCGAGAACTACCTGGTGAGTGCCGAAGACATCCATCGCTGCATTTTGAATCAGGCGCTGCGTTAGGTCGGCCATGGTGTTGTAATCGCCGTATGCCTCGTAAGCCTCGAGCATTGCGAACTCAGGTGAGTGAGTGCGGTCGGCGCCTTCGTTTCTAAAGTTGCGGTTGATTTCAAAGACGCGATCGATACCGCCTACCACTGCACGCTTTAGGAAAAGCTCAGGGGCGATGCGCAAGAAGAGCTCTGTGTCGAATGCGTTCGAGTGAGTCTTGAACGGGCGAGCGCTTGCACCACCGTGAATGGTCTGCAACATCGGAGTCTCGACCTCGGTGTAGGCAGCGGACTCGAAAGTGCGACGAAGCGACTTCATTACATTCGCGCGAATCTGAACTACCTCGCGCGCACGGTCGCGCACGATCAAGTCGATGTAGCGGTGACGCACTCGATACTCTTCGCCGAGTTCATTGTGCAAGTTAGGTAGCGGGCGAATGGTCTTGGCGGCCATCCTCCACTCTTCGACCATGATCGAAAGTTCGCCACGCTTCGAGGTGATGACCTCGCCCTTGACGAACAAGTGGTCGCCCAAGTCGACGAGTTCTTTGTACTGCTCGAGCTGGTCTTCGCCGACCTTGTCGAGCGACAGCATGGCCTGGATGCGCTCACCAGAGCCCGACTGCAGCGAAGCGAAGCAGAGCTTGCCGGTGTTGCGCTGGAACATTACTCGGCCAGCAATCGCGACGGTGTCGCCGGTGGCCACATCGATTTCAAGATCTGGGTAAGCCGCGCGAACCTGGTCGATGGTGTGCGTGATTGGCAGGCTGACCGGATAGGCGTCGTTCAGCTGGTTAAGGCGCTCGCGCTTGGCAAGGCGAACGGCAATCTGCTCAGGCAGATCCTGCTCAAATTCGTCTTGCTGGTTGAGTTCTTCGCTCATCCGTGGGCCCCTAAATCGTGATGCTGAGGTTGTCGATCAGTCTGGTGCTGCCCACTTTCGCCGCTATCAGCAGCAAGGCTCGACCCGAAAAACTGTCATCGATTGGCTCGAAACTGCCCGGATCGACCAAGGCAACGTAGTCAAGTCTAACTTGCGGCTCAGCGGCGAGCACTTGGTGTGCGGCACGGATGCGCTCACTCGCGTGCCCCGTCGAAGCCTCTGCCGCGCGCAACGCAGCCGACAGGGTTAGCGCCACGGTGCGTTCTTCGGGTGACAGGTAACGGTTGCGACTAGAGCGGGCCAGGCCATCTTCTTCACGAACTGTTTCGCCGGCAATCACGTGCAACGAGTTCCAGCGAGTGGGGTTTTGTTCGGCGTGCTTGGCGACCATGCGTTTGATCAAAAACAACTGTTGCGCATCCTTGGCGCCAAAGACAGCAAAGTCGGGCTTCACAATGTCGAACAGGCGGGCTACCACGGTGAGCATGCCGTCGAAGTGGCCTGGCCTCGATGCGCCTTCGAACGATTCACCGACACTGCCCGCGTGCTCGGTGATTTCTTGCCCGTTTGGGTAAACATCAGCGACAGATGGCGCGAATAAAAAGTCGACACCATTCGCAGCGAGCAACTCGGCATCGGTTTGCAGGGTGCGCGGGTACTTATCGAAGTCTTCGTTGGCGCCGAATTGCAATGGGTTCACGAATATAGAAACGACAACCACGTCGGCCTGCTCGCGCGCTATTTCGACGAGAGAAAGATGACCTTCATGCAGTGCGCCCATGGTAGGAATGAACGCGATGGTCTGTAACTTCTCGCGCGTTAGCGCGAAAAGTTTTTGTAATTCTGAGGCGGAGTTGACGATTTGCATTTAAGGCTCCAGTAGTTCATCTGGATCAACCTGCACGTAGCCATCGGCAAGAGCGCGCTCGACACTCGAATAGATCACTGGTGCAATTAGGCCGCGTGCATCTTCGATTCCGATTTCTTTCAAAAGCCCGATTGCCTGATTTGCTAGCAACGCCGAAAAGTTTGTCGCGACACCAATCGCTTCAACATACTTCGGTCGCTGCGCCTCGGTGATCACAACCGGTTCAGCGCCCATCTCGATGACCAGCGCCTGAGCGATCGGCAGTGCGACCGCAGGGGCGCTCACCGCGAAAAAACTCTCATGGATTCTCGACACATCGACATTCGTACCCGTGAAGGCCATGGCGGGGTGAATCGCCAACGGAATGACTCCGAGATTGGTAGCTGGATTAAGCACCTCAAGTCCGAACTCGGCGGCAGTATGAACGACCAGTTGCCCCTGTCTCCACAACCCTGCCGTTGCTACCCCGGCAACGAACTCGGCCAATTGGCCAGCCGGGATGGCAAGCAGAATAAGGTCGGCAAGCTCGATCAACTCGGCAGCGGGCTTGATGGCAACCCCTGGAATCAACGCATCGGCACGCTCCTGATTTCGGGCATCCGTGGTCGCAATTCCAACAATCAGGTGCCCTGCCGAAGCTAGTGCGCGGCCAAGCACACAGCCGACTGGACCAGCGCCGATGATGCCGACGGTCAATTGTTGCTTCACGCCGGATTCGTTTCTGCCTGCGGGTCGGCTGGGGTTTCGTCTGACTTTGGAAGTTTGCAGGCACGCTCGATCAAAAGCGAAACCACTACCAGCACGACCGAAACAAACGCGGCGACGATGTTCTTGATGATCGCATCGGGGATGATCGGCAGCAGCGATTGAGCTAAAACTAGTGCGAGCGCGTAACCGAAAAACAACGAGCCGAATACCGAAGTGGCCTTCGCAAGCGCTAGCACGCGTACCGCGTAGAAAGAATCAACTCGGCGAATTTGTCGCTGCGCATTTTTGTTCTTAGCGAAATTCAAAACATCGCGACGAAAACGAAAAATAGGTACTGCGATTAGCAGCTCGATTACGGCCGCGGCCAAAAGTGAAATGTCTAGAGATGGAGGAATCAATGCGATTGTTCCGCCGTTTGCTACAACAAATTTGTTTGCAACAAACGTAAGTGCAAAAGCGACCGCTGCAGCAATGACGAGATTTACGATTTTGGTCGACTTCACTTGACCACCCAAACATCGTGTTTCATGGTGGCTGCGATTGCTGCGACACTGCCGTGTCCGGGCAAAACAGCTTCAGGGTCGATCATCGCCCACGGCACCATAACGAACGCACGCTGATAAGCACGCGGATGCGGAACTTCGAGTTTCTTCTTAGCGATAACTCGATCACCGAATGTCACAATGTCGATGTCGATGGTTCGCGAACCCCAGCGCTCAACTCGAACGCGGCCAAGATTCGACTCGATGCGCCGCATCTCTTTGAGAAGACGCTTTGGCTTTAACCGAGTGTCGATGCGAACTACGGCATTTATGTAATTCGGTTTGCTCTCATCGACTCCGGCTGCGGTAACCGCGAATGACTCAACTAACGGACTGAGCAGTCGAAATTTGACACCTTTGGTCTCGCCGATTGCCGCCACAGCGGCATCGATGTTGGCGACTCGGTCACCCAGGTTGCCGCCGAGGGCCAGAATCGAGGGCACGTAGGCGCGCTTGCGGCGGCCATCCTTTGCCTTCTTGGTCATCGCTTGCCCTTGACGGTCACCGAAACGTCGGCAAATTCGTGCTCAATCGGCGCGTTTGGCTTGTGCACTGTGATCTTGGCCTTGCGAACGATGCCGGTCACGGCCCCACCGCCAAAGTCGAGGACTAGGGCCAACAGGCGCTCGGCCAAGGTTTCGAGCAGATCGACCGGGTTCTGCTTGGCATCGGCCACGAGGGCATCTGCCAACTGGCCGTAGTTAACGGTCTGAGCTAGGTCATCGTTTGCGGCCGCCGCCTCGGCATCGACCCAAACATCGCAGTCAATATAAAAGTCTTGGCCCAGGTCGCGCTCAAACTGAAAGACGCCGTGGTGCGCGTAAACCTTCAGTCCGCGAATGCTGATTTTTGTGGCCATGAGTTAACTCTGCCTTATTAATGTGCCTCGCCGGCACGAAGTGCGGCGACGAGCTTGATCGCATCTGCAGAGGCCAAGACGTTGTGCACACGCAGACCCCAGAGTTTGCGTTGCATCAAGAGTGCGGTCAATACTGCGGTGGCGACATCGCGTCGCTCGGTGCTCACATCGCCAGGATGTTCGTCATCGAGTGCCCCGGCAATAAATCGCTTGCGCGAAGCACCGACAAGAATCGGGTAGCCGAGTTTCTCGAGTTCGTCTAGTCGAGCAACCAACTGCCAGTTCTGTTTCATGTCTTTGGCAAAGCCCAGACCCGGGTCGATCACGATTTTGTCTTTCGCGATTCCGGCCTCGAGCGCTGCATCGATGCGCTGCTGCAATTCGTAAGCCACGTCTTTTGCAATTGATTCATAGGAATTCAACGCATCCATCTGATCGCTGAATCCTCTCCAGTGAGAAATCACAATGGTGGCTCCGGTTTCGGCGGCGACTGAAAACATTTTTGGGTCGGCAAGTCCGCCAGAAACGTCGTTTATGATTTCAGCTCCGGCGGCGACTGCAGCCGCAGCGGTTCCGGAATTCATCGTGTCGATGCTCACGAATGCACCGAGTTCGTCAACCAACCTTTTAATAACGGTGACGACTCGCTCTTGCTCGAGCTCGGTCGAAACTCGATTGGCGCCTGGACGAGTTGATTCACCACCGACATCGATGATGTTCGCGCCGGCTGCAAGTAGCAACCGTGCGTGATTGAGCGCATCTTCTTCGTCGACGAACAAACCGCCGTCGCTGAACGAATCGGGGGTTACGTTCAGAACTCCCATGAGCTTGATCTGCTCTAGGTTGCTTTGGCTACGGCTCATTCGATTTGCTACTTAGAAATTAGCGCCATGATTTCGGCGCGAGCCAGGGGTTCGCTATAGACGCCACGGGCAGCCATGGTGACGGTGTTCGCCTCTGGTTGCCTTGCCCCGCGTGAGACCACGCAGTGGTGACGGGCTTCAACCACGACCACGACGCCCTTGCTGTCGAGCCCGGTTTCTAGCGCGTTGGCAATTTGGGCGGTCAGGTTCTCTTGCAGTTGTGGGCGGTGAGCGACGATCTCGACCAGCTTGGGTAGTCGACCAAGCCCGACCACTCGGTCGTTCGGCAGGTAGGCAATGTGGGCGACACCGGTGAATGGCAGCAGGTGGTGCTCGCACATCGAAACGAATTCGATATCTTTCAAGATCACTGCCTCGTTGTGCTCCGCTGCAATAGTCTCGCCGAGAGCTTCAGTGGCATTTTGATTCACGCCAGAGAAAAACACCGCGTATGCCTCGGCAACTTTTTGTGGGGTTGCCAATAGGTCATCGCGCTGCGGGTTCTCGCCGATTGCTAGCAGCAGCTCGGTGACCGCAGCTTCGATACGCCCGCGATCAACCATGACTACTTCTTACGAGTGGTGCGAGTTGGTTTCTTCGCTGTGGTTTTGCGCTCAGGCTTTGCAGTCGAAGTGCTTGCCGCACGCTTTGGAATTGCGATAGGGCCAACCTTCGAAGGAACACGCTTTGGAGCAGACAACCACTGCTTGCGTCGTGGCAGCTTCTTTACGGTCTTAAAGATTTTCGCGATGTCTTCTTGGTTAAGAGTCTCTCGCTCCATAAGAGCTTTCGCCAATGCGTCGAGCACTTTGCGGTTCGTGACTAGCGCGCGGTAGGCCTCGTTGTGTGCCGCTTCTACGATTGCGCGAACTTCGCGGTCGATGGTCTGTGCAGTTGCCTCGCTGTAGTCGCGCTGCTGCGCCATGTCGCGTCCGATGAAAACCTCGCCACCGTTTCCGTACGAAACCGAACCAACTGCGTTGCTGAAACCGTACTGAGTGACCATCTGGCGAGCAATCGAAGTTGCCTTCTCAAAGTCATTCGATGCGCCGGTGGTTGGGTCGCGGAACACGAGCTCCTCTGCAACGCGGCCACCCATTGCGTAAGCAATCTGGTCAAGTAGCTGGTTGCGCGATACCGAGTAACGGTCTTCGAGCGGCAACACCATTGTGTAACCGAGTGCTCGGCCACGAGGAAGGATGGTCACCTTGGTGACCGGGTCGCTGTCGTTCATCGAAGCTGCGACAAGTGCGTGGCCGGCCTCGTGGTAGGCGGTGTTCAGGCGCTCCTGGTCTTGCATTAGGCGCGACTTCTTCTGTGGCCCGCCAATTACGCGGTCGATGGCCTCGTCGAGAGTGGCAGCGGTGATCTGCTTTTCGTTCTGGCGGGCGGTCAACAGGGCCGCCTCGTTCAGCACGTTGGCTAGGTCAGCACCGGTGAAGCCCGGCGTGCGACGGGCAATAACCGAAAGGTCTACGCCCTCTGCGATTGGCTTGCCCTTCGCGTGAACGGCAAGAATCTGCTCGCGACCCTTTAGGTCTGGAGCAGTCACGCCGATCTGACGATCGAATCGACCCGGACGCAAGAGCGCAGGGTCAAGGATGTCTGGTCGGTTGGTTGCGGCAATCAAGATGACGTTGGTCTTCGAGTCGAAGCCATCCATCTCGACTAGCAACTGGTTAAGAGTCTGCTCGCGCTCATCGTTACCGCCACCGATACCGGCACCGCGGTGACGACCTACTGCATCGATCTCGTCTACGAAGATGATCGCAGGAGCTGCCGCCTTGGCCTGGTCGAACAAGTCGCGAACACGCGATGCACCAACACCGACAAACATTTCGACAAAGTCAGAGCCCGAGATCGAGAAGAACGGAACACCAGCCTCGCCGGCTACTGCCTTGGCGAGAAGTGTCTTACCGGTTCCCGGAGGGCCGTAAAGCAAAACTCCGCGCGGAATCTTTGCGCCAACAGCCTGAAACTTTTGTGGCTCTTTCAAAAACTCTTTGATCTCTTGCAGCTCTTCGAGTGCCTCGTCTGAACCAGCAACGTCGGCGAAGGTGACAGTCGAATTTTCTTTATTCACCAAACGTGCGCGCGACTTGCCAAACTGCATTACGCCACGACCACCACCAGCCGAACCCATGATGAACCAGAAAATTACACCGATGATCAAGAACGGAATGATGCTCTGCAAAAGTGCGATGTACCAAGGAGTGTTCGGCACCTCATCGTTGTAGCCTTCGATGATTTTCGCGTCAGCGATGGCCTGGGTTACCTGCTGGCCGCGAGGCGCCACGTAGTAGAACTGAATCTGCTTGCCGTACTTTTTGTCGGCGGTGATCAATGTCACATCGACGCGCTGTTCGCCGTCGTAAACCTTTACGCTCTCGGCATTACCCGAGGTGATGAATGCCAAACCAGTGCTGGTGTCCACCTGCTTGACCGATGATCCATTGATCATTGACGAGCCAATAAAGAGGATGACGATGGCCGCGATTACCCACAAAAACGGGCCGCTGAAGAGCTTTTTGATATTCACCGGATAAGGCTACCTGCCGGCACAGACGCGCAACAGGGCTGTTCACCATTGGAGAAATTCGGCGCAATCAGCGCCAGCCGAGGCGTGGTTTAGCTGTAGGTCTTTGGGTCGAGAACCGCTACACCCGGGAGTGTGCGGTAGTTCTCGGCGTAGTCGAGACCGTAGCCAACGACGAACTCGTTAGGAATGTCAAAGCCGATCCAGCGAACATCCACTTCGACCTTTGCAGCATCTGGTTTGCGAAGCAGAGCAACGATCTCGACCGATGCGGCACCACGTGCCTCGAGGTTCGAAACCAGCCACGACAGAGTCAGGCCGGAGTCGATAATGTCTTCGACGATGAGCACGTGACGACCAATCAGGTCGGCGTCGAGGTCTTTGAGAATGCGAACTACGCCCGACGACTGAGTGCCGTGGCCGTAAGAAGAAACTGCCATCCAGTCCATCTGCACCGGGATCTGCATTGCGCGCGATAGGTCGGCCATCACCATGACGGCGCCTTTTAGAACGCCGACTAGAAGCACACCTTTATCTGCGTAGTGCGCATCGAGCTGTGCGGCGAGTTCTTTGATCTTCGCCTGAATTTGCTCTGGCGTGACCAGAACCTTGGTGATGTCTCCGGCAACTTTGTCGATGTCCACTAACAGGCTCCTGTGCGCATGGTTTTTGTGCTCTTGAAAGAAATTTCCTTCGCGATGCGTTCTACTCTAACCCCTGGCAGAGTGAGCTCTTTCTGCCCGTGCCAATCGTCGACTAGGTCATCAACGGCAAGGATGTGCGTGCGTGAGAATTCGGGAGCGCCGAGTGCAGCGAGCGCGAGGGTCACCACTCGGTGACGAAGTGCCAACGGGAGTGCGGAAAATTCTTCGACGTCAAAGTCGATCGAGGTCGCGCGAGTTTTTGCGATTTTGTTGTAATTCATTTCGGCAAGTTCGCTCAGCAGTGCATCATCTTCACGTGCCTGGTCTGCGGTGCGAGCCAGGGCGTCGATGACACCAGCGCCTAGCTCGGTCTCGAGCATTGGCAGCACGATGTCGCGAATTCGCACTCGGGTAAAACGTGCTTCTTTATTGTGCGGATCGTGCCACGCGTCTAGACCGCTTTCTGCGCAGAAGGCCTCGGTGGTCTGGCGCGAAATGGCTAGCAGTGGGCGTAGGTAGCGGCCGTTCGCTTCGGCCATTCCAGAGAGCGAGCGGGTTCCCGAGCCACGGGTAAGGCCAAGAAGCACGGTCTCGGCCTGGTCATTCAGGGTGTGGCCGAGCATCACGTACTTTGCGTCGAACGCTGCCGCGGCCTCGTCAAGCGCTTCGTATCGGGCTACTCGCGCCGCGGCCTCTGGGCCGGCGCCCTTGCCGACGGTGACCGGCCGAACCACAACTGGGCCTAGCCCGAGATCAGTAAGTAGGCGCATGGTTCGTTCCGCCACTTCGGCCGTCACCGACTGCAACCCGTGCTCGACGATCACCGCACCAACCCGAACCCCTGCCCGAGCCCCTTCGAACTGGGCGGCCACAGCTAGAGCAAGTGAGTCAGGGCCACCCGAGCAGGCAACCAGAATCTGATCGCCCTCAACTACGGCGTGTGCATCCCAGCTCTCTCGAATCGCACGACGCACGTCGGCGATTGCAGGAGTCAGGCGCGGACGATCTGGCATCGTAACCAATCTGGCGAAACTGCCTTAGATAAAGTTGTTGCAACAAGCCTATTGAGGAGCAACATGCCATTCGATGCCGTTATCGAGATTCCACGCGGAAGCCGCAACAAGTACGAAGTTGACCACGAGACCGGTCGCGTTCACCTTGACCGAGTGCTCTTCACTCCATTCGTTTACCCAATCGACTACGGCTACTTTGACAACACTCTCGGTGGCGATGGCGACCCGCTTGACGCACTGGTCATGCTCGAATTTCCGGTTTACCCGGGCGTAGTCGTGTCGGTTCGTCCGGTTGGCTACCTAACCATGGAAGACGACGGCGGCATCGATGAGAAGGTCGTTTGTGTTCCTGCAAAGGACAAGCGTTGGGATCACATCCAAGACATCAACGATGTTCCACAGCAGCTCAAGGATGAATTGCACCACTTCTTCTCGCACTACAAAGACCTCGAGCCGGGCAAGTGGGTCAAGGTCGGCGAGTGGGAAGGTCGCGCCGCAGCCGAGAAGCTAATCGCCGAAGCCCAAGAGCGCTTCAAGCACTAATGGCTTACGACTACACCGGCAAAACCGCACTGATTACCGGAGCGAGCTCTGGCATCGGTGTTGAGTTTGCAACCAAGCTTGCTGCGCGAGGTGCCAACCTGATTTTGGTTGCCCGACGCGAAGACCGTCTAAAGAAATTGGCTACCGAGCTGTCTAAGCAGCACAGGGTGAGCGCAACCGTAATTGCCGCCGACCTGTCGTTGCCTAACGCGGCGGTCGATCTCTTCAAGCAACTTAAGCGCAAGAAGCTCAAGGTTGACGTGCTGATTAACAACGCCGGGTTCGGAACCATCGGTCGCTTTGATGCCATGGATGAAGTCAAGATCAGTGACCAGATTCGGCTGAATGTTTTGGCCCTTGTCGAACTAACCCGCCAGGCACTGCCGGCAATGCTCCAGCGCAACACCGGTGTGGTTCTAAACATTGCGAGCACGGCTTCGTACCAACCGGTTCCTTACATGGCTGTCTACGCTGCGACCAAAGCTTTCGTGCTGTCGTTCACCGAGGCACTGTGGGGCGAACTTCGTGGTACTAACGTGCACGCACTCGCGCTTTCACCAGGCGGAACCAAAACAGAATTTTTCGAAGTTGCCAGCAACGGAAAAACTCGAGACGGTTTCGGCAAGATGCAAACTGTTGATCAAGTTGTCGCGGTTGCCCTGAATGCACTTGATGCGGCAACTCCACCACCGAGCGTTATCTCTGGTGGAGTGAATCGCATCATGGCCGGTTCTGGTCGACTGGTTACCCGTAAGACCGTTCTTTCAATCGCAACCAAACTTTTCAAGCCAAAGGATTAGCGTGAACCTCGAAACTTCTTCAATCGACGTCGGCATCATCACACTGCTCGACAACTACTTCGATGTCATGCACGCGCAAGACATGGAACTCTTCGACAAGGTATTTCACAAAGACTGCACTCTTTACGGGATCGTCGATGGCAAGCCGAACCTTCGCCCATACACGATCTATCGCGAGGCTGTCGTGAACCGCGAGTCGCCTGCACAAAAGGGCGAGGCTCGTCGCGATGAAATCTTGTTTGTCGATCAGCTGAACGACAGCTTCGCGCTTGCACGCGTGCAACTCGAAATGTTTGGCGGTGTCATGCAGGACTACCTGAACCTCGTAAAGCTCGACGGTCAGTGGTGGATCATGGCAAAGATGTGGACTCGCGTGGGAGACGCAAAGCCTTAAGGTGCACTCGGTCTACCCGCGTAAGGGAACATTTCACCCCAGCGAATCGGAACGATTCGCACAGTACGCGCCGGGTTAGGCGCTTCGAGCATCATTCCGCCGCCCAAGAAAACCACCACGTGATACTTATCGCCGTCGAACGCTGACTCCTGGCTGTACCAAAGCAAGTCGCCGACCTGCATGTCCTTCAGTGGAACGAGCTTGTGAGCGGCAGCCATGGTCCTGAACTGGTTGGTCGCCGAGTGGGTGCCAATGTAAATTCCCGCAGCCGCGTATCCGGCCTTGGTAATTCCCGAACAGTCCCAAACATCTGGGCCCATTCCGCCGAGCACATAACGCTCACCAAGTTGCGCTTTCATAAACGCGAGTGCGGTAGAAACCTTGGCCTCATTTGCATCTCCGACGGTATACAACTCGGGTGCATCCATGTTTGCGCTACCGGCAGCCTGACGACGTTCGGCTGCTAGACCCTCTGCGCGTTGACGCTCTAGGTCGTCAGAAGTGTTCTGCAAAATTGCGAGCTGGTGGTAAAAAGTTTTGTTCAACGCTTGGTTTTTATTCACCATCGAGATCGCGGTATTCGCAGCGGTCTGCGCAACGTTGTAGGCATCCTGCGCAACAATCTTTCGCGCTTCAAGTTCTTTCTTCGCCGACTGCAATTCATTGGCGAGCGACTGCGCGTATTTCTGTTTCGCAACAGCCGCGAGATAAATAGTGTTGCTGCTCGTCGCCAATCGTTCCTGCATGCCGAGCTTGTACAAAAGATCGCTCGCCTTGCCGGCATTCAAAAACAGATTCAAGGATGTACCGCCAGAACCATCTCGATACATCTGTCCGGCGATCTGACCCAATTCGGTTAGCGCAGCATTTGCCTTGGCCATCGCGGCATCGGCTTGAGACTGCAGGCTCGCGACCTGAGCTGCTTTTGCTTGATAGGCATCGCGCGCGATGGAGTAGGCCTCGCCCTTAACCTGGGCAACCTTTTCGGCGGCATCGGCCTGAGTCATCAGGTCGGCAATGATGGCCTCGAGGCGTTTGATCATCGCCTTCTTGCTGGCGACCTTCTTCTTGGCGGCTGCTACCTCCGCGGCCGAAGGATATGAAGGTACGGGGTTCGGGGTTGCGTTCGCCCCGAGGTTAGAGACGGTGACCAGCGCCGCGACCGCCAAGAAGGCGGCAATGGTTGCCTTGGTCATCCGTGATTTCACCCTTAAAACTTAAACGCCGACCGCTCTGTTCTCGGTGACCAACTTCTGTGAATCGCCTTTGGGTTGCGCTGGCAGCGGTTGCGCGGGTAGTCTTGACCCTTGGTGCTATGAAGTATCGACTTTGTAGGCCCCATCGTTTAGTGGCCTAGGACGCTGCCCTTTCACGGCAGTAGCACGGGTTCGAATCCCGTTGGGGTCACCATTTCGATGTGAAGCAGCATCTTTTAGGTCCTGTAGCGCAGTTGGTTAGCGCGCCGCCCTGTCACGGCGGAGGTCGCGGGTTCAAGTCCCGTCAGGATCGCCAAGTCTCTGGCCCTCGCAAGAGGGCTTTTGACTAAGGCGCAGCGAAAGTTGCGCTGGGCTCTGTAGCTCAGTTGGTAGAGCGAACGACTGAAAATCGTTAGGTCCCCGGATCGATGCCGGGCGGAGCCACGAAACACCCTTGAACTTCTCACGAGTCAAGGGTGTTTTCACTTTTAAGCAAAGTTGCACTTTAAAGTTGTCTTGATGAATGGGGTTGGCATGAACGAAGAACTACTGCGCGCGGTAAAGCGTCTCGAAGAATCGCAAAACAAGACCACCTACGCAATTCGTGCACTGGTGCGATTCATCTTTATTCAGTTGACCGCAACCACAATCGGCACGGTGGCAGCCGCCGCCGCAACCGCACTCGGTTGGGCCTGGTTGGGTTGGGCAGCAGGTGGAGTCACCACCGTCGGACTTTTCTGGGCGAGCATCGCCGCTCGCGCCGAGCTGCGCAAGTCAAATCCAAATCGTTAATTTGTCGAGCTAGGCAAAGTAATTTTCTTTGAGTCGTACCGCGTTGCCATAACCAAGTCGTAGAGTCCGTGGCCGTACATGCTGTAAATCACAGGCACTTTTTCACCACTCGCATTTTTGGTTTCGCCGACAAGAGTGAACTCTCCTGCTGCGGCCGGGTCATCTAGCCGAGCGAGACAGTGATTGACACTTTTTTCTGTGAGTGTCTGCACTTTCTTGGACTCTGGCAAGTATTCGTAACTGGTGCCGAGTGCCTGAGATGCCGCGATCATTTCGGCACAGATTCGCCGTCCTTGCGCCACAGGGTCCTTCCCCGGAACGGCGTCACAGACATCTTTGATAGGTGTGGCGCATGCTGTAGCGCTAAGGCAGTTGTCGACCAAGGATGACCCACAGTCAATAACCGCGTCACTGCCAGCGCCGGCGCCAATAAAGCCAGTGAAATCCGACTTATTGTCTACGAAGTACTTTTGTGCTCGATCTAGAAAGTCCTTGTTCGAGGCAAGCTGTGCTTGCTGTGTGGCGGTAAGAACTACCGGCCCGCTATTCGGGAAGGCCGCTTCCAACATTGCGTAAAGAGCAATCGCCGCAACGACTAAAAGCCCCAGTAGTACCCCGAAAATTCTTGCAATTAAACGTCCCGCACTCATGGCCACAATCCCCCGACTAGTTCCATACGCTCAGGGTAGCCTTGACCCATGTCTAATTCACGCAATCGCTGGCTCGGTCTCGTCTTCATTTCGATGGCCATTTCGCTGGTCATCATCGACGGAACTATCGTCAACACCATTTTTCCGAGCATCACCAAGTCGCTGACTCTCAACGACACCCAGATTCAGTGGGTTCAAGAGTCGTACGTTTTGGTATTCGCTTCACTGCTTTTGGTGTGGGGTTCGCTAGCCGATCGCTTCGGTCGTCGCCTACTACTGATTGTGGGTATCGCGGTGTTTGTCGCGGCTTCGATTTGGGCAGGTATGGCCACGACTCCTGATGCGCTCATCCTTGCTCGCATTGTTCAGGGTCTCGGTGGCGCGATGGTTTTGCCGACCACTCTTTCTTTGGTCAACGCAAACTTCGTCGGCAAGGAGCGCGGCATCGCGTTTGCTGTTTGGGGCGCAACGATCGGCGGCATGGTTGCCGTTGGTCCAGTTCTTGGCGGATGGCTAACCACCGTTGACTGGAAGCTTGACCTTTCTGTAGTCGTTATCGAAACCTGGCGCTGGGCGTTCTGGGTCAACCTGCCATTTGGCATTTTGGTTATCGCCGGTTTGATTTTCTTCGTCAACGAGTCGCGTCAAGAGCAGCGCGAAGGTGGCATTGACTTTGTCGGAGCACTATTCGCAGCCCTCGGCTTCTTCACTCTTACATTCGGTTTGATCGAAGGTCGCTACTACGGCTGGTGGGATCAGAAGAACGCGTTCAACCTGTTCGGCATTTACGAGTGGCCGAAGGAGTCGATCTCGGTTATTCCGGCGTCGCTTTTCTTGTCTGTCGTATTTTTCGTCATCTTCGTTCTTTGGGAGCGCGCACGCGATGCCGCACACAAGAACGTCATCCTTGATTTGAACTTGTTCAAGATTGCTTCGTTCCGCAACGGTTCGATTGCAGCCCTCATCATTTCGATGGGTGAGTTCGGTTTGATTTTTGCTATTCCACTTTGGTTGCAAAACATCGAAGGCCTCGATGCACTGCACAGCGGCATCGTGCTGCTCTGGTTGGCAGGAGGAGCGTTCCTTGCATCTGGCTTGGTCGGTGGTTTGAGCGGAAAGCTTTCGCCGGTCATGGCAGTTCGAATCGGTGTTGTGCTTGAAATTGTTGGTATCGCTGGGCTTGGATTCTTCGCCAGCGTCGGCGGCAGCTGGCAGAGCATCTCGGCCTGGTTGGCCATCTACGGTTTTGGTGTCGGTGTCGCTACCGCGCAGCTAACCGGTGTGATCATGCAGGATGTTCCACTTGAGAAGGTCGGTCAGGGTTCTGGTACTCAGAGCACCGCACGCCAGGTCGGTTCGGCACTCGGCATCGCGGTTCTCGGCAGCCTCTTGTTCACCGGTTTGAGCAGCAACGTGGCCAGCAACATCGAGGGCATGCAAGAGCTCAAGGGCATCGATGCGGCGCAGGTCAAACTGCTAGCCGAGAACATCGGTGAACTAACCTCGCAGAGCGCAGGTGCGGTTGTGCCTCAGCTTTCAGCTCTGCTGCAGAGCACCGGCGCTCCGGCCAACTTCGCCGACGCGATCGCGGTTCAGGCTCGTGAGGGATTCACCCAGAGCGTTCGCACCACCGCCTACGCGGCCGCAGGTTTCTTGGCCCTAGGTCTGATCGCGACCTTCACCATCAAGGGCCGTCGCCCAGAGGACCAGGATTGGGCCAAGGCAGTAGTGCCTGAAACCAAGCCTGAGCCAGGCAACGATCCAGACGTTTACACCACCACTGATGAGGGCAATCAGGCATAGCGCCAGCCCCACATCAAGCAAAGAGACGGCCTACCCGCTTGGGTAGGCTTTCTCTTTGTGAATGATCTGATTCAGCCAAAGCGTTGGTTCCTCGGTCGCAAGCTAGCGAACGAAAATCTTGAGGGCCAGCTACTTCCAAAGTCCATCGCCCTGCCTATCTTCTCGAGTGACGCGCTCTCTTCTGTGGCCTACGGCCCGCAAGAGATGCTGATGATCCTCACCCTCGGTGGTGTCGGTCTGCTATCGGCGGCCCCGGGTATTGCGGCTGTGGTTGTGCTTTTGCTCGCCATCATCGTTTTCTCGTACCGCAAAGTAATCAAGGCTTACCCTTCGGGTGGTGGTGACTACGAGGTCGCCATGAAGAACCTTGGCAAGAAGTGGGCGGTTCTCGTCGCCAGTGCCTTGCTGCTCGACTACGTCATGACCGTTGCGGTGTCGATTGCATCGGGTACTGACAACCTCATCTCAGCTTTTCCAGAACTCAACCCATGGCGCGTTGAAATTGCAGTGGCATTCTTGGTTTTGCTTTGCGCAGTTAACCTTCGCGGAGTTCGCGAGTCGGGTACCGCATTCGCAATTCCGACTTACCTATTTATCGCATCGATCGCGGTTTTGATCTTCACTGGTTTTGCTCGCGTGCTGATGGGGCACCAGTTGGTTGCCCCTTCTGCTGGCTACACCGTGATTCCTATTGACGAGTACACCTCTGCTACTCAAGCAGCAATGACGCTGTTAATGCTTCGCGCATTCGCATCAGGATGTTCAGCACTAACCGGTATCGAAGCGATCGCCAACGGTGTTCAGGCTTTCCGTTTGCCAAAGATTGTCAACGCGCAGAAGACCATGCTCATGATGGGCTCTGTTGCAATCTTCGCTTTCGTCGGAATCACGGCACTGGCGCTATTTGCAAATGTGCACTACGCAGAGAACCCAGCCGAGCAGCTACAAGGTTGGATGGCTTCGGCAACCGACCCACAGATGTCGGTCATGGCGCAGCTTGGTGTCGCAATCTTTGGCCAGGGCAACTGGATGTTCTTCGTGCTGCAAGCCGCTACCGCAGCGGTTTTGTTGCTCGCTGCGAACACCGCGTTCAACGGCTTCCCGCTTCTCTCATCAGTACTCGCTGGCGACAAGTTCGCCCCTAAGGCCCTGCTAACCCGCGGAGACCGCCTGGTCTACTCGAACGGAATGCTTTCGCTCACCTTGGCCGCGGGCGTCATGATTCTGGCGTTCCAGGCTTCGGTTACCGGACTGATTCAGCTGTACATCCTTGGTGTGTTTACTTCGTTCACCGTTGGTCAGGTCGGCATGCTCAAGCACTGGAACCGTCTTCGCAACAAGAAGACCGATGACCCTACCGAACAAGCTGCGAATCGCAAAGAGGCGCTTTCGGGCACCATCGCGAACGGTCTTGGCGCATTTATGACCTTCTCGGTTTTGATCATCGTGACTCTCACCAAGTTCACCCACGGTGCATACATGGTGTTCATCATCATGCCGATTCTTTACGCCGTGATGCACTACACCCACCGCTACTACAAGATGGTCGAGCACGAAATTGCTCTCGATGCAAAGACCACCTTCGGTAAGAAGGGTGACTACGCAATTGTTCTTATGGACAAGTTGAACAAGCCACAGCTGAAGGCACTCGACTACGCGCTGTCATCGCGTCACACTCATCTCGAGGTTGTGCACATCGATGTCGATCCTGAGAACACCAAGAAGTTTGCCAAGACCTGGAAGAAGTACGAAAAGGAAATCGGTGTTCCACTGCGAATCATCGAGTCGCCTTATCGCGAATTCTCGGCACCGCTAATCGAATACTTGCAGGCACACCGAGCAGCAAATGGCGAAGAGCGTATTTCGGTTTACATGCCGAAGCTTGTCGTTGGTCACTGGTGGGAGCACATCTTGCACAACCACCGTGCATCGCGCATTCGCAAGCAGCTCATGTACGTTCGCGGTGTAATGGTGACCTTGGTTCCATGGCGCCTCGAGTCTGCAGAGTACAAGGACTTGTTCGCTCGTCGTCCGCTTCCTGGTGACTCACGTCGTGGCACCGCGGTTCGCCCGGCTCCCCGACGTCAACGCGGATTGTCGAACCGCATCTCGCGCGTTCGTGCGCGTCGCATCGACGAAGACTAAATGACGCTTAGTGCTCGAGTTGTGCTGCTGACTTTTGTCGGTGGCGCACTCGGCACGGCGCTGCGCTGGTCACTCTCGTTTGCATTCGATTCGAGCTTTTGGGCAATCGCACTGGTCAATCTGCTTGGCGCTTTCGCGATTGGTTTCTTCAACGGGCACCGTTACTTTCATACGGATGCTCGGCGAGCACTTTATTCGATCGGATTCTGTGGCGGCTTCACTACGTTGAGTGGGTTGATGGCGGTTGCCGTTTCGCCAGCCAGTGGGTTGATGGTTGGGCTTGAATTCGCTCTGGGCATTGGGCTGTACCTGCTCGGCCGTCGCACCGGCGACTCGACCTCGGCCGAAACCGCAAGCGAGGCCGATCTTGTCTGATTTTGCTCTCGTGCTGGCAGTTGCTTTGGCCGGAGGCCTCGCCTCGGTGCTGCGTTTGACCTTGTCGAAGTGGCACGGCTGGTTGCCTTGGGGCATTCTGCTTGCCAACTCTGCAGCGTCACTCGGGCTGGGTCTCGCGCTGCACCTTGCGCAGGCAGGTCAGCCGATCGTGGTCGCCGGAATCTGCGGCGGACTTTCGACTTTCAGCTCGGTAGTTGCCGCATCCGGTGAGTATCTGCGTGGGCGCCTGTGGCTAAAAGCAGCGCTCTACACAGCCCTCAGCTTCGCAATTCCGTTCACAGCCTTGACTCTGGGAGCCTTTGTCGGGCCCCTCTTGCTAAACTAACCGCAGATTTCTTTCCTTCTAGTTGGGAGCCTGCCATGGGGCGTGGCCGTCAAAAAGCGAAAAACACCAAAGTCGCACGCGAGCTGAAGTACTTCAGCCCAAACACCGACCTCGAAGCGCTGCAGCGCGAAATTGGCACAGGTGAAGGCGACTCGGACCAGTACGAAGACAAATGGGCCGACATGTACGACGACGAAGACGAAACCGAAGAAGCCGCTGACGAGGCCGAAGGCACCGAAG
>JBDKLV010000024.1:0-6899 GCA_039795455.1 Actinomycetota bacterium
GCTCAAGGCCAAGAAGACTGCCTGACTAAACTTGGGCTAAACCCCAGTTTTGGAGCGCACGTGACTCGTGAATACAAAATCGCCGTAATCGGCGGAGATGGCATTGGCCCTGAGGTGACCGCGGTCGCCCTGGCAGCAATGAAGAAGGTCACGGCCGGTTCTGGCGTCGAGTTTGTCACCACCGAGTACGACCTGGGAGCCCGTCGCTACCTGGCCACCGGCGAAACCCTGACCGACTCAGATCTTGACTCGCTTGCCCAGCACGACGCGATTTTGCTCGGTGCGATTGGTGACCCACGAGTGCCATCTGGTGTGCTCGAGCGTCAGTTGCTACTCAAATTGCGTTTTAGTTTTGACCACTTCGTGAACCTTCGCCCAACCAAGTTGTACCCAGGAGTCGAATCTCCGCTGGCCGATGCCGGTGCCGTCGACTTTGTTGTGGTTCGCGAAGGAACCGAAGGCCCATATGTTGGCAATGGCGGAGCAATTCGCGTTGGCACCGAAGCCGAGGTTGCCAATGAGGTTTCGGTAAACACCGCGTACGGTGTTGAGCGCACTGTTCGTTACGCGTTCGAGTTGGCCGCCGAGCGCGATCGCAAGAAGCTCACTCTCGTGCACAAGCACAACGTTTTGGTTCACGCCGGTGGATTATGGCAGCGCACCGTCGACCGCGTTGCCGAAGAATTTCCATCGGTGAAGGTCGATTACCTGCACGTCGATGCAGCGACAATCTTTATGGTCACCAACCCTTCGCGCTTCGACGTGATCGTTACCGACAACCTGTTTGGCGACATCTTGACCGATCTTGCTGCGGCCATCGGCGGCGGTATCGGGCTAGGCGCATCTGGAAACATCAACCCGACTGGCGCGTATCCATCGATGTTCGAACCGGTGCACGGCTCGGCACCTGACATTGCGGGCAAGGGTCTTGCCGACCCGACCGCGGCAATCCTGTCGGCCGCGATGCTGCTCGAATACCTAAAGAACCCGGTTGCTGCGGCTCGCATCGAGAACGCGGTCGCTGGGGATCTAGCTGAGCGCGGCTCGGCAAAGCGCACCACGGCAGAGGTTGCCGAGAGCATTTTGGCTCGGTTGTAGAAAGGCGCCATGTCACTCCAATTCGAAGTAACCCGCAACCCGAACCCGGTTAGCGACGCAGAGCGCGCCGAGATTCTTGCGGCTCCTGTGTTCGGCGCGAGACTCACCGACCACCAGATCGTCATTACCTGGACCAAGGATGAAGGCTGGAACAAAGCCGAAGTCTTGCCTTACGGCCCAATCATGATGGACCCATCGGCAGCGGTGCTGCACTACGGTCAAGAGATTTTCGAGGGCATCAAGGCCTACCGTCACGAAGATGGTTCGATCTGGACTTTCCGCCCAGAGGCAAACGCAAAGCGCTTGCAGCTGTCGGCTCGTCGCATGGCATTGCCTGAATTGCCAGTCGAGTTGTTCATCGAGTCGCTGCGTCAGCTGATCGCGGTCGACGGGGCATGGGTGCCAGAGCCGGTCAATGAAAAGACTCTCTACATTCGCCCGTTTGAAATTGCCGCCGAGAACTTCTTGGGCGTGCGCGCAGCTCACCGAGCCGAGTACCGCGTGATTGCTTCTCCGGTCGGTCCTTACTTCACCGGAGGCGTCAAGCCGGTTTCGATTTGGATCGCACTCGGTTCATCGCGCGCCGGCAAGCACGGCACCGGCGAGGCAAAGACCGGCGGAAATTACGCGGCTTCGTTGCTCGCGCAAAACGAAGGTTACGAAAACGGATGCTCGCAGGTTCTGTTCCTCGACCCTGAAACCGAAACCTACGTCGAAGAACTTGGCGGCATGAACGTGTTCTTCGTTCGTCGCGACGGTTCGGTGCTGACCCCAGATCTAGACGGCACCATCTTGCACGGAATTACCCGCGACTCGATTGTGCAGCTACTCAAAGACCGCGGCCACCACGTCGAAGAGCGCCGCATCGCGTTCGACGAGATTCGCGCCGGGGTTGCCTCGGGCGAGATCGTCGAGGCATTTGCCTGTGGTACCGCTGCCGTAATCACACCAATCGGCGAGTTCAAGAGCACGCGCGAGTCATTCGTGATCAACCCAGAGCCAGGCGAACTAACTGTTAGCCTGCGTAAAGAACTAACTGGCATTCAATACGGAACGGTCGAAGACCGCCACGGCTGGATGCACAAACTCAGCTAAAGCTGAGACCGGGATGCGTGCATCCCAGAAAGTAGCAAAATGCGTATCGCGCAATTCTGGCTCAATGGAGACGCCAGATACGGAGTGGTCGACGGGCCAGAGCTTCGAGTACTCGAGGGTCGCCCAATCTACGACGGCATCAAGTTCTCTGGCGAACGCGTCGCCCTCAAGGATGTCGGTCTGCTGCCACCGGTCGCTCCGGGAAAGATCATCTGCATCGGCAAAAACTACGCCGAGCACGCTGCGGAAATTGGCGAAGAGGTTCCTGACGAGCCACTGCTGTTTCTAAAGGCCACCTCGTCGCTCAACCGCCACGAAGGCACAATCGTCTTGCCGCAGCAGAGCAGCCAAGTCGACCTGGAGTGCGAGCTGGTCGTGGTCATTGGCGAGACTGCTAAGAACG
Organism: Actinomycetota bacterium; assembly: GCA_039795455.1. GTDB lineage: Bacteria > Actinomycetota > Actinomycetes > Actinomycetales > Microbacteriaceae > Rhodoluna. Next base: position 2,597 of record JBDKLV010000024.1, read on the forward strand.
TTTCGGTCGACGATGCCATGGACTACGTTTTCGGGTTCACCATTGCCAACGATGTGACCGCTCGCGACCTGCAGTTCGAAGATGGCCAGTGGGCCCGCTCAAAGTCATTCGACACTTTCTGCCCGCTTGGGCCATGGATTGAGACCGAGTTCGACTGGGAGAGCGCGCTGCTCGAGAGCCGCATCAATGGCGAGCTAACTCAGCACTGCTACACGACCGACATGGTGTTCGACATTCCGACCATCGTCTCGCACGTTTCGCAGAACATGACTTTGCTGCCTGGCGACATCATCTTGACTGGTTCGCCTGCGGGTATCGCGACCATCGTGGCTGGCGACAAGGTTGAGTGCATGATCGAGGGCATCGGCACCCTCGTCTCGCACGTTCAGTAGCCTGTTCGCGGGCGGGTCGCTCGCCTAGACTTGACGGGTTATGAGCCTGATTACCGCCCCTTACACGACCGCAACCGGTGCCGACATCGTTGTGCGTTTTTGCCCTAGCCCGACCGGAACCCCGCACGTTGGCATGGTTCGCACCGCGCTATTCAACTGGGCCTATGCGCGTCACGTGGGCGGCAAGTTTGTCTTTCGCATTGAAGACACCGATGCCGAGCGCGACAGTGAAGAGTCTTTCGAGCAGATTCTTGAGTCGCTGCGTTGGCTGGGTCTCAACTGGGATGAGGGCGTTGGGGTCGGTGGCCCGAACGAGCCTTACCGTCAGAGCCAGCGCAAACACATTTACATGGATGTCGTCGAGAAGCTCAAGGCTTCAGGGCACTTGTATGAGTCGTACCTGACCGGCGAAGAGATCGACGAGCGCAACAAGGCTGCCGGCCGTGCGGTTCAGCTGGGTTACGACAACTCGGAGCGCGAGCTGAGCGAAGAAGCCAAGGCTGCTTACCGTGCCGAGGGTCGTTCCCCGGCACTACGTTTGCGCGTGCCAGACCAAGACATTACTTTTACCGACCTGGTTCGCGGCGAGATTACTTTTCCGGCCGGTTCGTTCCCTGACTTTGTTGTGGTTCGCCCGAATGGCGAGCCGCTCTACACCTTGGTGAACCCTGTTGACGATGCACTGATGGGAATCACTCACGTGCTTCGCGGCGAAGACTTGCTTTCTTCGACCCCTCGTCAGATTGCGCTCTACAACGCAATGTATGAGGCTGGCATTGCAAACTTCATTCCGCAGTTCGGTCACTTGCCGTTCGTAATGGGTGAGGGCAACAAGAAGCTTTCAAAGCGCGACCCAGAGAGCAACCTGCTGCACCACAAGCAGCGCGGATTCATTCCCGAAGGTCTGCTGAACTACCTTGCACTTTTGGGTTGGGGTTTGTCGGCAGACCGCGACGTTTTCAGCATGGATGAAATGGCTGGCGCATTCGATGTTCACGACGTGAACCCGAACCCAGCTCGCTTCGATCAGAAGAAGGCCGACGCGATCAATGCTGCGCACATCCGCTTGTTGTCTGCCGATGACTTTGAGGCACGCATCGTTCCTTACCTGCAGAGCGCAGGGCTTATCGGTGCGGAGTTGACCGATCGCGACCGTGAAATTTTGCGCGAGGCAGCCCCGCTAATTCAGGAGCGCATCGTCGTGTTGAGCGAGGCCGTGCCAATGCTCGACTTCTTCTTTGTCGACGAGGTAGTTATTCACGACGATGCTCGTGACGGCTTGCCTGAGAACGCGGCCGAGGTTGCGCTTGCCGCAGCCGACGCGTTCGAGTCTTTGGCCGAGTTCAAGACCGAGCCGATTCAGCTGGCGCTGAACGCCTTGTTGGTTGAGCAGATGGGGTTGAAGCCGCGCGTCGCCTTCGGGCCGCTGCGCACAGCAATCTCGGGTCGCCGCATTTCACCTCCGTTGTTCGAATCGATGGAGATCTTGGGTAAGGTGGCAACCCTCGCTCGACTGCGCGCTTTCGCGGCTGCGGTCTAGACGCGAGAGGTTTGCCCGAGCGCAGGTCTGCGGGTAAAGTAGTTCTTTGGTGCGCCCTCAAGGCCGCCAAACCAGTGGGATATGGTGTAATTGGCAACACGAAGGTTTCTGGTTCCTTTGTTCTAGGTTCGAGTCCTGGTATCCCAGCAAAAAGAAAAACCCCCGAATTCTCGGGGGTTTTTGCTGTTTAAGGCTTGGTCGCGCTGGTCTAAACCTCGGTCGATTCGCCAAGCTGCAGGTACTCGAAAGTGCCGCCGCCGGCCTCGGTCACGAGTTTGACTCGACCATTGTTTAGAGCGTGCCCCTGGTCGCTGAGCAACATGTTGTGAGTAGCAAACGAGCGCTTCGGGCGAACCGCGGCGACAAAGTCCATGACATCGCCGATCTTGAGCCACGGCGCGCTCGTAGGCACCGCCAAAAGTTCGACCGGGCGATCCGGCTGCGTGTATGAGTCGCCAGGGTAGTAGAGCTTTTCGTTGATCATGACGCCGCAGTTCTGCACCAGCGGAATACTTCGGTGAATCTCGGCGTGCATATCGCCAAAGAACTCGAGCGTAAAGTCGCCGGCGACAATGTAGTCACCGTGATGCACGGCAGTTACATCCAGGTCTGGCCTTGAAGCGGCAAGTCGCGCGCGCACCTCGTCGGTGCTGTAAATCTTTACGTGGGGGTTGGTCTCGACAATGCGGTCGAGCTGCTCTTCGTAGCAGTGGTCATCATGGATGTGCGTGATCACGATTGCGGCCACATCATGTAGCCCGACCATAGGCGCGGTGTAGAACCCAGGGTCGAGCACGACCTTGGTCGAGCCCTCTTCGAGTACCAGGCAGGCGTGGCCGTGTTTGGTGATCTTCATGCCTGAAGACTACCTGCGACCTTTTGCGTTAGAACTTGACAGAATACCCCCTAGGGGTATTATCAAAGTATGGATGCTGGAATCAAAAAGAGGGCTCTGCACCGAGCCAAAATTCTCGAAGGTCAACTGCGCGGTTTGCAGAAGATGATCGAGAGCGAGGAATACTGCATGGACATCATTGCCCAGTCGCTAGCGGTGCAGGCGTCGCTCGGTTCGCTCAACAAGCTCATGGCCGAAAATCACATCATCACGCACATCACTCACATGATGGCTTCGGGCGATGCGAAACAGCAGGCGAAGGCTCAAGAGGAACTCTCCAGAATCTATGAACTAACCAATAACCGAGGAAAGAAGTAAAAATGTCTGGATGCAACTGTGGCGCAAACTGCCAGTGCGGTCAGGGACAGAGCCAGGGTTGCGGTTGCGGCCAGGGCTGCAACTGCGGTCACGGCAAGCACTAGCTAGTCGCGAATTGGGCGAGGGGCTTGGCCTGCTGCTAATCTCGGGCCATGACCCTCGGCCTAATCGTGAACCCAACCGCCGGTCGCGGTAAGGGTAAGACGCACCACGCCGAGATCGTCGCCGAGCTCAATCGTCTCGGTGTCGAGTTTGTCGACTTCACCTCGCGTTCGCGCGAGGAGTGCGAAGCCAAGGCACGCGTCGCGATCGCCAGCGGTCAAGTAACTTCACTCGCTGTTGCCGGTGGCGACGGCATGATCAACATCGGTGCGAACCTGGCGATGGAGGGCGGTGTTCCGCTCGGCATTATTCCTTGCGGGACCGGTAACGACATCGCTCGCGCACTGGGCCTTCCAATCGACGATGTTGTCTGGGCGACACAGATTCTCGTTGACCACCGCGAATTGCTGACCCAGGTCGACATTGGTCGCGCGAGTTCATCGGCCGGGCAGTTCTTCTTTTTGGGCTCGATCGCGGCGGGCTTCGATGCTCTCGTGAACGCCCGCGCCAACCGCATGAAGTTCATCAAAGGCCCGAGTCGCTACAAATGGGCGCTCTACCTAGAGCTTTCAAGGTTCAAAAAAATCAGCTACCAGTTGGTCGTCGATGGCGAGATTCACCTAGTCGACGGAATGCTCTGCACCATCGCCAACGTGCCTTCATATGGTGGCGGTATGAAGATCACCCCGGATGCACGCATCAACGACGGCGAACTCGACCTGTTCATCGTGCACAAGATATCTCGGCCCGAACTGATCAAGGTGTTCCCGCACGTTTACACCGGCACTCACGTCACGCATCCCGCTGTGAACATCGTTCGCGTCAAGAAGGTGCAAATCGAGGCGGGGCAGACCCCGGTCTTTGCCGATGGCGAGGCGGCCGGTCACGCACCGGTCAGCATCGAAGTAATGCCAGCAGGGTTGAGTCTGATGGTGCCAGCCGTATAAACTAGGCAGGTTGTCTAAGCGGCCCCATCGTTTAGCGGCCTAGGACGCTGCCCTCTCACGGCAGTAGCGCGGGTTCAAATCCCGCTGGGGTCACAAAATGAACGCCTCT
>JBDKLV010000025.1:0-8778 GCA_039795455.1 Actinomycetota bacterium
AATTAGCTAAAGATTTTCAAAGAGTTCCACAACAACAAAAAGGAATAAACAAAATGGCACCGAAGAAAAAGATCACTGGAATGATCAAGCTTCAGATCCAGGCGGGCGCTGCTAACCCAGCACCACCAATCGGACCTGCGCTAGGTCAGCACGGTGTAAACATCATGGAATTCTGCACCGCGTACAACAACGCAACCGCAGACCAGAAGGGCAACGTAGTTCCGGTTGAAATCACCGTCTACGAAGACCGCTCGTTCACCTTCGTACTAAAGACCCCACCTGCTGCAGAGCTGATCAAGAAGGCTGCTTCAGTAGCAAAGGGTTCGTCGACTCCTCACACCGTGAAGGTCGCACACCTGTCGAAGGAAGCACTGTACAAGATCGCAGAGCAGAAGATGAGTGACCTCAACGCTAACGACGTGGATGCAGCAGCAAAGATCATTGCTGGCACCGCTCGCAGCATGGGAATCACCACCGACGCATAAGCGTTCAACAAAACAAAAAGAAAGTCGTGGGAGGATCGCGCGCGATCTGCTGAACCACAACTGTGACCAATAAAGAAAAGGAATAACAGATGCCAAAGCGCTCAAAGGCCTATCAGGCCGCAGCTGCTCTCATTACCGAGGGCAAGCTATACACCCCAGCCGAAGCCGTAACTCTCGTTCGCGAGACCGGCTCGAAGAAGTTTGACTCGACCGTTGAGGTTGCATTCAAGCTCGGCGTCGACCCTCGTAAGGCCGACCAGATGATCCGCGGAACCGTTTCGCTTCCTGCAGGTACTGGTAAGACCGCTCGCGTGATTGTGTTTGCAACAGGTGCCGCTGCAGACGCTGCACGCGCAGCAGGAGCCGAAGAGGTTGGTGGCGACGAGCTTATTGAGAAGGTCGCAGCAGGCTGGACCGACTTTGACTCGGCAGTATCGACCCCAGAACTTATGGGTAAGGTCGGTCGCCTAGGTAAGGTTCTTGGTCCTCGTAACCTGATGCCAAACCCAAAGACCGGAACCGTAACCCCAGACGTGGCCAAGGCCGTGACTGACATCAAGGGTGGAAAGATCGAGTTCCGCGTCGACAAGCAGTCGAACCTCCACTTCATCATTGGTAAGGCTTCGTTCACCAAGGAGCAGCTAGGTCAGAACCTAGAGGCAGCTCTCGACGAAATTCTTCGTCTAAAGCCGTCGAGCTCGAAGGGACGCTACCTAATCAAGGGTGCAGTTTCGACCACCTTCGGTCCTGGTATCCCACTGGACACCAACGTGACCAAGGTCGAGTTCTAAAGACCAAAAAGAAAAGAGGCCGGAGAGATCCGGCTTCTTTTTCTTAAGGTGCGGTAGCGACAAGTTTTTCTAGCCCAGTCGGCGTTTGATGATTAGGCTTTTTCTGTTCATCCGTGATTGATTGAAGGTCGGGATATTGTCACAGCATGCATTCGGTGCAGCCACACTGCTAGACACTAAAGACCCTATGGGTCTGCGCACCAGCGCACCACTTCTAGATGCATGGATTCGTGACATGGAGACCGACCGTTCTCCCTTCCAGATTCCTGGCCACAAGGGCCGCAACGATTTGACCGGCACCGTCGTCGACGGCGATATTCCGGTACTACCTGGCAACCACCCACACCGCATTTCTCCAAGTCTGATCCTCGAGGCCGAGGCGCTCGCGGCGAAGCTTTGGGGCGCCGATCTCTGCCGCTTCGGCGTGAACGGCTCGTCGGGCACTAACCACGCGGCCGTCATGGCCGTGGCTTCGCCGGGCGACAAAGTGATTGTGTCTCGAACCCTGCACAAGTCGGTGCTGGTCGGAATGGTTTACGCCGGCGTCGTTCCGATTTGGATTCGCCCCGAGATAAACCCAGCCACTGGGCTGCCGGAGTACCTGCCATCGACCCGCCTAGCCGAGACATTGGCAGCCCACCCAGATGCCAAGGCCGTGCTGATCGGTGAACCGAGCTACGTGGGCACCATGTCGAACATTCCCCGCCTGGCGAAAGTGACTCACGAGTACGGCATTCCACTGGTTGTCGATGCTGCCTGGGCTGCTCACTACGGATTTCACCCTGAGCTGCCGAACCACCCCCTCGCCGAAGGCGCAGACATCGTGGTCACCAGCGCACACAAAACTCTGCCGAGCTACTCGCAGGCGAGCTTCGCGCTCGTGAACTCGCAATACGTCGACCTCGCACGCTTCAACAAGATGTTCGACTCGACACAAACGACATCGATGAGCGGGCGCATCCTTGCTTCGATTGATGCGGCACGTGCGCTGCTCGAGAAGCACGGCCACGATTTGATCGACCCAGTGATTGATGCAACCGAGAAGGGCCGCGCCACTTTGGTCGCTGCGGGCATCGACGTTATCGATGGCGAATACATAGACCCACTCAAGCTCGTGATTTTGCTTTCGAGTTGCGGTGCCGATGGCAACAAGGTCGAGGCAGATTTGCTGGCTGCGAACATCGATGTCGAAATGGCGAATCGCGACATCATCATTCCGATGATTACCTTTGCCGATACTCCAGAGCGAGTCGACGATCTGATTCAGCGCATAATCACATCGGTTAATGCTCACCGAGGCACGCCTCGACCTATCGAAATCTTGCCGGCGTTCTCTATCGAACCCGAAGTCGTTGTTACTCCGCGTGAAGCGTTCTTCAGCGACTACGAAGTCGTCGACAGCAAGGATGCAGTGGGTCGAGTTTCTGCCGAAATGATCTGCCCGTACCCACCAGGTGTGCCGGTGCTGTCACCGGGTGAGCGCATCACCGAGGCGGCGCTTGGCGCGTTATTCGAGGCTCGCGACATGGGGGTCATGATCAAATTCGTGGCCGACCCAACTCTGAAAACTCTTAAGGTATTGCCTAACTAGGCTGGGACTATGTTCGCCCGCCACGTTGTAGTTGTTGAAAATGAGTCGCTGCTACGAGACCTGATCGGCAAATCCCTCGAACTGGCCGGCTTTACCGTCAGTACGGCGGCCAATGCGGCCGATGCCAAGAGGGCCTTCGCCGCTAGCGACCCAGATGCCATGATCATCGATATTGAGCTTGGCCCTGGCCCAGATGGCTTCGACCTGGCGGCCGCCATCGTGGCCGATAGCCCAAGTACCGGCATTGTCTTTCTAACCAACCTGCCTGACCCGCGCATAGCAGGCAAGGACAGCAAGTCTGTGCCAAAGCATTCGGCCTATCTGCGCAAGTCGAACTTGGTCGACTCACAGGTGCTGATCGATGCTCTGAACGCCGTTCTGACCAACGAAGATGTCGACAAGTACCGTCACGACCTCGACGAAGGTCGCCCGTTCGCGTCACTCTCTCGCAAGCAACTCGAGATTTTGGGGCTAATTGCTAAGGGCAAGACAAACCAGCAAATTGCCGATGAGCGCAAGACGAGCGTGCGCGCAGTTGAAGGTATCGTCAGCCGAACTTTCGAAGCCATGGGTATCGATGTTCAGGCAGAAGGAAACGCCAGAGTCGAAGCGGCGAAACGATTCTTCACCGCAACTCGTCCTGGTGCTTAGTAATGTCTGAAAAAATCGCGCTACCGCGCTTTGGAATGAGCCGAGCTCTTCGACAGCTCGCTACGCGTTACGCCTTCTTCTACGAAGTAATCGCAGGCTTCTCGGTACCTGCCTTGATTACCAACATCATCAATGACTACGCATGGCAGCACGGAAGCTTTGTCGACTGGCTGCTCATCTCCTTTAGCGGCTACGCTGCCGCGGCAGTTGTTTTCATTTTCGGACGAGTGCTTTTCATCTGGCGTGAAAAAATCTCGACGGTAGCAGTGTTACTCACTTTTATCGTTGCTGGTTTGGCTCGCGGTGCAGTGATCTATTCACTGGGTGGCTGGCTCGGGCAAGTTAGTCCGAATGAGTTCATTTATCGAACGGTTGGTTCTACGGTCTTTACGCTCTCGATGCTCGGCTTGATCACTGTTTTGGTATCAAACGGTTCGCGAAGTGCACAGAAACTAGACGAGCTTGAACATCAGATTCTTTTGCTGCAGGATTCACTGTTCACCCTGCGCGAGCAGTTGGCCGCGCAAAAAGCCGAACTACTCGGCCGTGTCAAGGCATTGGTAAACCCAATGCTGCAGGGTCTGATTCAGAAGGTGTCTTCTTCGCGAGCATCCGGATCGGTGGTCGAAGCCGTAGCCAGCCTGAAGGATGCCGTCGATCAAGACCTTCGCCCGCTGTCGCTAAGTGTGAGTGCAGAGGCGCAACCGTTCAAGCTCGCCGACATGAGCCGTGCAAAGAGCAAGTTCCGCCTATTTACAAGGGTTGACCAGCCAATTGAGGTGGCCTCGCTCATCGTGCCGACTTGGATGACCTTGCTCTTGGTGCTCATGGGCACACCGACTGCGACCCACATCTTTGGTGAGCAGGGCCTCATTCAGGTAATGACCGCCGCTGCCGTAGTTTTTCTAGGCCTTAGCCTCGCCGAATATTTACTGCGCGACCGCTGGTTCAAACAGGAGGCGGCGTTCGCCATCGTGATGGTCACTTGCGCCGTACTTGGGTTGATTTGTGATGTTGTGCTCACAATTTCTCCGGCGAACACCGTCGATTATCGTCCGGGGCGAGTAGCAGCGTTCGTGGTCGTTCTTGGCCTGGCGTTCTTTATCGGCCAGCTGTATCAATTTCAGCGCGAGCTTGCCACACGACGCTTGACTCAGATCAATGAGAGTCTCGAGAAGTTGACCGCGAATGCGCGTCGAGAACTATGGGTCTACCGCCGTAAAGTTGCGACCGTGTTACATGGCCCAGTGCAGGCTCGTCTGTATGCTTCGGCAATTCGCCTCTCGCAGTCGAAGCGAATTACCAAACCGCTGATCGATCGCGTTAGTCGCGAATTGTCTGAAGCACTCGCCGAACTTGATTTTGAGCAACGCTCGACCGAATCGATTCGACAGGTAATGCGACAGATCATCGACGTATGGTCAGGTCAGTGCGAGATATTTACGGCAATCGATAAAGAGGTGTATCGATTGACCAAAACCAATGCCGATTTCTCAGATGCACTCATCGAAGTGATTCGCGAATCAATCTCTAACGCAATCAAGCACTCGCACGCTACCGAAATTGAAGTGCGTGCATCGTTAGTCGCAGATTTGGTCAAACTTGTGGTTATCTCGAATGGCGACACCCCGAATCCGAAAACTGCCCGTGGTTTCGGTTCTCGACTTTACGATGACCTAACCTATGGCTGGTCGCTCTCGAGTACGGTCGACGGCAGAACGATTTTCAGCGCAGAACTAGTCGCCGACTAATCGCCAACTAGGCAGCAGCGCCTGGCGCGATAGGCGTTGATTTGACGGCCTCGTTGGCTACCGAGGCAATCATCAGCAAGACACCGGCAGCGGCGACCGTCAGGCAACCCATCGAGGTAGTGGTACTCAAAGCATCGATGATCTGCTGATCCGACATTTTGTCGGTTACCGGTAGTTGAGCCAGGCCATAGACCTCGACCGACAGGCCTGCCACAAAGCCAAATAGCGAAGTTAGCTTGACTCGGCGAGTTGGGGCATTGGTCGCAGCAGCCCCCTTCGGCTTGAGGAACATGGCGAAAACCGAGGTTAGAAACGGAGAAACTAGGCCGAAGATCAAGAACAACACGAAGCTGTAGCCCTTTGATTTAGCGGTTCGTGCGACCACGTAGGCCTGGGCGAAGAGCGCAGCCAATAGGCCGAGCAAGATCAAGAGCAGCGCGTTGGTGTCCATGCCTTACAGACTACGCAGGGTGTCAGACAAATCCTGAAGGGTGGGCGGCTCACAGCCGGCGCGCTCGCAAGTGATCGAGGCCGCGACCGATGCCACCCGAGCGAAGTCGGCGAGCGTTTCGTTAGAAAGGTTCGCGAGCCGGTCGAACGGGTCTGCGCCAAGTGCGTCTGCGTCGCTGAGTTGCCCGAGCAGGTTCGCGCAGAAAGTGTCGCCTGCCCCGACGGTGTCGACCACGTTGATCTTTCGCGACGGTACATCCGTGCGTGAATTTCGGCGATAGATAGAAGTGCCATCGGCACCGCGAGTGACCATGACTACACGCTCGGTGTCACCAATCCAATTGGCTACGATCTCGTCGACGCTCGAGCCTTCGGCAAGTCCGTAAAGCCAATAGATGTCTTCGTCGCTTGCCTTGATGATGTGTGAAATCGAGTTGAGACGCTCAACGCGAGTTCGTTCGGTTGCGGCGTGAAAACCGAGAGCAGGCCGCATGTTGATGTCGTGCGAAATCGTCATGGAGTTTTGTTCGTAGTGCGCGCGTGCCCACTTTTCGATTACCGCAGACGAAGGCTGCATCGCCATGGTGAGGCAACCGAACTGAATCGCGGTTGCGTGCATGTTTTCGAGTTCGACATCGGTAGGAAGTTCGGCCTCCGTCCAACCCCAGTCGGCGGTGCCGTTCACGTAAAACGAATAAGAAGGTACGCCCTGCGAATCGATGCTGACTACCGCGAGAGTAGTGAGCTCGGTTGCGTCGATCGAATGCTCGAGGTGAACGCCGTTGGTCTCGAGACGCTCACGGATGATGCGCCCGAAACGATCGCCAGAGATGCGGCCGAGAAACTGGTGCTTGGTGCCGCGACGGGCCAGGGCCAATGCGACATTTGCGTTTGCGCCACCGACGACCGCATTGAAACCAGAAGGTTGGTAACGATTTTCGATGAGATCGATGAGGGCTTCGCCGATGACCAGAATCATGTGGTCAGTTTATTGAGCGCAGGTCTATCGTTGAATTATGAACAGAATTCCGTTGCCAAATCGTGCTCTTGCCTTGCCACTGATTTCGGTGGTGTTCATGTGGGCCTTTTTCATGGCCGGCCAGTACCTGCAGTTGCGCACCGGGGCATACAGCAACAACGCTTCGAACCCCTCGGCATGGTTGTTCCTCGCTGGTTTCGTGATACCGGCCTGCGCCTCGCTTCGTGCCCGCGGCTGGGCCTATCGCGCCGATGCTAGCCAGAACGCCAGTTTGGTGCGTGCCGCTCAGCGCTTTACCAACCTCGGCCTGGTGCTTAGCCTCGTTGGCCTAACCATCTTTGTCTTCATCACTTTCATCAGCGCTTTTAGTTCATATAGCCAAAGCTCAGATCTGGGCATGCGCTTCGCTTGGGTATACGGCCCAATCATCGTTGCGACGGGAGTGATCGTTTTCGTAATGCTTCGTGCTTTGGTATTCGGCCACAAAACCGAGGGCGGCGAGAAAACCAGGATGAACGAACAGCAGCGTGCACTCGCGCTTGGTTACGCCGTGCCAATTCTCTGCACCGCCTTCGCGATTATTCTCGGTCTCGCAATTTATGACGCAACCCGCACCACGCTAGATGTTTGGATTTGGGTGACGATAGTTTCGATTATCGGCGTCGGTGTCATTCTTGGAACCCGTTTCGCCACCAAGGCTCGCGGTGACCGCACACCTGTGGTTCGCACTCGCGCGGCCCTGGCCGAAGGTGCGGCGACTTTGAACTTTGTACTTTCAGTTGTCTTTGGCGGGGGTGTGGGCATCCTTGCTTTTGCAAACGGCATTGGAGCCATCGAGAAACTGCGCAGCTGGAACGTCAACCCGGATGGCAATTCAGTCAGTCCAATGTGGAACATCAGCGATATCAGCTGGAATTGGGTCATTCGCGACTTTGCGCCGGCCAAACTATTGATCTTGATTGCGACTGTCGGGGTCTACCTAGCAATCACCGAACGTCACCGTACGCGCAAAGAGAGTTAGTCGTTGAAGTTTTATGCCAGCGGTTTGCTGTTCGACAACGACGGCGTTCTAGTCGACTCGCACAGCGCAGCGATTGCTGCCTGGGCGCAGTGGTGCAGCGAATATGCGCCACACATTGATTGGAACACCGGCGATAACGCGGGAGTGCGCGCCGAGGATCGAGTGCGCCAGTGGATTGCTCGACCTGAGCTTTTCGATGAGGCGAACGATCGCATCAACCAACTTGAGCAAGACACCGCACACGAAACCATCGCGCTACCTGGTTCGGTCGAATTGACCACCTCGCTAAAGCCAGGCTGCTGGACCGTAGTGACCTCGGCGAATCCGAACTTGGGCCGGGCGAGATTGATCGCCGCGGGCATCCCTGTGCCGGCCGAATTGGTAACCGCAGCCGATGTGACCGCAGGAAAGCCGAACCCCGACCCCTATCTGCTGGGCGCCAAGCGCCTCGGGCTTGAGCCAGAGGACTGCGTTGTCTTCGAGGATGCCATCGCTGGTGTGAATGCCGGCATCGCTGCGGGCGTCGGCCTTGTCGTTGGCGTGGGCGAGCGGGCGCTGGAGACCGAGGCAGACATTGTGGTTCGCGATCTTTCGGGAATAACTTTCGACGGCGAAGTGCTTACTATTTCGGATAAGAACAGACTGCGTTAGGAGCATCATGAGCGAAATCACTTATTACGGCGCCGATTGGTGCAGCGACTGCCGTCGTTCAAAGTCACTGATGAACACCCTCGGTGTCGAATACGACGAGAAGAATGTCGAGCAGAACCCGGAGTTTGCAGTAGAAGCAGAGGCGATTGCCGGTCGCAAGAACATCCCTGTTATTCAGTTTGCAGATGGCAAGTTCTTGGTAGAACCAAGCGACGCAGAGCTTCACGCTGAATTGACAGTGCGCGGATTACTTAAGTAATTCGCTCTATCTATTTCGCGACGCCTCGCCTAGGCTTGAGGTATTCGGCGATTTGCCGATGGTAGTCGTTTGCATTGATCCACAACGTTGCGTGAGATCACTAGCAGTTCGACTAGTGATCAAAACGAAATAGGTATCAAAATGCCAAA
>JBDKLV010000026.1:0-12930 GCA_039795455.1 Actinomycetota bacterium
TGCCTGCGCTGCCCCACCAGGACTCGAACCTAGACAAGAGCCTCCAAAGGGCCCGGTGCTGCCATTACACCATGGGGCAACACGCGTCGGTTGCCCGCGCGCGCACCTCTAGTCTGCCAGACGTTCGCTTACCTCGAGCCATTCGAGCTCGAGGGCATCGCGCTTTTCGTTCATTTCACGTTGCTTTTGAGCAAGGATGCCCAGCCCCGAGTAATCGCTCTGATCATGGGCGGCCATCTGCTCGTGAAGGTCGGTCTCATCGGTCGCCAGCTTCTCGAGGCTGCGCTCGATGGCCTTCAAACGCTTCTCGCCCTCGCGGCGCTCCGCCCCAGCCAACGGCCCAGCCGGAGTCGACTTTGATTCATCGAATGAAGCGCTCTTTCCAGCGAGGCTGTGGCGCCGCAGTCGCAGGTACTCGTCGACTCCACTTGGCAGGTGGCGCAGCGCCCCATCACCGAGCAGCGCGTACTGCATGTCGGTAACGCGCTCGAGCAGGTAGCGGTCGTGAGTAACGACGATGAGCGTGCCCGGCCATGAGTCGAGCAGGTCCTCCATCGCGGCGAGCATGTCGGTGTCGAGGTCGTTGGTTGGCTCGTCAAGAATCAGAACGTTTGGTTCACCAAACATGAGCCGCAAAAATTGCAAGCGGCGCTTTTGCCCACCACTCATGTCTTCGATTGGCATTTGCAATTGCGCGCTATCGAAGCCGAGTTGTTCGAGAAGCTGTGCCGGACTGAACTCCTTGTCACCAGCCGTGAATGTGCTTTTCTCTTTAGCGATTACTTCGAAAAGTCGGTAACCGTAGAACTGCTCGAGTTCTTTAACCTCTTGAGAGAGTGTCGCGATCTTGACGGTCTTGCCGAGTTTGACTCGACCTGATGTTGCAGGCAGTAGCCCTTCGATAATTCGAAGCAGCGTGGTCTTGCCAGCGCCGTTCACTCCAACCAAACCGAGTCGATCGCCAGGACCAATGCGCCACGTAACATCGTGCAGCAGTTCGACTCCCGCAGGTGTCGAGTAACTCAGGTTTTCGACATCGATAACGTCTTTGCCGAGTCGCGCGGTGGCAAGTTTTTGTAATTCGGTTTTGTTGCGAGGATCGGGTTCGTTCGCTACTAATTCGGCAGCAGCATCCATGCGAAATTTCGGCTTGGATGTTCGCGCCGGAGCACCGCGGCGAAGCCAGGCCAACTCCTTGCGGCGAAGGTTGCGCCTGCGGGTCTCGATGGCGTCGGCCTGACGGTCGCGCTCGGCACGCTGAAGAATGTAGGCCGCGTAGCCGCCCTCGAACGGGTCGATCACGCAGTCGTGTAACTCCCAGGTGTAATTGCTCACCTCGTCTAGAAACCAGCGGTCGTGGGTAACCACAATCAGGCCGCCCTGGTTGGCAGGCCAGCGGTTCTTCAGGTGTTCGGCCAGCCAGGCAACACCCTCGATGTCGAGGTGGTTGGTTGGCTCGTCGAGCATGACCACGTCTAGATCCTGGGCCAACAGGGCCGCCAGTGCCACGCGGCGGCGCTGGCCACCCGAAAGCTCGCCCACTCGTTTCGACCAATCGATGTCGTTCAGAAGGCCGGTGATTACATCGCGCACCTTAGGGTTGCTAGCCCAAATGTGCTCTGAGACTTCGCCGACGACGGCAAGCCCGACGGTCAAGTTTGGGTCGAGTACATCCGACTGGTCGAGAAGGCCAACGCGCAGATCGCTGCGCCAAGTGACTCGGCCTTCATCGGCCTGCATTCGCTTTGCCAAGATTTTGAGCAGCGTAGATTTACCGTCACCGTTTCGACCGACAATTCCGATTCGATCGCCATCGTTTAGCCCGACAGTAATGGAGTCGAAAACACGTTTCGTAGGAAATTCGTGCGAGATTGTCTCGCCGCCGAGTAGGTGTGCCATTTGTTAGTCGACCAACTCAGCGCCATGCTCAGGGCCGGTGACGGCGATTGCCTTGTAGCCGCCCTTGCCAAGTTGCTCAACCAATAGGTCGGCGCCGGCCGAACTGCCAACAAGTGCCATCACGGTCGGGCCGCTGCCTGAAACCATCGCGCGAATTGCGCCATGCTCAAGTGCTAGGTCGATGACGTTTTGCAAATCTGGTCGAAGTGCGAGTGCGGCTTCTTCTAGATCGTTTTGCATCGAGGTGGCAAGGTCGAACGGATTGCCATTTTGCAAAGCGCGAATCATTGAGCGCGAGATGGTCGGTTCGGCAACCTTGGTCGGATCTTCGCCGCGAGCTGCGCGCAGTTCGTCGAGCTTTCGGTAAACGGCAGGTGTCGACAAGCCCCCCTCGTCGAATATCAACACGAGGTGCACCTCTCGCACATCGTCGACGGCTGTGAGTTTCGCGCCGTTGCCAGTTCCGATAGCGGCACCACCCTGCATCGAGAACGGCACGTCAGCGCCGAGGCCAGCAGCCATGTCGAGCAAGTCGAAGTTGTCGATCTTGGCATCGAGTAGCGCGTTAGTGGCAAGTAGAGCTGCCGCGCCATCGGCCGAGCCGCCACCCATGCCGCCGGCAATGGGCACGTGCTTGTCGATGCCAAGCATGAGTTTCAGCGCGTCTGGAGTACCGGCAATTTGAGCCACTGCCCTGCCTGCCTTGACCACAATATTGCGGTCGTCGGTCGGCACTGCCAGCAGCTCGAACGGATCGAAACTGCCGGCAACCTTCACCTCGTAAGCAGAAGACAGCTGGGCGCTCACGGTCTCGCGCAGGTTCACGGCCAGATACAGGCTGGCGACCGAGTGGTAGCCATCGGCGCCGAGCGGCCCAATGTGCAAAGCCAGATTGACCTTGCCGGGGGCTGTCGCGACAGCCAAGCGCTCTGGCATTAGTCGTGCGCTGAGCAGTTCGAAAAGCTCGAACCAAAAGATCTCAAAATCGACGCCTGCGGCACTCGCTGGGGAATTCTGCGGCGCTGCCTCGTGCTCAACATCGACGCGCTGCACTCCGGCCGCGAGTTTCGAGACACGGATGCGCGCACGCGAGTTATCGCGAAACGCGATGACGAACTCATCCTCGGTTGTGGTTAAAAGTCTCGGGCTTAGGTTGCCGGGCCAACGATCGACGTCGCCGAGCATCAGTTTTAGCGGACCTTCGGCAGCCGCAATGTGACGACTGAACGAATATTGCAAACGCTCTTTGCGGTTCGCGAGTTCGCTCATCGGTTCGCCTTGGTCGAGACGCCGAGTTTGCGAGCAGCCTCGGCGATGCGAACAAAATCGTGCACATTGAGTTGCTCACCGCGAGCACTCGGCTCGACGTGAGCGGCAACCAAGAGTGCTTCGGCAGCTGCGGCCGAACCGGCAAGACCCGACAGTGCTTGACGAAGAGTCTTGCGTCGCTGCGAGAATGCCGCGTCGACGATCGCGAAGGTTGCATCGCGCAACGCTTCATCGCCGAGTGGTTGCTCGCGCTTGGCAAAGTAGACCAGAGCGCTGTCGACGTTTGGTACTGGCCAAAAGATGGTTCGACCGACATTGCCGGCAAGGTGCGAGTCGGCATACCAGGCGAGCTTCACGCTCGGCACTCCGTAGATCTTGTTGCCCGGTACAGCGGCAAGTCGATGTGCGACCTCGGCCTGTACCAAAACCAAGCCGAAACGAATAGACGAGAACGTCTCAAGAAAATGCAGTAGCACCGGGACCGAAATGTTGTAGGGCAGGTTCGCGACCAGGGCAACCGGGTCGGTTGGCAAGGCTCTCACCTGCAGGGCATCGTCGCGAACCAGGGTGAAGTCGACGCCACTGGCTCGCTTGGCGACCGTGGCTTCGAGCTCGGCGGCGAGCTTTGGGTCGATCTCGACGGCAATCACCTTGGCGGCAGCCTCGAGCAGGCCGAGGGTCAGCGAGCCAAGCCCAGGGCCAATCTCGACCACTGTTTCAGTGCCCTTCAGGCCTGCAGCGGCGACAATACGACGGATGGTGTTGGGGTCAGTAACAAAGTTCTGGCCGAGTTTCTTGGTAGGAGTGACATCGAGTCGGGCGGCCAACTCGCGAATGTCTGCCCCGCCGAGCAGCTCAACTGTGCGGGTCATTAGTTTGCGCTCCACGAGCCATAGACGCGCTCGGTGTTCTCGGTGATCTGGGTGGCCAGGTCGTTTACGTTCTTGCCAAGGTACTCGGCAGCGAATCGAAGCGTGACAGGAACCAGATACGGCGCATTGGTGCGACCCCGGTACGGCTCAGGCGCTAAGAAAGGTGAATCGGTTTCGATCATAATCAGCTCTGGTCGAGCAATTCGCATCGATTCGCGCAGGTGCGAATTGCGCTTGATCGTGATGTTGCCGGCGAACGACATGTACCAGCCGTTTTCGTTGCAAATTTCGGCGAGCTGCTCATCGCCCGAGTAGCAGTGAAAGACAACTTTGTCTGGGGCACCAACGCGACGCAGAGCCTGCACCACTTCGGAGTGCGCCTCGCGGTCGTGAATCATCAGTGCAATGTCATTCTCTTTTGCAATCCTGATGTGCTCTTCGAACGAATAGTGCTGAAGCGCAATCGAATGATCACCTTCGGTGCGAAAGAAATCTAGGCCAGTCTCGCCGATTGCGCGCACGCGAGGCTGCTTAGCAAGTTCAGCAATTTCGGCAATCGCCGCTTCGAGGTTCTTTTGGTTTTCGTAAAGCGGAGCCTCGTTCGGGTGCAGTGCAACCGCGGCTAGCACACGTGCATCCTGTGTGGCGGCCCACGCCGACCACTTTGAAGATTCGAGAGTGACCCCTACCTGAACGACGCCGAGCATTCCAACCTCGGTTGCCTTGTCGAGATTCTCAACCCAAGGCATCGGGTCTTCGCCGTTTTCGTCGTAACGAAATTCGAGGTGTGCGTGGTTGTCGTAGGTGCCAACTTCGAGTGGCTCAGGAAGCGGCGGGTACCGATAGGCCATGGCCTACTTGGTTTCGTCTTGTTCGACTCGCGGAAACAGTGGTTCGAGCTCACCCAGCTGAGTGCCGGTAGGTAGCTGACCCCAAGTGCCAGCCTCAATCAACGACTGACCGGCAAGTTCGCCCATGGCCGTAGCGGCAAGCGCGCTCCAGAGCTTGGCGGTGGCCTTTGGAATCACCGGTGCCAGCAAGACGGCCAGTACGCGCAGGCCTTCGGCGCAGGTGTAGAGCACGGTAGCCAGGCGCTCACGCTTGGCCTCGTCTTTGGCAAGAGCCCAGGGCTCCTGCACGGTGATGTAGTTGTTCAGTGCGTCGACCAGCGTCCAGACTTGGGCGATGGCCTCGTTGATAGCAACCTCGCCCATGGCGTCGTCAGCGTTGTTCACGGCTGCCGCTGCGATCTTCTGAATCTCAAGATCGTCTTCGGTGTAGAAGCTGGCGGCTGGCACAACACCTTCGAAGTACTTGTGAATCATTGCGATTGAGCGAGAGGCCAGGTTGCCAAAACCGTTTGCCAGCTCGGCGGTGTAACGCGCGTGCAGGTCTTCCCACGAGAACGAACCGTCGCTACCGAACGCAATCGCCTTCATGAAGTAGTAGCGGAATGCATCCGAGCCAAAGGTGTCGGTGATCTGGTGTGGAGCAATACCGGTCAGCTTCGACTTTGACATCTTTTCGCCACCGACTAGCAACCAGCCGTGACCGAAAACCTGGCCAGGTAGCGGCAGGTCGGCGGCCATGAGCATCGCCGGCCAAATCACGGCGTGAAAACGAAGGATGTCCTTGCCGACGATCTGCACCGATGCAGGCCAAAGGCGCGAGAACTTTTCGCGTGACTCGGCATCGTCTTCTCCGTAACCAATAGCGGTCACGTAGTTGAGCAGCGCGTCGAACCAGACATAGGTGATGTGCGAGTCATCCCAAGGAATGTCGATTCCCCAGTCGAACTTTTCTTTCGAACGCGAGATCGAGAGGTCTTCGAGACCACGGCGAACGAACGAGACAACCTCGTTGCGAGCGCTCTCAGGCTGAATGAACTTTGGGTTCGCTGCGTAGTAGTCGAGCAATGGCTGCTCGAATTCGCTGAGCTTAAAGAAGTAGTTGGTTTCGTTCAGGGCTTCGACTGGCTTTGAGTGAATGGCACAGACATCTTGACCATCGAACTCGCCGGTGCCTTCGACCAGGTCGCCTTCGGTCTTGTACTCCTCGCAACCGACGCAGTACTTGCCGACGAACTCGCCGCGGTAAATGAAGCCTTTGTCATATAGGTGCTGCAAAAAGCGCTGGACGTTGCGGTCGTGGCGCTCATCGGTGGTGCGAATGAAATCTTGGTTGTCGATGTCGATGGTGTTCAAAAGCGGCAGCCAGGCGTCGTGAACCAGCTTGTCGACCCACGCCTGTGGCTCAACGTGGTTGGCCGAGGCGGTGCGAAGCACCTTTTCGCCGTGCTCGTCGGTGCCGGTCAGTAAGAAGGCGTCTTCGCCGCGCTGGCGGTGCCAACGGGTCAAAACGTCTGCGGCTACCTCGGTGTAGGCGTGACCGATGTGCGGGGCATCGTTCACATAGAAGATAGGAGTCGTCGCATAGAACGACCCACCGAGGTTTTTAGGCATTAGTCGATTTTACGAGCGTCTAGGGCTAGTTGGTAGAGCTCGCTCTTTGAGACTGCGTAAAGTTCGGCAATCTCGGCGACGGCATCCTTGAGGCGAACGCCCTCGCCTTGTAGTTGCAAGACTCGATCGACAAGGATGCCCAGCTCAACCTCGAGGGCAGGGGCACCGGCAATCACCACAACCATTTCGCCCTTGGGTTCGTCGGCCGCCCAAGCCACGAGCTCGGCGAGAGAACCACGCTCGGTGTGTTCAAACTTCTTTGTCAGCTCGCGCGAGACCGAGGCTGGGCGATCCTCGCCAAAGACTTCGGCTGCCGCGGCGAGTGACTCGTGAATTCGGTGCGGCGATTCAAAGAAGATCAGCGTGCGGTGCTCGGCGACCAGTGACTCGAACTGTTTGCGTCGTTCGCCATCCTTGCGGCCAATGAAGCCCTCGAAGGTGAAGCGGTCGGTAGGCAGGCCTGACACCGCGAGCGCGGAGAGAACCGCCGATGGCCCCGGAATGACACTGACCACAACGCCGGCCTCGGCACAGGCACGCACCAGGTTGAAGCCAGGGTCGCTCACGGTCGGCATGCCGGCGTCGCTCACTACTAATAGGTCGTGGTCTCGGGCAATGTCGACCAACTGCCCGACCCGCTCACGCTCGTTGTGGTCGTGCAGGCTAAAGGTCTTGGCAGTCACCGATATGCCAAGGGCCTGAGCCAATTTATAAAGGGTGCGGGTGTCTTCGGCCGCTATGTAGTGGGCGTGCTGCAGGTGCTCGACCAGGCGCGGCGAGGCGTCGCCTAGGTTTCCGATTGGGGTGGCAGCAAGAATCAGCACAGGTTCAAACTACCAGCGGGCCTAATTAGCATTAGAGGGTGTTCGCCCAGCTGACCCAACGACTACTCGACCCGAGGTTGCGTCAGCTATTCGACCGCTGGTCGACTTTGGCGATTGTGGCTATCGCGGCGATCTTGCGCTTTTTCGACCTGGGCTACCCGCACTCATTGGTGTTCGACGAGACCTATTACGTGAAGGATGCCATCAGCCTGACCGGCAGCGGCTTCGAGCACAACTGGCCAGATGGCACCGACGCCCAATTTGCTAGCGGCAACGCCCCCAACTACCTCTCTACCGGGTCGTTTGTCGTGCACCCGCCTCTCGGCAAATGGCTGATCGGCGCTGGTATTCGCCTGTTCGGCGTGAACAACTCGTTCGGCTGGCGTTTCACTACCGCCTTACTCGGCACACTGACCGTGCTGTTGACGATTTGGATCGGCCGTCGCCTGTTCCGCTCGACCGTCTGGGCAGCGGCCGCCGGATTCTTCATTGCCATCGACGGAATCGCCATTGTCATGTCGCGCACCGCACTGCTCGATGGCATCCTTGCGTTCTTTATCGCGCTCGCGGCGTACTTTGTCATTCGCGATCGTGACTCACTCGAGACTTCGCTTTGGCGCAGGCCATGGTTGTTCGCCGCAGGTGCAGCTTTTGGTGCAGCCTCTGCAGTCAAATGGAGCGGCGTTTACTTCTTGGCTTTCTTCGGCCTGTACCTTGCACTGTCGATCGACTTGCGTGAATGGCGAACTGCAATCAAAGGCGCAATTGCCAAATTTGTGCTGCTGGTTCCGATTGCTTTTGCAACCTACTTGGCCTCGTGGAGTGGCTGGCTCGCAACTAGCGGTGGTTACGACCGCGGCTGGGCCGACGATGCAGCAAATCGTGCAACTGGCTTCTTCTCTTGGGTGCCGGTTTCGCTGCAGTCGCTCTGGCACTATCACGTCGAGGCATACGGCTTTCACATGGGGTTGCGCACTCCGCACTCATACGCGAGTTCGCCGCTGATCTGGTTGTTGCAAGTTCGTCCGGTTTCGTTCTTCTACCAGGGGGCCGACAACGGCGCATCGGGTTGCACAGCCACCGGCGGATGCTCGTCGGCAATCACCGCGCTCTCGAACGTATTCATCTGGTGGGCGGCACTTGCTGCGATCATCCTTTTGTTGATTCGTTTCTTCTCGACTCGCGATCGCACTGCCGGCTTCATTTTGCTGGGAGTCGCAGCGGGTTACCTGCCATGGATGCTCTACCTGCAGCGGACCGTTTTTCAGTTCTACATCGTTGCATTCGAGCCTTTTGTCATGCTGGCCCTGGCCTATGCAATGGCCGTACTTTGGCGTCAGACCGCCGAAGCAGACCGAGTAAAGGCTGTGACCGTCTTCAGTGGTTTCGGCGTAGCAGTGACCGCATTTAGCCTGTACTTCTTGCCGATTTGGTTCGGCACCTGGGTGCCTTACTGGTACTGGCTAATTCACATGTGGTTCGGAAGCTGGATTTAAGTGACTAAAAACGGATACCGCGAGCTTTTCAGTTCGCCGGGTTTTGCGCGCGTGGTTGGCAGTCAGCTGTTCGCACGTTTTCCATTCGGAATGATGTCACTTGCCCTTGTCATGCACATTCAACACATCTATGGCAACTACACCACTGCAGGGCTTGCCCTCGGCGCTGAGACCATCGGCGCGAGTTTGTCGAATCCGCTGCTCGGTCGAATGATGGGCAACTACGGTATTCGCAAGATTCTGTTGCCGTCGGCAGTCATTAGCGCACTTGCCGTGTTTGCAGTGACGTTTGTCTCAGGCTCAGAAGCTTTGACCGTGATGCTCGCACTTTTGATCGGCGTATTTTCGCCACCGGTTCAGGCTGCCGCTCGAACCGTCTACCCAACCATCGTGAAGAAGCGTCAGTTGCCGCTTCTGTTTTCATTCGATGCCGCAAGCCAAGAAATCATCTGGGTGATTGGACCGGTACTTGCTACGATTCTGGCCGCGCAGTACAACACCTATGTGCCGGTAATCACGATGGGCGTTCTGCAAATTCTCGGTGCGATCAGTTTTGTGGCTAACCCTGAGGTAAGTACCGCAAAGATTCCAAAATCAACTCGACGCATGGGCGGAGTACTCAAGAACAAAGTTCTCGTGCTCAACATTGCACTCGGCATGCTGTTGATTGGTTCTT
The DNA here is from genome assembly GCA_039795455.1 of Actinomycetota bacterium. Taxonomy (GTDB): domain Bacteria; phylum Actinomycetota; class Actinomycetes; order Actinomycetales; family Microbacteriaceae; genus Rhodoluna. The sequence goes on from JBDKLV010000026.1 coordinate 9,499, forward strand.
TCTCTGGCGTCGAAGTTGGCACCGTCGCCATCTTTCCAAAGAGCCTGGCCGGCGGTTTGATGGCGATGCTGTCAATCGGTTCGCTCATCGGCGGTTTCGCCTTCGGCAAGCGCACCCAGGGACGCTACGCACTTATCAGCTTCTTGTCGCTAACCACGCTCGGCTACGGGCTGGTTTTGGTTGCGCCTGAGAATCCGTACTGGGTCGCGTTCTGCTGGTTCTTGGCCGGGCTTGGCGTGGCTCCGGTGCTTGGCATCTTGGGCACCATGATTAGCGTCACAGTCAAGCTGTCTGACACCGCCGAGGCCTTCGGCTGGGCCGGCACCGGCCAGCTCATCGGCTACTCGGTAGGTGCGGCATTGGCCGGCATCATGATTGACACCATCGCCCCTACTGCTGCCGTGGGTATTGCCGCGGTGCTTGGCCTGAGCACGCTCATCCTTGCTATTTCGACCCTCAAAATTGCACCAGACCTGAAGGCGGCGGCTAACACCGACACCAAAGGCATCACCATCGTCGAGGAGTAACCATGGCCGTCTATGCCGTCACCTATAAATACGTACCGGATGCAGAAACGATCAGCGCCGTTCGCCCGAGTCACCGAGCTTGGTTGGCCGAGCAGCTCGAGGCCGGAGCGCTTCTGGCCAGCGGACCGATGGTAGACACTCCAACCGCACTGTTGATCTGGAACGCGGAAGATATTGAGTCGCTCGCCGGTTTATTAGACCAAGAACCATTCGCTGTGGCCGGCCTGATCGAAGAACGCACCATTCAGCAGTGGAACCCGGTCTTTGGCCCTTGGAGCAGTCTCTAACGAAGGAGCATCATGCGTGTACTGGTTACCGGTGCAACAGGATTAATCGGCTCTGAACTCGTTCGCGTGCTACGTGCACGTGGCGATGAGGTGATCACTATGGTGCGTCGTGCGCCAAGCAATGAATTCGAACGCGAGTGGCACCCAGATCGCGGATTCTTAGCGGCCAACACTCTCGATGGTGTCGATGCGGTTGTGAACTTGGCTGGGGCAACCACCGGAAAGTTGCCGTGGACTAAAAAATACAAGGATGAACTGATCTGGTCGCGCGTTCGCGCGACCGAGTTGCTCGTCGATGCCATGGCTGCCGCGAAAAAGAAGCCGAAGGTTTTTGTCTCGGGAAGCGCAAGCGGTTTTTACGGCGACACAGGCAGCGGCAGCGCACTAGAAGACGACATGCGTGGCACCGGGTTCTTGGCAGATCTTGCCTCTGACTGGGAAGACGCAGCGATGAAGGCCCCGACCGGTGTTCGCGTTTGCCTGGTTCGCACCACGATGGTTCTCTCGCGCTCGAAAGGTGCACTCGGTCGGATCATTCCGCTGCTCAAGTTAGGCGTGGCAGGTCCGCTCGGCTCAGGCAAGCAGTGGTGGGCATGGATCTCGCTTACCGATGAGGTTCGCGCAATCATCCATCTGCTCGACAACAAGAAGTGCAGCGGCCCGTACAACCTGACCGCTCCAGAAGAAGCGACCTGCACGCAGTTGATGCGCGCGCTCGGAAAGTCATTCAAGCGTCCAACTTTGATTCCGGTGCCGGCCTTCGCGCTTCGCCTCGCGTTCGGTGAAGGTGCCGATGAACTACTGCTGTGCAACCAGAGGCTGAGCGCCAAGCGCCTTCTAGACAGCGGCTTCGTGTTCGAGCATCCGCGTCTGCAGCAAGCCTGTGACTGGGTGGCTAACCGCTAAGCAGCTAGTCAGTTGCAAGCGCAGGCTCTACAGCCGCAGGAGCCCGCTCAGGCTCCACGAGAGCGCTGAGGCGACGGATGAACGGAATGCCGAGGGCTGCCACGATTGTCGCCACCCCACCGCCGATGATCATCGGTGCGCGCAAGTTGATCAGCGCAAAGACTCCACCAAGCAGATTGCCGAATGGCATCAGCCCCCAGACCAGCGTGCGTCGAGTTCCGTGAATGCGACCAAACAATTCGTTCGGAATGATTTGGTGATAGGTGCTCATCAGCAAGATGTTCCACTGCGCCATGCAGATGCCGCCTAGCACGGCGAGAATTGACCACGTCACGGCGTTGTACGCAATCAGACCACCGAGCGCCATCGACAAGCCGCTCAAGAAAATTCCGGCAGCCATGGTGTTCATACGTCCGAAGCGCTTCGACCACCGCGGAGCCCAAATGCCACCCAAAATGTTTCCGACTGCACCGGCTAGCATCAGCACGCCGAACCAGCTCTCTGGCACGTGCAGGTCTTGTAGCACGAACAACACCATCGTCGAACCGGTCGAACTAAAGAAGAAACCGACAATCGTGGTGAACAACACCAGCTTGAGCAGGTTCTTGTCGTTATAGAGGTACTTGATGCCGAACTTCATGTCTTGCAGCGGCGAGGTCGGTTCGCTAGGTACATCGAGGTTGATCGCCTTGCGATAGCTACCCGGAATCAACAGCACAAGGATGAACGCCAGCGCGATACCCGCGGTGCCCGAGACAAACGGAATGGCGATCGAAATCGCGAACAGCACGCCACTCATTGGCGAGGCGATCATCTGCCCGACCGTGGTCGCGCCAATCTGTAAGCGCGAGTTGGCTCGCTCGAGCAGGTCGTGACTCATCATGACCGGAACCAGCGCCTGCGCGGTGGTGTCGTAGAGCACTTCGGCGGCACCAATAACAAAGACCAACACGTACAAGATCGGAATTGTGACTCCGTGAGTAGCAACCGAAACACTTAGCACTGCGGCACCAGCAAGACGGATGCTCGTGGCCCAAGCCATGGCCTTACGTCGGTCAACCCGATCGACCAACGTGCCAATCGGAATCGCGAAGAACAGCCACGGCAGCATGGCCAGGGCTCCGAGAATCGAGATGGTCACCGGGTCGCGAGTTAGCGATGCGGCCAATAGCGGCACGGCGGTGCCGAACAGGCCGTCGGCCACGTGGCTGGCCAGGGTTGCGCTCCAGAGTTGATTGAAGGCGCGCCCCAATGGCTGGCGCTTGGTGGTCTGCTTTGACACTTGTCTCCTGAAATCTCGTTCAGCCTAACCCAGCAATTTCGACAGACCCTGGCATAGAACATCCGGGCAAAGAAAAATCCCGCTGATTACTCAGCGGGATCTTTCTCGAAGTTAGAAGTTCGAAAGACTACTTCTTTGCAGTCTTGCGAGCTGCTGGCTTGCGAGCTGCGGTCTTCTTTGCAACAGTCTTCTTTGCAACAGCCTTCTTAGGAGCTGCCTTCTTTGCAACAGCCTTCTTTGCAGCTGGCTTCTTTGCAGCGGTTGCCTTCTTAGGAGCAGCCTTCTTAGCGGCTGGCTTCTTCTTGGCGACCTTCTTAGTTGCGGTCTTTACTGCCATGGTGGCCTCTTTCTTTAGTGCGGTTGTCTTTTTTGCTAGTTCTTGCAGACCGTCCTGAGCTTCCTCACGGACGTCGTCTGCAACTGCCTCGAG